>NZ_BADA01000576.1 GCF_000333395.1 Microbacterium sp. B19
AGCTCGGACCGGGGACCTCTAGAGTCGTCACCGGCGTGGAAGGGTATCCGGGCCTGATCGTGCATGGGCCGCTGATTGCCACCTTGCTGGCCGACCTGCTGGCGCGCGAGATGCCGCAGGCGGTCTTGCGCGAGTTCAATTTCCGGGCCGTGGGCAGCCTGTTCGATATCGACGCCTTCACGCTGTGCGGGCAACCCGCCGCCGATGGCCGCAGCGTGGCGCTGTGGGCGCAGAACGAGCGTGGCGAACTGGCCATGCAGGCCGAGGCCATCCTGGCTTGAAACGATATAAATCATTTTGGAGTTGCCTTCATGTTGCACCAGTCCGTCCCCGATACCCATGCCGACCTGCGCGATGCCGTGCGCGACCTGTGCCATACCTTCCCCCCGGAATACTGGCGCA
>NZ_BADA01000575.1 GCF_000333395.1 Microbacterium sp. B19
CTCCGTCGGCTCCGGGCGCGCGTCGAGGAGACCGCGCGCGGCGACCTTCGCCGACTCCACGTCGGGCTGGTCGAACGGGTCGATCCCGAGGAGGCGGCCCGCGATCGCGGTCGCGTACTCCCAGACGACGAACTGCGCGCCGAGATGGGGAGCTGGATGACGAGCGGCTTGGCCTTCAGGCGGTTCACGATCGTGTCGACCGTGAAGTAGAAGTCGGCGCCCAGCTTGTCCATCTTGTTGACGAAGCAGATGCGGGGGACGTCGTACTTGTCGGCCTGACGCCACACCGTCTCGGACTGGGGCTCGACGCCCTCCTTGCCGTCGAAGACGGCGACGGCACCGTCGAGCACGCGCAGCGAACGCTCGACCTCGACCGTGAAGTCGACGTGTCCGGG
>NZ_BADA01000574.1 GCF_000333395.1 Microbacterium sp. B19
TCCTCAGCTCGCCACACACCTGCCAGACTAAGCCGGGCACCCGTGGATGGTGCGCAGCGGGCCCGAGTTTCGCGGGATTGCACGAAACGCCGGACGATCGGCCCTTCCTCCCCCGTGGCCGGATTCGCGGATCCATCCACCGATCGTGCCCGCCGCGCTGCGGCGTCCGAACGGCGTGATGAGGATGAGGGAATGAGCACAGCCACCAGCACCGTGTACGACGGCCCGGACTCGATGTCGCGGCCGTCGATCTCGGGGTAGGCCGCCTCCTGCTCGACCACGAAGACGCTCACTCGCAGCCACAGCAGGCGGTACAAGGTGAGCGGGGTGATCGCTGCGACGGGCGCGCGGTGAAACGTGACGACCATCCCTCGACGCTATCGCGCCTCCCCGCTAACCTGACCCCGAGCACCGCCCTCACTCACCGCCGCCCACAGGAGAATCGATGTCGTTCCAGGCCTACCTCGATGCGGTCGAGAAGAAGACCGGACTCACCCCGCGCCAGCTCATCGACCTCGCGCAGGAGCGCGGGTTCGGCCCGGGCACGAAGGCGACCCCGATCCTGGAGTGGCTCAAGGAGGAGTACGACCTCGGGCGGGGCCACGGCATGGCTCTCGTGCACGTCATCACCAAGGGAATCAGAACGAGATCGAGGTGTCGATGAACTCG
>NZ_BADA01000573.1 GCF_000333395.1 Microbacterium sp. B19
GTGAAGTACTCGGGCGATTCGCGGAGGGCCTCGTCGCGCGGGCGTCCGGGGCGGGTTTCGATCACCTCGGTGATGCGCCCGGGGCGCGGGCTCATCA
>NZ_BADA01000572.1 GCF_000333395.1 Microbacterium sp. B19
CGGACTCGTCCCGGTACTGGGATGCCGAGGCCTGGCGCACCGGCACCACCCCCGCGGAGCGCATGGCGAGCTTCGACAAGCAGATCGTCCGCAACTGGCTCGCCGCGCACTGGGACAAGCAGGGCGAGCCGCCGGCGCTGCCCGACGACATCGTGACGCGCACCCG
>NZ_BADA01000571.1 GCF_000333395.1 Microbacterium sp. B19
CTCCGAAGACCCCGTGAAGCGGGAACCGGTCCGCTCCGCCCGGGCGCGGGCGCCGCGCGTCGACGTCCGGGAGTGGCTCGGGGGACTGCGCATCTCGGGGTTCGTCGTGATCATGCTCGGGCTGGTCGTGCTCGGGACGTTCGTGCTCGTGCCCACGGTCGGCACGTACATGAACCAGCGCCAGCAGATCCAGGCGCTGCAGAGCGCCGTCGCCCTGAGCCAGAACGAGGTCGCCGACCTCCGATCGCAGCGCGAGCGCTGGTCCGACCCCGCGTACATCACGACCCAGGCGCGCGAGCGGCTTTTCTACACGATGCCCGGCGAGGTCGTGTACCTCATCGATGACGACCTTCCCGCGTCGCAGGCTCCGCAGGAGCAGCAGGACGTCTCGCAGGACGTCGGCCAGACGCGCACCGACTGGATGTCGCAGCTCGTGCGGTCGGTGACCTCGGCCGGTGCGGCGCAGGTGGCGGCACCGGCCATCGGCGTCCCCGACCCCGCGCCCACCCCCTGATCGAGGCTCCCGACCGAGCGTGTCGGGGGCGGCGGGTACCCTGGAACCGATGACTACGCCGCCATTTCCCCCCGCCTCCGACGCCGATCTCGACGTGCTGCGGTCGCAGCTCGGACGTGTTCCGCGCGGGGTGATCGGCATCGCGGCGCGCTGCGTGTGCGGGAACCCGACCGTGGTGGCGACGTCGCCCCGTCTCGACGACGGCAGCCCGTTCCCCACCTTCTACTACCTGACGCACCCCGCAGCGACGGCGGCGATGTCGGTGCTCGAGGCCGGGCACGTCATGAAGGAGTTCTCCGACGAGCTCGCCGCCGACGACGACCTGCGCGCGGCCTACCTGGCCGCGCACGAGGCGTATCTGCGCGACCGCGCGGCCTACGGCGAGCCGGAAGAGATCGCCGGGATCTCAGCGGGCGGGATGCCGACGCGCGTGAAGTGCCTGCATGCTCTCGCCGGGCACGCGCTCGCGGCCGGTCCGGGAGTCAATCCGATCGGCGACCGCGCCCTCGCGCGGGGCACGTGGTCGCCCGAGCGCTGCGAATGCGAGACCCCCGGGGCGGGCGGATGAGACGCGTCGTCGCGGCCGTGGCATCCGTCGTCCTGGGCGCGGTGCTGCTGACGGGCGCGGCGGCGACCCCAGCCCCGAATCCGCAGCAGTCCACCGATCCCACCCGCGCCGCGGAGTATTGGCTCGATCAGTACGGCATCCGCGAGGCGTGGAAGACGACGCGCGGCGCGGGCCAGAAGATCGCGATCATCGACACCGGGATCGCCCGCGGGCCGGTGGAGTTCACGGGCGCCGTCGCCGGCGGCACCGACGTCTCCGGCGTGGGAGCGGCCGACGGGCGCACGCCGGTCGGCGCGGTGGACGCCAATCACGGCAGCTGGGTCGCCTCGCTCGCCGCGTCGCGCGGCACGGGCGACCAGACGGGCATGATCGGCGTCGCGCCGGACGCGCAACTGCTGTCCACCCACTTCGCGCAGGAATCACCGCCGAAACCCGCACATAGTGGGACACGCCGCAGCGATAGCGCGCGCCGCGCGACGTCGTGTCCCACTTCGTGCAGAAACCACCGCCGAAACCCGCACATCCTGGGACACACGACGGCAGCGCCGCGGCGGTCAGTCCTTCGCGTCGGCTTTCTTCGGGATCGTCAGGCTCGCGATCGTC
>NZ_BADA01000570.1 GCF_000333395.1 Microbacterium sp. B19
CGCGAACACGGCTGGGATGCCGACCGCGCCCTCCGCGAACGCGTGCGCCGTCTGTCGGACGAGGTGCGCGCCGCCGAGTAGCCGCCGCGAGAGCTCACGATCCGGTCGAGCGCCCACGTCCGGGTCGTCCGCACCGTGAGCGCTCGGCCGGATCGTGGGCGACGGGCGCAGCACGCGCGGCCGCCGCGCGCGAGCCTGGAACAATGGGACCGTGGCATCCGTGAACCCGCCGCGCGGTATGCGCGACTTCCTCCCCGCTGACAAGGCCCGACGCGAGCGCGTGCTCGCCGTGATCCGCGAGCGCTACCGCGCGCACGGCTTCGACGAGATCGAGACGCCCGTCATGGAGGAGTACTCGCGGCTGCACGCCGGCATGGGCGGCGACAACGAGAAGCTCTCGTTCAGCATCCTCAAGCGGGGGATGGATGCCGAGGCGATCCGCGCCGCGGCCGAGGATCCTGCCGCGCTCGCCGACCTGGGTCTGCGGTACGACCTGACCGTGCCGCTCGCCCGGTTCTACGCGACGAACCGCGCGCAGTTGCCGACGGTGTTCCGCGCGATCCAGATGGCGCCCGTGTGGCGGGCGGAGCGGCCGCAGAAGGGGCGCTACCGCCAGTTCGTGCAGTGCGACATCGACATCATCGGCGACGCGTCCGCGCGCGCCGAGGCCGAGCTGATGACGGCGAGCCTCGATGTCCTCGACGCCCTGGGGCTCGAGGGCGGCATCGTCCGGGTCAATGACCGTCGTGCCCTGGACGCGATGCTCGACGTCTTCGGCTTCGCCGCGGACGAGCGCCCCGGCGTGCTCATCACGATCGACAAGCTGGACAAGGTCGGGCCGTCGGGCGTCGTGGCCGAGCTCCGCGAGCGGGGCGCGACTCCCGACGCCGTCGAGGCCTTCGCCGGGTATCTCGACCGACCGAGCGCCGACGACGCCGGCTTCGATGCCGCGGGCATCCGTGCCGCGTTGCCGGCCGGCATCCCGGACGAGATCGTCGACCACCTCGTCGCCCTCGGCGACACGGTCGCCGCCGCGCGCGGTGCCGAGGCCCCGCTGCGCTTCGACCCGTTCCTGGTCCGCGGCATGGGGTACTACACGGGCACGATCTTCGAACTCGCGCACCCGAGCGTCGACTACTCGCTGGGCGGCGGCGGTCGCTACGACGGCATGATTGGCCGATTCCTCGGACAGGAGGTGCCGGCGGTCGGCTTCTCGATCGGCTTCGAGCGGATCGTCGACCTGCTCCAGGATGCCGACGACTCGGGCTCCCGCTCCCTCGTACTGGTGCACGATCGCGACGTGCCGCTGACGCAGCTGCTGCGGATCAAGGCCGCGCTCGTCGCGGACGGTGCCCGCGTGCGTCTCGAGCAGCGCCCGAAGAACATGAAGGCGCTGCTCGAACGTTCGAGTGCCGACGGCTACACGTCCTTCGCGACGGTCGGCGCCGACAGCACGGTCGAGTCGCTCGAGATCAAGCCGCTCGGCTGACCCCTCGGCCGCGGATCAGGCGACCGCGCTGATCAGGGCCTGATCGGGGTGTTCGGACGCCAGCCGTTCCAGACGGGCGGCCGTCGCGGCATCCCTGGGGGAGAACCACACCACGCGGGATCCCAGGCTCTCGTCGACCCACATGCTCGACATCTCGAGGTGCAGTTCGCCGACGCGATCGTTGAGGAGGTGCTTGACCTGGTGACGCTCCCCACCCACGTCTCCTCGGCTCCACAGCTCCGCGAATCGGGGCGAGGCGGACTCGAGATCGGCGATGAAGCTCTGCCAGGACGGCTCGTCGTGGTGCCTACCGTAGGCCGCACGCAGCCGTGCCGCGGTGCGACGTTGCGCGTGATCGAGATCGACGTGCGCGCGCTGCCACGTCTCGTCGGTGAACATGAGCACCGCGCAGTTCCGCCGCTCGGTCGGCACGTCGTCGAGGTCGTCGAACAGGTACCGGTACGACCGGTTGTAGGCGCGGATCTCGAAGCGGGAGGTCTGCAGCGCCGCGGGGTACGGGAGCAGCTTCTCGAGCAGGTCGAGGTGCGGGGTGTCGACGCATCCGCGCGTTTCGCGCTCGGGACGGGGGAGGTCGGCGAGCGCGAACAGGTGGTCGCGCTCGTCGTCGGTGAGCCGCAGAGCTCGCGCGATCGCACCCACGACCTGGGCGGATGCCGCGATCGGGCGGCCCTGCTCGAGCCACGTGTACCAGGTCAGGCCGACGCCGGCGAGCTGCGCGACTTCCTCGCGTCGGAGACCCGCGACCCGGCGGCGGGAGCCGTCCGGCAGGCCCACGTCGGCCGGCTGCAGCCGTGCGCGCCGACCGCGCAGGAACGCCGCGAACTCTGCGCGCGATTCGTCCGATCGAGTCATGGCGTCTCCTTCCGACGCGAGCATAGGTGTCTGCGCGACCACGGGCAGCGGTGAGGGGAGTGGTCTCAGTACCAGGATGAGGAGACTCCTGGTACCAGGATCACGTACCGCCCATGCTGGCACCATGACCACTTCCGCGCACCCCGCCACCGGCGCGTCGCCCGTGCCGCCGGCATCCCTCCCACCCGCGGTCCCCACCTGGCGTTACATCGGGTTCCTCCTCGGCCCCGGCGTGGGCACGTTCGCCTTCAACGCGGTCACCGTCATCCTCCCGACGCTGCGCGACCGCTTCGGTTCCGACGACGTCTCGCTCGAGCTCGTGATCGCCGGCTATGGGATTCCTTTCGCGGTGCTGCTCATCCTCGGCGGGCGTCTGGGGGACCGCTTCGGCCGTCACCGCCTCTACTCGGTGGGAATGGGGCTGTTCCTCGTCTCCGCCGTCGCGTGCGCGTTCGCGCCCTCCGTCGGGATGCTCATCGTGGCGCGTGTCGTGCAGGGGGTGGGAGCGGCGCTCTGCACCCCGCAGGTGCTCGCGACCATCCAGGCGACCTCGAGCGGAGCCGCGCGGACCCGCGCGATCGCGGCCTTCGGTGCGAGCGGCGGCATCGGCTCGGCCGTCGGCCAGGTGGCCGGTGGCGCGCTCGCCGCGACGAGCTTCGGCGTGGTCGACGGCTGGCGGGCGGTGTTCGTCGTCGTGGCGCTGGTGGCCGCGGCGGCGATCGCGCTGGCACCCCTCGCGCCGCGGAGTCGGTCGCACGAGCACGTGGCGATCGACCTCGTCGGCACGGCCGCGCTCGGCATCGGCATCCTGGCCGCCTCCGTCGCGCTCACCTTCGGCCCGGCGTGGGGCTGGTCGTGGCCGGTGTACGTCGTGCTGCTCGTCGCCGCGATCGCGTTCGTGGCGATGTGGCGGCACCAGGATGCCGTGGAACGCAGCGGTCGCGTGCCGCTGCTGCCCCCGAGCGTCCTCCGTCTGCGGCCGCTGCAGCTCGGTCTGCTGTCGGCGGCGCTGTTCTTCGCGGGATATTCGGCGCTCCTCTACGTCTTCCCGCGGGCGGTGGAGGCGGGTGGCATGACGTCGCTGCAGGCGGGCCTGGCGCTGCTGCCGTTCGCGGTGGTGTTCGCGGCGGTGTCGCTCACGGTCGCGCGGGTGCAGGCGCGCCTGGGCGACGCGACGTTGGCGTGGGGCGTCGGGCTGCAGCTCGTGGCGCTCGTCGCGATGTCGGTGACCGTGGTGCTCGCCTGGGGTTCCGACATCGGTCTGTGGCTGCAGCCGGCCCTGGTGATCCTGGGCGCAGGCCAGGCGCTGATCTTCTCGCCTCTGACGCAGCTCGTCGTGCGCGAGGTACCTGTTCGGGCCGCGGGGCTGTCGGGCGGCATGTTCAGCACGGCCCAGCAGATCGCCCTCTCATTCGGCGTCATCGTGATCGGCGGGGTCGTATCGTTCACGCACGTCGAGGGTCGCGACGAACTCCTCGCGGGCCTCGCGCTCGACATCGTCCTCGCCGTCGCGGTGCTCGTGCTCGCACTCGTGCTGCGGGCGCGGGGCCGGCGGCGCGTCGAGGTCTGAGCCGCGCGCGCGGGGGTGGCGTCGCGCCGGGGCTGAGCGGGCGCGGGGACGCAGCTCGACGCCTGAGCCGGGCGCGGGCCCTGAGCCCGACGCCTGAGCCCCGGGCGCGGCCCCCTCGTGCCGAACGGACGTCACCCGCCGTTCACCCCGCCGCGGTGGAATGACACCATGCGCAGGCGTCGGCCGATCACCGTCACCGTCGCGTCGTCGGTCGCGGTGCTCGGCACGGCGGCGGTGGGGGTGCGCACCCTCATTGCGCGACAGGCCGCGATCGCGCGTCGCCGCATCGGCAAGCCCCTCGGGGAGCAGGCGCTGGATGCCGACCGCGTGTGGCGCCGCAAGAAGCATCCCGGTCCGCCGGTCGAGCTCCTGCTGCTCGGGGACTCGATCGCGGCGGGTCTGGGCGCCGGCCACCGGCGCGACACGCTCGGCGCCCGACTGGCGAAGGGCATCGCCCGCGCGCAAGGACGGCCGGTGCGCCTGCGGACGGTCGCGGTGGTCGGGTCCGAGAGCTCTGCCCTCGCCGCGCAGCTCGCGGCCGTGCCGTCGGACTACCGAGCCGACGTCGCGGTGATCGTCGTGGGCGGCAACGACGTGACGCACCGCATCCCGGCATCCCGTGCCGCAGAGCAGCTCGAGGTGATCGTGCGCGTGCTCCGCGACGGGGGCGTCCCGGTGGTGGTCGGCACGTGCCCCGACCTCGGGACGCTGCGTGCGATCCCGCAACCGCTGCGGTCCCTCGCCGCGCGGTCGTCGCGCCAGCTCGCGGCGGCCCAGGCGGCGGCGGTGCACCGCGCCGGAGGCCGCGTCGTCCCCCTCGCGCGGGCCGTCGGACCGGTGTTCGCCGAGCGCCCGGACGAGATGTTCAGCGTCGACCGCTTCCACCCGAGCGCCCTCGGGTACCGCCGTACCGCCGAGGCGCTCCTGCCCGCGGTCCTCGCCGCGCTCAAGGCGGCGCCGGCCCCGGTCGGCGGTCCGAACTCCTGAGTTCCGCGCCATGCGCCGGTCGGCGACGCCGCCGCTCGGCGGAACCGGCCGAAAACTCAGGAGTTTCGCACGCGACGCCGGGCGGCCGGAGCCGCCGCGGTCCCGGCAAACGCATAGCCGTCCGGCCTACCGTGACGGCACGCCTCCTCTGACCGTTCTCCTCACCACCTGGCACGCCGCGCCCGTTCCGCTCGGCGTGCTCGTCGTGGCATCCGCTCTCTACATCGCCGGGGTCGTGCGGGTGCGGCGTCGCGGGGAGAGATGGCCGGTGCTCCGCACGATCGGCTTCTTCGCGCTCGGCCTCGCCCCCTACGCCGTGATCGAACTGGGCTTCCTCGGGGTGTACTCGTCCGAGCTTCGGTGGGCGTTCTCGACGCGCATCGCGCTGCTGATCTTCGCGGTCCCCGCCGGCATCGCGGCCGGCCGCCCGCTCGATCTGTACTCGCTCGCGACCGGCGACCGGGGGCGCGCGCGCCTCGACCGGCTGCTCGCGACGCGCCTCGTCCGGATCACCGGCAACGCGATGGTCGCCACCGTCGTGATCGCCGCGGTGTTCTGCCTGTTCCTCACGCCGGTCGCCGGCATCCTGCGCGTGAACCCCGTCATCGAGGCGTCCCTCGGGATCGTCGTGCCGCTCGTCGGACTCGCGATGGTGCTGCCGATGATGGCGCTCGGCGCCGTCCACACCGGCACCTTCATCGCGATCGAGTTCCTGCTCGCGTTCGTCGAACTCCTCATCGACTCCGTGCCGGGTCTCCTGATGCGCCTGAACGACTCGGTGCTCGACCTGATCCCGGATGCCACGCAGGCGGTGTCGTGGTGGCCCTCGACGCTCCACGATCAGCACCTCGCCGGCGATCTCATCTGGTTCATCGCCGAGTTCGCCGACGTGCCGATCCTGGTGATCCTCATGATCCGGTGGATGCGCACCGACCGGGCCGAGGCGAAGGGCTACGACGACCTGTCCGACGAGGAGTACGACGAGATGACCCGGGCGCACCTGCACGGACCCCGTTGACCCGCACGGTTCCCGTCGTCAGGCTGGGGGAGTGCCCACCCACGACGACGTCGACGGCTTCCTGACCGCCACCCTGATCGGTGACGACCCGATCCTGGATGCCGCGCTCGCCGCGCAGCGAGAGGCCGGGCTCCCCGCGATCGAGGTGTCACCGGTCAGCGCGAAGCTGCTGCACCTGCTGGCGCGGATCAGCGGCGCACGGCGCGTGCTCGAGATCGGGACGCTCGCCGGTTACTCGACGATCTGGCTCGCGCGAGCGCTCCCCGACGGCGGTCGGGTCGTCACGATCGAGGCGGAAGAGAGCAACGCCGCCATCGCCCGCGCGAACCTCGAGCGGGCGGGCGTCGCCGACCGCGTCGACATTCGCGTGGGCCGCGGCACCGACGTCCTGCCGACGCTCGCGGGCGAGGAGCCGTTCGACCTCGTCTTCGTGGATGCCGACAAGGAGTCGAACCCCGCGTACCTGGACTGGGCCGCACGCCTCGGGCGTCCGGGCACCGTCGTTGTGCTCGACAACGTCGTGCGGGCCGGGGCGGTCGCCGATCCGCCGCCCGGGGACACGAAGGTCGCCGGGGCGCGCGCCGGCGTCGTGATGTTGGGGGAGGACCCCCGCTTCGACGCCACCGCGCTGCAGACGCTCGACCGCAAGGGATGGGACGGCCTCGCGATCGCGATCCTCACCGACGTCGTGGCATCCGGGACCCATCCCGACCACATGGACGGCGACCGCGGTCACTAGACTCGATCCCGGACCGACGACGCTCCGCCCTCTTCCACCCAGAACCAACGAGGAGTCCTTCGTGGCACTTATCGAGGCTGTCAACGCGCGCGAGATCCTGGATTCGCGCGGTAACCCGACCGTCGAGGTGGAGGTGCTCCTCGACGACGGAATCGTCCAGCGCGCGGCCGTCCCCTCCGGCGCGTCCACCGGTGCTTTCGAGGCCTACGAGCTGCGCGACGGCGACAAGAGCCGTTACGGCGGCAAGGGCGTCCTCAAGGCCGTCGCCGCGGTCGTCGACGAGCTCGGCCCCGCGATCGAGGGTGTCGAGGCCAGCGAGCAGCGCATCATCGACGAGATCCTCATCGAGACCGACGGCACCGAGAACAAGTCGCGCACCGGCGCCAACGCCATCCTCGGCGTCTCGCTCGCCGTCGCCAAGGCCGCCGCCGACAGCGCCGACCTGCCCCTGTTCCGCTACCTCGGCGGCCCCAACGCGCACCTCCTGCCCGTGCCGCTGTTCAACGTCATCAACGGTGGCGAGCACGCCGACAACGGCATCGACTTCCAGGAGTTCTTCCTCGCACCCATCGGTGCCGAGACCTACAGCGAGTCGCTCCGCTGGGGCACCGAGGTCTACCACGTCCTCAAGGGCGAGCTGAAGTCCGCGGGCTACAACACCGGTCTCGGCGACGAGGGCGGCTTCGCGCCCGACCTGCCCAGCAACCGCGAGGGCCTCGACTTCCTGATCCGCGCGATCGAGAAGGCCGGCTTCACCCCCGGTCAGGACATCGCCGTCGGCCTCGACGTGGCCGCCACCGAGTTCTACAAGGACGGCGTCTACACCGTCGAGGGCAAGGCGTGGAGCGTCGACGAGCTCGTCGACTACTTCGCCGACCTCGTCGCGAACTTCCCGATCGTCACGATCGAGGACGCGCTCGCCGAGGACGACTGGGACGGCTGGAAGAAGCTCACCGAGACCATCGGCTCGAAGGTCCAGCTCGTCGGCGACGACCTGTTCGTCACCAACCCCAAGCGCCTGAAGCAGGGCATCGACCTCGGCGTCGCCAACTCGCTCCTGGTGAAGGTCAACCAGATCGGCACGCTGTCCGAGACCCTGGATGCCATCGCCCTGGCGACCCGTTCGGGCTACACCTCGATGCTGTCGCACCGTTCGGGTGAGACCGAGGACACCACGATCGCCGACCTCGCCGTCGCCGTGAACGCCGGCCAGATCAAGACCGGCGCCCCGGCGCGCAGCGAGCGCGTCGCGAA
>NZ_BADA01000569.1 GCF_000333395.1 Microbacterium sp. B19
GATGCGCGCCTGCGTCCCGAGAACACCCACGGGATCGCCCGGAGGTCTTCGAGCGACTCGACCGACAGACCGCGGCGGGCCGGGCGCGACCCCAGAGCGAGGTGGCCGAGCTCCTCCATCGGGGTCACGGTGGCGAACCACGGCGCGAACCCCGGGGCCTTCACGAGGGCGAAGAACCGCTCGCGCGAGGCGACGTCCATCGTGGCCGCCACGTCGGCGAACGCCTCGGCCGCCTCGCGGTTGCGCGTCTCGATCGAGGGGGAGGATGCCGTGAGCACCGCCGCCGCGACCTGGTCGATGTGCCGCATCGCGATGTCGGGGTCGCCGTACCGGGCGAAGATGACCTCGCCCTGCTCGGTGAGCTTGAAGCGGCCGTCCACCGAGTGCGGCGGCTGCGCCAGGATCGCGGAGTTGGCGGGGCCGCCGCCGCGTCCGAGCGCGCCGCCGCGGCCGTGGAAGAGCGTCAGTTCGATGTTCTCGGCCTGAGCCCACGTGGAGATCTTCGCCTGCGCCTCGTACAGCGCGAGGTTCGCGGCGACGGGGCCGACGTCCTTCGACGAGTCGGAGTAGCCGAGCATGACCTCGAGGCGGCGGCCGGTGGCATCCAGTCTGGTGACGAACGCGGGGTGCGCGACGATCTCGGCCAGGATGCCGGGGGCCGCCTGCAGGTCGGCGAACGTCTCGAACAGCGGGATGACGTCGAGCACCGGCGGCGTCTCGCCGGGACCCATCGCGTACGACGCGAGTTCGTGGACGTTCGCGAGGTCTTCCGCGGACTGGGTGAACGACACGATGTAGCGTCCGGCGGCGCGGGGGCCGAAGCGCTCCTGCACGTACGCGATCGAGCGGAAGACCTCGAGGACCTCTTCGGTCAGCTCGCTGCGTTCGCCGCCGGCGCGCAGCTCGTCGAGCACCTTGCGGTGGACGGCGGAGTGCTGGCGCACCTCCAGCTCGGTGAGGTGGAAGCCGTACGTCTCGACCTGCCACACGAGCCGCTGCAGAGAGCCGTACGCCTGGCGCGCGGCGCCGGCGGCGACGAGCGAGTCCTGGACCGTCCGCAGGTCGGCGAGAAGGTGCTCGGGGTCGCGGTAGGCCAGGTCGGCGTTGCGGGTGCGGGTCGCGGCGATCTTCCGCGCGATGAGCAGCAGGATGCGGCGGTGCGGCTCCGCGGGGGAGCGCTCGGCGATCTCCGCCGCGGCGTCCTCGTCGGCGGCGCGCAGGCGGTGCCACAGCGCGAGCAGCGCGTCGCTCGGCGGGGTGGTCTCGGCATCCAGCGTCAGTCCGCGACCGACCCGCTGCGTCGTCCGTTCGAGGCCGAGCAGCACGTGCTCGCTCGCGATCGCGGCGGCCTTGCGGGTGACGGATGCCGTGACGAACGGGTTGCCGTCGCGGTCGCCGCCGACCCAGGAGCCGACGCGCACGAAGGGCTTCACGATCGGGGCCTTGGCTCCGGCGTCGTCGCCCTGGAGGATGTCGTCGATCCGGCGGTAGACGCGCGGCACCGCGGTGTAGAGCGTCTCGTCGAAGACGGCCATGACCGAGCGCACCTCGTCGACCGGGGACGGCTTCTCTCGTCTGAGCGGGGCCGTGCGCCACAGCGTGTCGATCTCCTCGAGCATGCGCCGCTCGGTGCGGCGGACCTCGGTGTCGTTCTCGGCGGCGTCGTCGTGCTCGCCGAGCAGCTCGGATAGGCGGCGGATGCTCGTCGAGATCGCGCGGCGGCGGGCCTCGGTGGGGTGGGCCGTGAAGACGGGGTGGAAGCGCAGCCCCTGGAGGCGCGCGAGCGCTGTCTCCTCGCCGACCTCGGCCGACAGGCTCTCGAAGGCCGCGGCGATCGTGTCGGGGGTGCCGCTGCGGGACGGGCGGTCGCCGCGCTCGCGGAGGACGCGCACGCGCTGGTGCTCCTCGACGAGGTTGACGAGGTGGAAGTAGGCCGTGAAGGCCCGTGCCACTTCGTCGGCGCGGCTGATCGAGAAGCCGTCGGCGATCGCGGCGGCCCGTTCGAACGCCTCGGGCGTCTCGTCGGTGTACGCCTGGATCGTCGCGGTCCGCAGCTCCTCGACGTCCTCGTACAGGCCGGGGGAGCCGCTCTCACGCAGCACCCGGCCCAGCAGGGAGCCGAGGAGGCGCACGTCGGCACGCATCTGCTCGGGAAGCTCTTGGCCGGCTTCGAAGCGGCCCACGAGGTCGATCGCCTCGGTCGGGGTCAGTTCACGCACACGGCCCAGGATAGTTGCGTCACGTTGCGGCCAGATCACGTGCTATCCCTCTGGCGACACAATGCAGGAGAATCGGCGGCGGGCCCCCGGGATTCCGGGGACCCAGGCATCCCGGCATCCGGAATCTCCTTCGTCGTGTCCGCCGCTCGAGGATGCAGGCGGGGGCATAGTGGGGCACGAGCGGTGAACGGATGCCGCCGGAGGAGGGACCGTGAGCGACGACGCGCTGCGCGAGGCGGCTGAGACGATGCGCGCGGTGCGCGAACGCTGCGTGTGGACGCAGACGATCGACCACCGCGACCTCGTGCCGTACCTGGTCGAGGAGAGCGCCGAGGTGATCGACGCGGTGGAGTCCGGCACGCGCGCCGACCTGCGGGAGGAGCTCGGCGACCTGCTGTGGCAGGTGCTCTTCCACGCCGAGATCGCCGCGGGCGACCCGGAGGATCCGTTCGACATCGACGACGTGGCCCGGGGACTGACCGAGAAGATGGTGCGCCGGGCCCCGCACGTGTTCGGCGACGCCGTGGCATCCACTCCCCGAGAGGTGCTCGTGCACTGGAACGCCGCGGAGGCCGCCGAGTAGCGCGAGCGTACGATTGTGCTGGACGGGG
>NZ_BADA01000568.1 GCF_000333395.1 Microbacterium sp. B19
GCTCGGGCAGTGGCAGCTGGGGCGCGCCATCGACACCGCGCCCGTCGAGCCCGGTCAGACCGTCGTGAGGAACCGCGCCCCCGCCGCACGGAAAACGTCAGTTTCGCGGGGGCCCAGCCCCCTGCGGCGTAGACCGGATGCATGACCCTCACCGCCCTCCTCCCCACCCTCCGCGCGAGCATTCCGG
>NZ_BADA01000567.1 GCF_000333395.1 Microbacterium sp. B19
CCGGCTACAAGCTGGGTCCAGAAGCCCTGGAGGCCGCCATTACCTCGCGCACCAAATGGCTGATGTTCAATTCGCCCTGCAATCCCAGCGGTGCGGCCTATACCCGCGCCGAGCTGGAGGCGCTGGCCGAGGTGCTCAAGCGCCATCCGCATGTGTGGATCCTCTCCGACGATATCTATGAACACCTGACCTATGGCGACTTCGAGTTCACCACGCCGGCCCAGATCGCACCCGAACTCTACGAACGCACCCTGACCATGAATGGCGTCTCCAAGGCCTATGCCATGACAGGTTGGCGCATCGGCTACGCCGCCGGTCCGCTGCCGCTGATCAAGGCCATGGAAAAGATCCAGGGCCAGCTCACCTCCGGCGCCAGTTCCGTGTCGCAATGGGCGGCGCTGGAAGCGCTCAACGGCCCGCAGGATTACATCCATGAAAGCCGCAAGGTATTCCAGGCGCGGCGTGACCTGGTGGTGTCGATGCTGAACCAGGCCGAGGGCCTGGATTGCCCGGTGCCGGAAGGGGCGTTCTATGTGTTCCCCTCATGCGAGCGTCTGATCGGCAAGCGCACTGAGGATGGCCACAGCATCGCCAGCGACGAGGATTTCGTCTCGCTGCTGTTGCAGGCCGAAGGCGTGGCGCTGGTGCATGGCAGCGCCTTCGGACAAGGGCCTAACTTCCGCCTGTCCTATGCCGATTCGACCGAGCGGCTGCAGCAGGCCTGCCTGCGCATCCAACGTTTCTGCGCAAGCTTGCGCTAAGCCTTTTCTGCTTAACAAGGAGAACATCAAGCAGGGCTGGGAGCTCGTCCAGGTCGTCACCGGCCCCGAAGGCGGCCTGGTGGCGTACTTCAAGCGCCCCGTCGGCGGGGGAGAGGCCCACGCAGGCCTCGGT
>NZ_BADA01000566.1 GCF_000333395.1 Microbacterium sp. B19
CTCACCACGAGGTGGGCACCGGTGGTCAGGCCGAGATCAACTACCGCTTCGACACCATGGTGCACGCGGCCGACGACATCCTGAAGTTCAAGTACATCGTCAAGAACACGGCGCTCGAGTGGGGCAAGGTCGCGACCTTCATGCCGAAGCCCCTCTTCGGTGACAACGGTTCGGGCATGCACACGCACCAGTCGCTGTGGAACGACGGCAAGCCGCTGTTCTACGACGAGGCCGGCTACGGCGGGCTCTCCGACATCGCGCGCTGGTACATCGGTGGCATCCTGGCTCACGCGCCCGCCGTGCTCGCCTTCACCAACCCGACCCTCAACAGCTACCACCGTCTGGTGAAGGGTTTCGAGGCTCCGGTCAACCTGGTGTACTCGGCCGGTAACCGCTCCGCGGCCATCCGTATCCCGATCACGGGCACGAACCCCAAGGCCAAGCGCATCGAGTTCCGCGCGCCGGACGCCTCGGGCAACCCGTACCTCGCGTTCGCCGCGCAGCTGATGGCCGGCATCGACGGCATCAAGAACCGCATCGAGCCGCACGAGCCCGTCGACAAGGACCTGTACGAGCTTCCCGCCGAGGAGGCCAAGAACATTCCTCAGGTTCCGAACTCGCTGCTCGACTCGCTCGAGGCTCTCCGCGCCGACCACGAGTTCCTGCTCGCCGGTGGCGTCTTCACCCAGGAGCTCATCGACACCTGGATCGAGTACAAGATCGAGAACGAGATCCAGCCGCTGGCCCAGCGCCCGCACCCCTTCGAGTACGAGCTGTACTTCGGGGTCTGATCTCCGGCACCGGGATTCCGGGGCAGAACGGGTCTCTGGTCCGCGTCTAGTCCGCAGAATCTCCTCAAGAGCCCGTCAGCCGTTTCGCTGACGGGCTCTTTTGCTGTTCTCGGCTCGTTCTGTGAAGATGAAGATCCGCGCCCTCGGGCGTCGGACACGTCGGCGGACCAACGGGCTACACCCACCGCGCAGACGCCCACGGAGGCATGGCTCGAGCGGCCTAAGGCGCCGGCCTGATAAGTCGGTGACGTGTGTAGCACGTCCGCGGGTTCGAATCCCGCTGCCTGGGCCGCTCGCCCTCCCCTCGGTCACGGTGGTGCGGGTGGGCTGACGAGTTCTGCGGCGACAGTCACGCGCGATGTGGCGTCCGTGTCGGGCACCGCGACGCTTTCCATGCTCGTCTTAACGCGTGATCGCCTATGCGCCCGTCGCTGCGGCGCGATCACGGATGGACCGGAACGCCGCGTACATCGCGTCCTCGCCGACGAGAGGGCCGGGGCGGTATCCGAAGCGGGATGCCTCCAGCCTGAAGGTCTCCCGTCCTACCGCAAAGGTGAAGGCGAATCCTCGGGTGCGGCTGAACTGGCTGGTGCCGTCGTAGTAGCTGTGCTTCGTCTCGACCTGCAGGTCGGTGGCAGCGGCAGCGGGGATTAGGCGAGTAGTGATGCTGGCGGTGTTGGCGTGGAGGTCCGAGGCCGTCACCGTGACGATGATGTCCGGATAGATCACTAGCAGGTCCCCGCTGCCGTCGTTCGCATCGGCCTTGCCTGTGACAGCGAGCGGGACGTTGGCCTCGCCGCCGGCAAGGAGGATGGATGAGATAAGCGCGCCGATGGATCGTGCGCCGCGGCCTTCGTTCACGAGTTCCTCGGCCCGCTCGAGCAGGTAGTACCAGCCGTCCAGTGACTTGATGGCGCTGTAGAGGTGCTCGTGGGGCTCGATGGTGTCGGGGGTTTGTCATGGCCCGCACGGTACATGGGGCGTCCGACCTAGCGGGGCGAGATAGCCCGTCATCACCCCTCTCGCCCCGGCGTTATCGTGTGCGTCATCTCGATCGCTTGATGAGGTCGTTTCGATCGGCGGAGTGCTCAAACCGATTTTGCTCCTATGCACGAGAACGCCCCCAGGGTGCCCACTCGCGGCGGTTGATCTGGGGGCATTCTCGTTGATGTCATAGACCAAAATCAGAGAGGTCTGTCCATAGAGGCGACTTGGGGTTTTTGTACGACGGGTGGATGCGGTCGAGCTTGGCTTTGAACTCACCCCAGTCGTCCGAGAGCTTCATGAGGGTGAGCACCGAGCCGAGGTGCTCCCGCAGCTTGGGGTATCCGATGCTCTGCGTCAAATGCTGGAACATCCGGCCCGACTTCTCGGCCTTCTTCTGTGCGGCCTTGAGCTCCTCTTTGACGCCGGGAGCCAACCGGTCGTAGACGATGTCGTTCGTCAACGCGCCGAAGTACTGTGGGCGGTGCACGGAGGCCGGATCGTAGGGAACGCCGCGGAGCCGGAACATCTCGCGGTAGTAGTCGGGTGTGAACGTCTTGACCCAGGGTTGCAGTTCGCGAGCCACGAATGCCTCAAGGATCTGCGCCAAGGCGTCCTTGGTGCGGATCTCTTGGTAGCCCGTGGCCTCGTCGACGAGCGCGATGATTCCGACGTGTGCGAGCGCGCGGACCAGGATCTCAGCCTGGCGCGCGATGTGGGCCTGGTTCGGAGGGAGCGCCTTGTCAGCGCGGGCCGCGAGGTAGATCTCGCAGATTGTCGGTAGGAGGTCGGCCCGGTAGCCGTTCGCGCGGACTCCGTTCGGTAGCTTGAATGCGATCGGTTGAGCCTGCTCGATGACCCCATCGACGTAGGGCCGGATCGACTTGGCTCGGAGGATAGGCGGCAGCGATTCGTCGGCACCCTCGGCGCCGGGGACGCGAACCGACCGCCCGAGTGCCCGAAGCATGCTCGCCTGCGTGATAACGCGCGTGTCGTCATTCAACACGTAGCACTCGATCGCGATATCACCGATGATCAGCGGGCTGTCCGGCGAACCGGCGAGAACCTCGCGAACCTCACCTTCGTTGGCCCATCTTGCAGCCGCGGCCTTAGCGGAGGCGGCCGAGCGTTGCTCAGCCGTGAGCTTTGCCGCACGGGCCTTTCCGCCGATCGCTCTGCCCATGATGTCCGTCTCGACTATCTCAGTCGTCATGCGCTCGCCTTTCGATTCCACTCGCCAAATGCGTGCATCCATGAACCTAGCACGCATAAAGCTGGCATATGCGTGCAACACGCCCGAGCTGTTCGAGAGTCCGCTCGCCGACAACGCCCGCGGGCGGGATGATGGCACGCTGGCTGCATGGAAGAGTACGACGAGCTGCCCCCAATGCTGTCTCCGCCTCGGCTCGTGAGCTTCCTCGACGTATCCACGAAGACGCTTGCGCGTTGTCGCAAGGAGGCCCGGGGTCGGATCCCGCGTCTTCTACCCAAAACGAGTCTCTACAGTTGCGCCCGCTCGGACGTAATCGCCTGGATTGAGGCGGACGGCGGGGAGCGGGGGTGCGACGGCCCCTGAGACGCGCCCTGCCGGGTTTCCTACCCAGAAACCCACGGGTGGGCGTCACCCGTCCGAGAGGCTGAGGGACTTGACCTCAGCAGGCAGAATTCGGGGCCTAGAGCTCTCGCGCCGGGATTACGTCGTAGTCGAAGTGCCCTCGCATTTCACCGGCTGACGCCTGGACGTAGCGAAGATTACGGACGGGAATCGCTGCGAGGTATGGGTGCAGTGCGTCAACGTGGGCGCCCCGCACCTGCGAAGAGAAGTAGGACGAGCGATCGATGAACTGCTCGACGTCACTGCGGTCACCCGAGGCGAAATGCGACGTCTGTACCACCGCAGAGAGTGCTGCCGCGCGCTCGGCGGCCGTTGCGTCCCCTGGGAGTACGGCGATTGCTTCACCCCACGCCCAGGGAAAGGTGGGGTCGTCCGTTGCACGCGTAGCGCTTCCCGTACCTTGCGCTCGGATGATCCACGCCTCGATGTGAGCACTCATGGAGCCGAGGCTAGCGCGCGTGACGCGCATTCACGGGATGTCCGGTGATTCGGAGCCATGACACCGGGTGTCCGAGCTATCTCGGACCCCCGTGCGCGATGAGGGAGTGCACATCTTGCATCCCCGCATCGCGCCTGAGGGGGTCGTGAATCGTGACCTCCTCTATTTGGGCGTGGGATCGTGGCGGGCATGAGAATCCAGGACATGACCCCCGCCGAGAGACTCCGCGCTGCGGCGCTCATCATGCGTGACGCGATCGAGCAGCAGGACTACGACGCGGCTCTCCGCGCGAAGGAGGAACGACGGGCAGAGGCGCAATCCCAGCCAGCGGAGGTCGACTCTGCTGCGCCCATTGATGCGATCCTGCTCACCACGGAGGCGGCTGCAGCGCGCCTGGGTCTCAGCCCGCATACGCTGAGGATCTGGCGATCTGCTGGTGAAGGACCGTGCTTTGTGCGTCGCGGCAAGCTGGTCCGCTACCGACGGTCAGATCTCGAGGTCTGGGTCGACGCCGAGTTCAATTGATCGGATGACGGACAGTCCGCTGAAACTTCGCAGAACCCCCATTTCGTTCCGAAAGCCACCATCAGCAGACAAAACGAAGTCCGCCTGATTCCGCGCCTGACAGCATCGGCCATCACCACCCGCTCGCCCCGAATTCGTACGAGCTGTACTTCAGGGTCTGATCTCCGGATGATCAACGACGAAGCCCGTCGCCGGGTCCGAGCAGGCGTTCGCCGAAGCCCGGGCGGTGAACCTCGAATTCAAGGCGACCGTCGCGGAGGTGCAGAACTAGATCTTTGACGGCGAGTGGGGGTCGCCGAATTCGGCGACACCCCGCAGCGGTGCGACCAGGGATACGAATTCTTCCTGCGGCGCAATCTGCCGGACGGTTTCTCGTTCGATGGTCAGGGGCCCCAGCGGATGGAGGAACTCCGCTCGTGGTTGTCTGAAAACGGGTGGCAACTCGCGCCGATGCCGACGTACGGCGAGGGAATCGAGAACATCGTGATCGTTGCGGGTAAACCTGAGGCGAAGGTGTCGCGTCTGGATGTCGACATGGTTCCGGCGAATCCGGCCGAGGGCACGATCGACGTGCTGGAACTGCGCGCGACCTCCACGTGCGAGCCCGGAGATGCCGGCGCGCTCCTCGACCAGCTGCGCGGCCCGCTCACCGCGGTGCCGCGTGACGACGGCATCCCGGATCTGGAGAGTCCGGATGCCACTCCCCTGTTCGAGCGCTTCGACGAGGGGTGAGACGGCTCAGGATGCCGAGCGCGCGGCGCGCTTCTGCTCCTGGAACACGCGGATCGCCTCGTAGCGGTCCGCCGATCGGGCTTGCCGTTTCGCCGCCTCGACCTCACGCGTCTTGGGCGGAGCCGTTGTGACGAGTTCGTCGAGCAGCCGGCGGGTGGCCTCGGCGATCTCCTCCACGGCGCGGTCGAACACTTCCTGATTCGCGCGTGAGGGCTTCGTCGTCCCCGAAATCTTGCGGACGAACTGCAGCGCCGCGTCGTGGCACTCGTCGTCGGTCGCGGGCGGCGCGAAGTTGTGGAGCGGCACGATGTTGCGGCACATGCCGACAGGGTAGGCCGCTCCCCCGCGACGGGAAAGGCCCGCGTTCCCGGCATCCGCACAGCGGACGTGTCGGTGGAGTCGGGAAGGATGGATGCCATGACCTCCCCCTACGCGTCGCGTCCGTGGCTGAGCTCGTACGCCGAAGGCGTGCCGCACGACATCGACGAGCCCTCGCAGACGCTGCCCGAGATGATCGCGGACTCGGTTCACCGTTACGGCAAGAGCGTCGCGCTGGAGTTCTTCGGCGCGCAGACCACCTACCGCGAGCTCGGCGACCAGATCATCCGCGCGGCCGAGGGGCTGCGCCGACTCGGGGTCAAGGCGGGCGACCGCGTCGCGCTCGTGCTGCCGAACTGCCCGCAGCACGTGGTCGCGTTCTACGCCGCGCTGCGGCTCGGCGCGATCGTCATCGAGCACAACCCGCTCTACACCGCCCGTGAGCTGCGGCACCAGTTCGAGGATCACGGCGCGAAGTTCGCGATCGTGTGGGACAAGGTCGCCGACCTGGTCGCCGACTTCCCGTCCGATCTGGCGCTCGAGCACATCGTGAGCGTCGACATCACGCGGGCGATGCCCTTCGGTACCCGTCTCGCGTTGAAGCTCCCGGTGAAGAAGGCGCGCGAGTCCCGTGCCCAGCTGACGGCCACTCCGACGTCGAAGCGCCCGAAGCCGTGGGACGCGCTGCTCACCCACGGAAAGCTTTCGCGGAAGCACCACGGTCCGCTTCTCGGCGACATCGCGCTGCTGCAGTACACCAGCGGCACGACCGGGAGTCCCAAGGGCGCCGTCCTCACGCACGCGAACCTCCGCGCCAACGCGATGCAGGGCCGCGCGTGGGTGCCGGGCCTCCACGACGGCGAGGAGACGTTCTACGGCGTGCTCCCCCTGTTCCACGCGTACGGGCTGACGCTCTGCCTGACGTTCGCGATGAGCATCGGCGCGAAGCTCGTGCTGTTCCCGAAGTACGACCTCGACCTCGTGGCATCCGCCGTCAAGAAGAGCCCGCCGACGTTCCTGCCGGCCGTTCCCCCGATCTACGACCAGCTCGCGCGCGCCGCCTCCCGCGGGACGCTCGACCTGTCGACCGTCCGCTTCGCGATCTCGGGTGCCATGAGCCTGCCGGTCGCCACCGTCGACCGGTGGGAGGCGGCCACGGGCGGTCTGCTGGTCGAGGGGTACGGCATGACCGAGTCGTCACCGGTGGCGGTCGGCAACCCGATCGGACCGTCGCGGCGCCCCGGCACGGTGGGTGTGCCGTTCCCGAGCACCGACATCCGGGTGGTCGACCCGTCCGACCCCGAGAAGGACCTCCCGCTCGGCGAGGCCGGCGAGCTGCTCCTGCGCGGGCCGCAGGTGTTCCAGGGGTACTGGAACCGTCCCGCCGATACCGCCGCGACGCTCCTCGACGGCGGCTGGCTGCGCACCGGCGACATCGCCTCGGTCTCGGCCGACGGCTTCGTCACGATCGTCGACCGGCTGAAGGAGATCATCATCACCGGCGGTTTCAACGTCTCGCCCAGCGAGGTGGAAGACGTGCTGGTGTCGCACCCCGACATCGAGGGCGCCGCGGTCGTCGCTCTTCCGAAGCCGCGCGGCGGAGAGGACGTCGCCGCCGCGATCGTGGTGCGCGACGGCGTGCAGATCGAGCCCGAGGCGATCCGCGACTACTGCAAGTCGCGGCTCGCGGCCTACAAGGTGCCGCGTCGCGTGGTCGTCGTCGACGACCTGCCACGGTCCCTCATCGGCAAGGTGCTGCGTCGCGAGGTGCGGGAGCGACTGCTGGCATCCTGAACCGGATCACCCGTAGAAGAGCTTCTCGAACACGCGGCGGGCGCGCCGCGTGGCGCCGAGGTAGTCCTCTTCGACCTGGGTGGCCGAGTGGGGCGGGTACTCGAGAATCCGTCCGATGCCGTCGAGGCGGGCACGGTCGGCGGGCAGCACGTCGCTCGTCTGCCCCGACAGCAGGGTGTTGGCCGACCGCAGTCGGCTCGCCAGGTGCCAGGATGCCGCGAGCTTCTCCGCCGCGTCCGGAGCGATGAGGTCGGCCTCCACCGCGGCACCCAGCGCGCCCAGCGTCGACGTCGTACGCAACGCCGGGATCGCGCGCGCGTGCTGCAGCTGGAGGATCTGCACGAGCCACTCGACGTCGCTGATCGAGCCGGGGCCGAGTTTCAGGTGGCGCGCGGGGTCGGCGCCCTGCGGGAGCCGTTCGTTCTCGACACGGGCCTTGATCCGGCGGATCTCGCGGAGCCCGTTCGGGTCGGCGGTCGCGGGGTACCGCACGTCGTCGGCGAGGGCGATGAAGTCGGCGATGAGCTTGACGCTCCCCGCGACACCGCGGGCGCGCAGCAGCGCCTGCGCCTCCCACGACAGCGACCACCGGCGGTAGTACTCGGCGTACGCGTCGAGCGAGCGCGCGAGGGGGCCGCTGCGTCCCTCGGGGCGCAGATCGGCGTCGAGGTCGAGCGGAAGTCGGTGGTCCTCGGAGTGCTCGCGCAGCCCGGCCACGATCTTCAGCGCGAGGCTGCTCGCGCGCTGCGGGTCGACGCCGTTCGCGCGATAGACGTACATCACATCGGCATCCGACCCGAACCCGATCTCGCGTCCGCCGAAGCGTCCCATCGCGATGATCGAGAAGTCGAGGGCGTCGTCCTCGGGCGGAACGACCTCGCGGCGCACCGCGCGGAGCGTCGCCTGGATCGTCACCTCGGTGATCGTCGTGAGGGCATCCGACAGCTCTTCGAGCGACACGACCTCGAGCACCGCGGCCATGGCGATGCGGAGCATCTCGCGGCGGCGGAGCGCCCGCACCGACCGCATGGCACCCTCGATGTCGTCCCAGCGCGTCTGGATCGCCCGAGCCTCCTCCTGTAGCGCGGCGCCGGAGCGGGGTCGCAGCAGCGCGTCGTCGTCGAGCCACGCGACCGACTCGGGGATCCACTCCATCAGCTCGCCGATGTAGCGCGAGCCCGACAGCACGCGGGTGAGGCTTTCGGCGGCGCCCGCGGAGTCACGCAGCATCCGCAGGAACCACGGGGTGTTGCCGAGCCGTTCGCTGATGCGGCGGAACACGAGCAGGCCGTAGTCGGGGTCGACGCCGTCGGCGAACCACCGGATCATGATCGGCATGAGGTGCCGCTGGATCGTCGCCTTGCGGCTCAGGCCGCTGGTGAGCGCCGCGATGTGCCGCAGGGCGCCGGCCGGGTCGCGGAAGCCGATCGCCGCGAGACGGTCGCGCGCCTGCTCGGTCGAGAGCGACCGCTCCCCCTCGGGCAGCGCGGCCACGGCCGACAGCAGCGGCCGGTAGAAGAGGCGGACGTGGATGTCACGGACCTCGCGCTTGATGCTCTCCCACGCGGCCTGCACGCCCGCGGCGGAGTCCGCGAGTCCGGTGGCGCGCGCGAGGACGCGGAGGTCGTCCTCCTTCTCGGGCAGCAGTGCGGTGCGACGGAGGCCGCGGAGCTGCAGCCGGTGCTCGATGAGTCGCAGCAGGCGGTAGTCGCGGCCGAAGGCCTCGGCCTCGCTGCGGCCGATGTACCCCTCGGCGACCAGCGCGTCGAGGGCCTCGAGCGTGCCGCGCTGGCGGATGCGGTCGTCGGTGAGTCCGTGCACGAGCTGCAGCAGCTGCACGGTGAACTCGACATCCCGGATGCCACCTGGCCCGAGCTTCACCTGCCGGTTGATCTCGGCCGCGGGGATGTGCTCGGTGACGCGTTCGCGCATGCGCTGGACGCCCTCGACGAAGTTCTCGCGCGCGGCGCTGTGCCACACCAGCGGCTGCACCGCGGCGATGTACTCGGCCCCGAGGGCCGGGTCGCCGGCGATAGCGCGGGCCTTCAGCAGCGCCTGGAACTCCCAGCTCTTCGCCCAGCGGGCGTAGTACTGCTCGTGGGCGCCGAGGCTGCGGACGAGCGCGCCCTGCTTCCCCTCGGGGCGGAGGTTCGGGTCGACCTCCCACAGCGGCGGCTCGATCTCGGGACCGGAGATGCCCCGCATCGTCTGCACCGCGAGGCGGGTGCCGATGTCGATCGCGCGCGCCTCGGACACGACCTCCTCGTCGGCGCTGCCGCCGACGAAGATGACGTCCACGTCGCTCACGTAGTTGAGTTCGCGCGCCCCGGTCTTGCCCATCGCGATGATGGCGAAACGCGTCGCGGCGACCTGCTCGCGCGGGAACGTGCCGGGGCCGGTGCCCGACACGCGCGAGCGGGCCACGGCCAGCGATGCCTCGAGCGCGGCACCCGCGAGGTCGGCCAGGGCCGCGGACACGATGTCGATCGCCGCGGCCGAGTCCTCCTGGCCGAGGTCGTACGCGGCGATCCTCGCGAGCAGGCGGCGGTACCGCACGCGCAGCGCCACCCACGCGGCATCCGTTGCATCGGCGGCGAAGCCGTCTTCCTCACCGACGGATGCTAATAGCTCGGCGCGCATGGACGGCTCGTCGGGCACGGTCAGACCCGCGCCGGCGAGGTGGGCGATCTCGTCCGGATGCCGGAGGTAGAACTCCGCGAATCCGTCGGATGCCCCCACGATGTCCCACAGCGCGCGCCACGTGCCCGCGTCGGCGGCCGCGGCGCGGACGGCAGCGGCATCCCGTCGGGCGATCTGCACGAGCGCCGAAAGCGCCCGATCCGGATCGGCGACGCGGTGCGCCAGGTCCATGGCATCCGCCCGCTCGGCGCCCGTGAGCTGTTCGAGCTCGCCCAAGCCCGCATCGGCTTCCGCGAGACGCGAGAAGCCGGTGCGGGCCAGGGCGGTGAGCGCCGTCGATCGATCGCCCGAGATCACCACGGCGCGGTCAGAGCGCCTCGAGGTTGCTCTGCAGCTCGAAGGGCGTGACCTGCGCGCGGTACTGCTGCCACTCGCGACGCTTGTTCAGGAGCACGTACTTGAAGACCTGCTCCCCCAGCGTCTCGGCGACGAGCTCGGACTCCTCGAGGTACCCAAGGGCGTGGTCGAGGCTCGCCGGGAGCGGTGCGTAACCGAGCGCGCGACGCTCGGCGTCGGACAGCGACCACACGTTGTCCTCCGCCTCGGGCGGCAGCTCGTAGCCCTCTTCGATGCCCTTGAGGCCGGCCGCGAGCATGAGCGCGTACGACAGGTAGGGGTTCGCGGCGGAGTCGAGCGCACGGTACTCGACCCGCGTCGATTGGCCCTTGTTGGGCTTGTACAGCGGAACGCGGACGAGCGCGGAGCGGTTGTTGTGACCCCAGCAGATGAAGCTCGGAGCCTCGTCGCCGCCCCACAGGCGCTTGTACGAGTTGACGAACTGGTTCGTCACGGCCGAGATCTCGTTGGCGTGACGCAGGAGGCCGGCGATGAAGTGACGGCCCACCTTCGACAGCTGGTACTGGCCGCCCTCTTCGTAGAACGCGTTCATGTCGCCCTCGAACAGCGACATGTGCGTGTGCATACCGCTGCCCGGCTGGCCGCTGAGCGGCTTCGGCATGAACGTCGCGTACACGCCCTGCTCGATCGCGACCTCCTTCACGACCGTGCGGAAGGTCATGATGTTGTCGGCCGTGGTGAGGGCGTCGGCGTAGCGGAGGTCGATCTCGTTCTGGCCGGGGCCACCCTCGTGGTGGCTGAACTCGACGGAGATGCCGAGGTCTTCCAGCATCCGCACCGAGCGACGACGGAAGTCGTGCGCCGTGCCGCCGGGGACGTTGTCGAAGTAGCCGGCGGAGTCGACGGGCTCGGGGCGTCCGTCGGGGCCGAGCTGCGACGACTTCAGCAGGTAGAACTCGATCTCGGGGTGCGTGTAGAACGTGAACCCGGCGTCGGCGGCCTTCGCGAGCGTGCGCTTGAGCACGTGCCGCGGGTCGGCGACCGCGGGCTGGCCGTCGGGCGTCGTGATGTCGCAGAACATGCGCGCCGTCGGGTCGATCTCCCCGCGCCACGGGAGGATCTGGAACGTCGTGGGGTCGGGGTGCGCGAGCAGGTCGGACTCGTACGACCGCGTCAGACCCTCGATGGCCGAGCCGTCGAAGCCCAGGCCCTCGCTGAACGCCCCTTCCACCTCGGCCGGGGCGATCGCCACCGACTTCAGGGTTCCGACCACGTCGGTGAACCACAGGCGCACGAACTTCACGCCGCGTTCCTCGATCGTCCGCAGGACGAAATCGCGCTGCTTGTCCATCGTCATCCTCGTTTCGATCGGGCGGGATCAGCGGCCGGAGCCGGATCCCCAGTCGGAGTCGCGGGCCTCGTCCTCGGCCCACTTCTTCGAACGTTCCTGCAGCAGCTGGGGCGCGCGCGCCGCTTCCTCCGCGGTGTCGAAGGGACCCGCGCGATCGACCGCCGGCGACTCGTACCCCTGCTCGACCTGGCCGGTCTCGAGGTTGTACCAGTACTTCTTGTTGTCGTCGCTCACGATCGCTCCTTGCGTGGGTCTGGCTCCGTAGCGGACGTCTGACGGGCGCTCCCCCGATCCTACTGATCCGGGCCCCCAGCCTGGCTAGGCTGGAGGGCATGGCAACGAATGCGTCGCGTGCGGTCGGAGTGGACATCGGCGGAACCGGGATCAAGGCGGGAATCGTCGACCTGGATGCCGGTGAGCTCATCAGCGATCGGGTGAAGGTTTCCACCCCGAAGGGCGCGGAGCCCGCCGACGTCCTCGAGGCGGTGAAGCAGGTCCTCCACACCCTCGAAGCCCCGGACGAGCTGCCGCTCGGCGTCGCGTTCCCCGCGATCGTGAAGAACGGCAAGACGCTGTCGGCCGCGAACGTCTCGTCGTCGTGGATCGGCTTCGAGGCCGAGAAGTTCTTCGAGCAGGGCCTCTCGCGTGACATCCACTTCGCGAACGACGCCGACGTCGCCGGCATCGCCGAGGTGCGCTACGGCGCCGCGAAGGGCGTGAACGGCCTTGTGATCCTCACGACCCTCGGCACGGGCATCGGCTCCGCGATGATCTACGACGGCGTCCTCATCCCGAACAGCGAGCTCGGTCACCTCCAGCGTGCCGAGCACAAGAAGGATGCCGAGGGCTACGCCGCCTACTCCGCGATGGAGCGCGACGAGCTGTCGTGGGAGAAGTGGGCGAAGCGTCTGCAGTGGTACTACGACTACGTCGAGTTCCTCTTCAGCCCCGACCTGATCGTCGTCGGCGGCGGGGTGTCGAAGCACTCCGAGGAGTTCCTGCCGATGCTGAAGCTGCGGGCCCCGATCGTCCCGGCGAAGCACCGCAACAACGCGGGCATCATCGGCGCGGCGTCGCTCGCGGTCCCGGTGGTCGAGGCGCTTCCCGCGGTCAAGTAACCCGCTGTTGCCCGACGGGGTCGCGGTCGTTCTCGCCGTCGTCGGCGGGCTGGCCGTGCTGTGGGCGGCGCTGATCGTGGTGCTCGTGGTGCAGCACCGCCGTCTCGGGCGCGAGCTGGACTGGCGCGAGATCCTGCGCCTCATCCCCGACGTCGTCCGGCTCGTGCGGCGTCTGGCCGCCGACCCGGGGGTGCCGATGGGCACGCGCATCTGGCTCGGCGCGCTGCTGGTGTACCTGCTGCTGCCCATCGACCTGGTGCCGGACTTCCTGCCGGTGATCGGTGTGCTCGACGACGCGCTGATCGCCGCGCTCGTGCTGCGCTACGCGATCCGGCACGCCGGACGGGATGCCGTCGCCCGGCACTGGCCCGGCACCACCGCGGGGCTGGAGGGGATGTTGGCGCTGATCGGCCTCGGGGTGGGTCAGGACTCCTGACGAGGGCGCGAATGGGTCGGCCTGTACGCCGGGTTCTGTCCGGGGGCGTGAGCCCCGTGGACGGTCATCTCTCTCGGCGACACGTTGCCGTGCCGCTCCAGCGGCCTACCCGGGGACTCGGCGAGCCGCGTCGTCATCCCCTGTCTGGCCTTGCTCCGGACGAGGTTTACCTCGCGGGTCGTGTCACCACGACCCCGGTGGTCTCTTACACCACCCTTTCACCCTTACCCGCGCCGTGAAGCGCGGGCGGTCTGCTCTCTGTGGCACTGTCTCGCGGATTGCTCCGGGTGGGCGTTACCCACCGTCCTGCCCTGTGGAGCCCGGACGTTCCTCGGCACGGGCGAACCCGTGACGCGACCGTCCAGCCGACCCATTCGCACCGTCGAGTCTATCCGGGTGCGAAGCGGCGGCCCGGGGCGGGTCAGCCGATGATCAGGAGCAGGACGCCCAGGATCAGCGCCGGTGTCCCGAAGATGATGCCGATGAGCAGAAGGGCTTGCCACCACATCGAGCGTCGTCGGAGCCGCCGCCCGGCGGCGGACACCTGCGTCCGCGGATTCTCCGCCCGGGGATCGGTGTACGGCGCAACCTGTGTGCGCAGCTCCGCGCCGAGCAGCAGGGCGAACCGGAGCAGGCCCGGTACCTCGGTGGCATCCTGTCTCTGCCGGAATCGAGTGGATGCCACGATCACCCGGTCGTCGACGATCTCGACGTCCCAGGCGCGGCCGTGGTCGATCAGGCAGATCAGCACGTCCGGGGTGAGAAGCTGCAGGGCGTCGCGCTCGTACCCGCGGGGCGCATAGACGGCGAAGTGTCGGTCGACGTCGCCCTCCAGCCGCAGACGCTGTACCGCGGACGGTCCCTCCCGCAGACGGCCATTGCGCAGAGAGTCGATCATCACGTGGGGAACGGGCCGCGGCAGCCGCAGCTCCAGAAAGCGGAAGACCGGCCGCGGCCCCCGCGGGTCGTTCTTGTTGCCGCGGAAGGTGGCGACCCCCAACCGCAGGTCGGGGCTCAGTGATGGGCCGCTCCGCAGCTCGAATTCACTCTGATAGACGGGAGTGCGCCCGGCGGCCCCGTCGGTGAAGAACACCCCGCGCGCCTCGACAGGTCCCCCGGAGCGGACATACTCCAGTCCCGCCTCCCGTCCGAAACGGCTCAGGGCGATCCCGCGTCGGACCTCGGCCGGCTGCTGGAGGAGCGAAACGCCGATGACGACCGCGACAACGCCCGACCAGAACAGAATCGTCACGACGAGACCCCGGATCCCGTCGAGCCAGTCAGCCGTAGAGATCCCGAGCTGCACGAGCGCGGCGAGCAACAGCAGCGCGACGCCACAGGGCAAGACCACCACGCCTGCGGCGGCGACCCGATACGCCGACGGCGCGACCTGGCGTACCTCGGCGCTCGAGGCGCGCTTCGGATAGGGCGGAAGAGCGATCACCCGACGACGATAGCGAAGGCCTCACCATCAGCCCTTCTCGGCCGTCTCGCCGATCCGCAGGTCGAGGGGGAAGTCGATCGGGAACGTCCCGAACAGCAGTCGACCCGCGGATGCCGCGGACTCCCGCACCGCGTCGGCGACGGTGTCCGCGTGTTCGACCGGGGTGTGCACGACGATCTCGTCGTGCAGGAAGAACGCCAGGTGCGGCACCCGCGCGAACGCCGGACCCGACGCGGGCGCGGAGCGCGTGGCATCCACGGGTGCGAGGGCGGACAGTCGGGTGCGCAGGTCGGCGAGCCACGCGAGAGCCCACTCGGCGGCGGTGCCCTGCACGACGAAGTTGCGGGTGAAGCGGCCGCGGTCGCGGGCGGCGCGGCGGGCTCGGGTCTCGTCGACCCCGGATGCCTCGGCGTCGCTGGCCCGAGATTGCACGGCGCGCCACAGCTCGCCGGCGGGCGGTGACGTGCGGCCGAGCCACGTCTGCACGCGGCCGCCTTCCTCGCCGACGCGCGCGGCGTCGTCGACGAGCGCCATCGCGCGGGGGAACGTGCGCCGCAGCCGCGGCACGAGACGTCCGCTCTCGCCGCTCGTCGCGCCGTACATGGCACCGAGCATCGCGACCTTGGCCTGGGCGCGTGTGCCGACGGCTCCGGCATCCACGATTCCGGCGTACAGATCGCGACCGGATGCCGCCTCCGCCAGCGCCGTGTCGCGGGCCATCGCGGCGAGCACGCGCGGTTCGAGCTGCGCGACGTCGGCGGTGACGAGCGTCCAGCCCGGGTCGGCGCGGACGGCGGTGCGCAACTGCCGCGGGATCTGCAGCGCTCCCCCGCCCGACGACGCCCAGCGTCCGGTGACGACGCCGGCGGGAACATACACCGGGCGGAAGCGGGAGTCGTGGATCCACTCGGCCATCCACGCCCAGCCGTTCGCGGTGTAGAGCCGCATGAGCTTCTTGTAGGCGATGAGCGGGGCGACGGCGGGGTGGTCGTGCTCGGCGAGCTCCCACCGGTTGGTCGACTCGACGAGCAGCCCCGCGCGGTGCAGTGCGCGCAGCAGACGCGGCTGCGAGTCGAGCGAGACGGACGGATCGCCGAGCGCGTCCCGCACCGCGGCCGCCGCCCGCTCGACCCGCGTCGGCAGTCCGCCCGCGACGCGCGTGCCGAGCTGCTCCTCGAGCATGCGCTCGTGCGTCTCGACGCTCCACGGGAGTCCCGCGGCGTGCAGTTCCGCGGCGATCAGCGCCCCGGCGGACTCGGCCGCGGCGAGGAGGCGCAGCGCTCCGGGCGTGCGCGCGGAGGCGATCGCCGCGCGCTGCCGGCGGTACTCGGCGGCCGCGGCCTCGACGTCGTCGGGTGGGCCGGTGCTCGCGGCGCCCAGGGAGAAGAGCGTGTCGGTGTCGTCGGACGCCGAGGCCGTGGCATCCCATTCCGGATGAGCGCGCAGACCGTTGTCGTCGACGACGGCCTCGGCGTCGCGGAGGAACGCGTGCACGAGCCGCAGGTCCCACGCGCGGGCGACCCGGACCGAAGATGCCAGCAGCGAGGCGTACCAGGAGGGTGTGTCGCTCCACACCCACCGCACGTCTCCCCCGGCTTCGCGCTCGCGGATCGCGGCGGGCAGGTCGTCGCGCGCGACGGTGACGGTGCGGACGACCGAGCCGTCGGCATCCAGGTCGCTCAGGGCGATGGTTCCGGATGCCGTGCGCCCGACGACGACCTCAGTCGACGAGGACGCCAGGGCGGGTCACCGCGATTCTTCGGTGCGGACGAGAATCGCGCCGCACTCGGGGCAGAACACGACCTCGTCGGTCTGGGCGCGGCGGACCTCGGCGAGGTCGCTCGGCGGGAGGACCATGCGGCACGCTTCGCACGCACCGGCGCGGAGGAGTCCGGCGCCGTTGCCGCGCGCCGCCAGACGCTCGTACAGGGCGAGGAGGTCGGACGGCACGCCACCGGCTACGGCTTCGCGGTCGCGACGGGCGGCTTCGAGCCGGTCGGTGGCTTCGGCGACGACACGTTTCGCCTCGGCGCTGAGCTCGGCGCCCTGCGCGTTGGTCTCGGCGATGATCGCCTCCTGCTCGGCGACGGCCGCGTCGGCCGCCTCGAGCTGCTCCATGAGGGCGATCTCGGCGTCTTCGAGGTCGCTCTTGCGGCGCGCGAGCGAGGCCAGCTCGGCCTCGAAGCCCTGCGCCTGCTTGGCGTTCGTGGCGGCGGCGAGCCGCTCGGCGTCGCGCTTCACGCGCGCATCGACGACCGCGACGTCGGATTCGACGCGGGCCAGCTCGGCCTTGAGATCGTCGCGGACGTTCGCACGATTGCCCAGCTCTTGCGTGAGCGACGACCGCTGCGCGAGGAGCTCGCGCACCTTCGCGGCCTGCGGCGGGTTGCCCTTGACGTGCTCGTCGCGGCGGATGCGGGCGTCGAGGTCGGCGAGATCGAGCAGTTTGCGCTGGTCGGCGGGGTCGGCGTTCACGGAGTCCACGCTACCCCGGGGGTGCGACAGCGGTGTTCCGGATAGCGTTGAGCTTTCGACCGACCAGAGGGATGCCGTGAACATCTTCGCCGCACTGTTCGGCCCGGCCCTCCTGATCATGGGCGTGCTTGCATATACGGGCCGGTGGAAAGGGTGGATCGCCGTCCGCCGGGGCTACGGCAGCACGATGGGATTCGCCTGGCTCTACATGGGGATCGCGTTCACCGTGGGGGCCGGGGCGGTGGCGGTGTCGTCACTGCGGCCGCTGTTCTTCTCGCTCTGTGCCGTGGCCGTGGTCTTTCTCGCCGTCGCACTGGTTGCCATGTTCTGGCTCCCGCGCGCGCTTCTGCCGTCCTGGTACCTGGAGCTACGCGATGGTTCGGGCCGCCGACCTCGGTAGACTCGAGGCATCCAGGGCCTTTAGCTCAGCTGGTAGAGCGCCACGTTTACACCGTGGATGTCGTCGGTTCGATCCCGGCAGGGCCCACCATGGAGGTATCTCAGCGGTAGATTGCGAGAAGCTCCAGCTGTACGGCAGGGCCCTCCATCCACATCATTGTATTGTCGCCGGGTCCCTTCCGCTCAGCCTCCCGACGTTGCTCTCGTGTGAGCTGAGAGATGATAGGAAGACCGGGGAGCATCCGCCACTCTCCTGCTTTCCAAATTTTTGATACCTTCCCGACGATGTAGGCGTCGCCTTCCTGCGGTGCGGCAGCCGGAAGCAAGCTGACGAACCGATAATCGGTATCGAGAATGTCGCCTTGAATGATTGAGCGCCCCTCCATAGCCGCGCCGAAGCTCTCAATCGCCTCGAGAGTTCCGCCACCCAGTGCCGCCTCAAATTCAGCAGGCGCCTTCTGGCCGGGAAGTTTTCCGATTGCGCGAGCCAGCGGGAGCATGCTGAGGATGCCGCCGGGATTGCTGATCTTCGACGCATCCGCTTCGTAGAGTTCTCCAGCGAAGGCGAGCAGGTGTCCCGGGCGAAGGCCAGAGAGTGCATCGGGGTTTTCCTGCACGTCGTGCCAGCCAAACTGTTCTTCGTCGCCCTCCACTAGCGCAAGCAGCCGCTCAAACCTCGCCGGACCGTCGTCGGCGTATTCCTGGGATTCTTGATCGACTTGGCGGCCCGACAAGCCAAACTTAAGGACTTTGGCCGTTAGCTCGGCGTTCGCGCCCTTCTCGGCAGAAACGGACCTACTTGCACTCCGCCGTAGCCCGTCCTCGATCTGGCTGACGTACTGATTCAACTGAGGTTCGTCCAGATATAGGAAATTCCTGAGCATTTCTCCCCCGTTCTTGTCGCGACCGCGGCCCCCTGCCCGCGCGATGCCAGAATAGGTCCAAACTCACATGAGTGGTAGCGCCACTGCTGGCGCAAGAGAGCCCAGCGTCCAGTTTGCCGTTCCGCCGGCGCGACCGCCTCAGTTCAGAATGTTCACGCTCCGCGCGATCACCAGTGCCAGCAGCACGAAACCCGTGATCGCCTGCACCATCATGAACAACTTCGCGCGGACGCTCAGCGGCATCACGTCGGTGGGGCTGAACGCCATCGCATTGGATGCCGAGAAGTACAGGTAATCGATGTAGCCGGGTGCCCAGTCCGTGGTGCTGGATGATCGCCGTTTCACCTCGCTCACGGCATCCCCGTCCGAATCCTGCGGGAACTGGAAGTCGGCCGGCTGCAGCTGGTCCCGGGGGTCGCGACGGCGGGCGACGGGTCCCCCGCGGTCCATCTCCCAATAGACGGCGCCGTAGCCGATGACGTTGATCGCCCACACCTGCGCGGCCCCGAGCAGCGTCACGGCGCCGTTGCCCTGTCCGTCGAGCAGCTGCCGGACGAGCAGGACGAACGCGACCTGGTTCGCCAGGAGCAGGATCGACACGAATGCGAGGGCGAAGGCACGCCCCACGCGCGAATCCCGGTCGAAACGGGTCGGATGCGTGATGACCATCGCGATCGTGCACAGCAGGCTCGCTCCCACCACGACGTAGCGCAGCTCGCCGGAGATGTCGCTCGGCAGCACCGCGTAGAGCACTGTTCCCAGGGCCAGGAAGATCAGGACCGGCCAGCGGTGCTCGGGCCGGGTGCGGAATCCCGCGGATTCTTCGGACGTCACGCGCTCAGGCTAGACCGCACCCCGCCCGGTGCCGGGAGCCCCGCGCGGACGCGGAGAACGAGGGATGCCTCGCCGCCGAGGCATCCATTCCCCTCCGGCTCCCGATGCGCATCCGTGGGGGTCGCGACTGACTAGGCTGGACGACGGTGAATTGTGCGGAGCAGACAAGGGTTGCCGCACGAGTATGGCGATTCTCTGGCATGACCTGCCAGACGACGAAAGGTCTTCCGTGACTGTTCACGATCAGGATCCGTATTCGCAGGGGCCGCAGGACAGCGACCCGGAAGAGACCGCTGAATGGCAGGAATCCCTGCGCCAGCTGGTCCAGGCGAAGGGCCCCGGCCGCGGGCGCGAGATCATGCTGAGCCTGCTCAAGGGCTCCAAGGATCTGCACCTCGGCGTTCCGATGGTGCCGACCACCGACTACATCAACACGATCGCTCAGTCGAACGAGCCGGAGTTCCCCGGTGACGAGGAGCTCGAGCGTCGCTACCGCAAGTGGATCCGCTGGAATGCGGCGGTCACCGTCCACCGTGCGCAGCGTCCCGGCATCGGCGTCGGCGGCCACATCTCGACCTACGCGTCGTCGGCCGCTCTGTACGAGGTCGGCTTCAACCACTTCTTCCGCGGCCTCGACGACCCGTCCGGCGGCGACCAGATCTTCATCCAGGGCCACGCCTCCCCCGGCACCTACGCCCGCGCCTTCCTCGAGGGTCGCCTGACCGAGGCGCAGCTCGACGGCTTCCGCCAGGAGAAGTCCGCCGCGCCCAATGGCATCCCGTCGTACCCGCACCCCCGTCTCATGCCGGAGTTCTGGCAGTTCCCGACGGTGTCGATGGGTCTCGGTCCGATCAACGCCATCTACCAGGCGATGTCGAACAAGTACCTCAGCAACCGCGGCATCAAGGACGTCGGCGACTCGCACGTCTGGGCGTACCTCGGCGACGGCGAGATGGACGAGGTCGAGAGCCGCGGCCAGCTCCAGGTCGCCGCGAACGAGGGTCTCGACAACCTCACGTTCATCGTCAACTGCAACCTGCAGCGTCTCGACGGTCCGGTCCGCGGTAACGGCAAGATCATCCAGGAGCTCGAGAGCTTCTTCCGCGGTGCCGGCTGGAACGTCATCAAGGTCGTCTGGGGCCGCGAGTGGGACGACCTGCTCGCCCGCGACACCGAGGGTGCGCTGCTCAACCTCATGAACTCGACGCCCGACGGCGACTACCAGACGTACAAGGCCGAGAACGGCGCGTACGTCCGTGAGCACTTCTTCGGTCGCGACCCGCGCGCGCTCGAGCTCGTCAAGGACTACACCGACGAGCAGATCTGGGGCCTCAAGCGCGGTGGCCACGACTACCGCAAGGTCTTCGCGGCGTTCAAGGCGGCCAAGGAGCACAAGGGTCAGCCGACCGTCATCCTCGCCAAGACGATCAAGGGCTACGGCCTCGGCCCCCACTTCGAGGGTCGCAACGCCACGCACCAGATGAAGAAGCTGACGCTGGACGACCTCAAGGCCTTCCGCGACGCGATGGACATCCCCGTGTCCGACGCGCAGCTCGAAGAGAACCCGTACCAGCCGCCGTACTACAACCCCGGCGAGAACGACGAGACGATCAAGTACATGCTCGAGCGTCGTCGCGCGCTGGGCGGCTTCCTGCCGGAGCGCCGCACCACGCACGTGGGCCTCGAGCTCCCGGGCGACCAGGCGTACGCGCTGCCGAAGAAGGGCTCGGGCACGCAGGAGGTCGCCACGACGATGGCGTTCGTCCGCCTGCTCAAGGACCTGCTCCGGGTCAAGGGCTTCGGTCACCGCATCGTGCCGATCATCCCCGACGAGGCCCGCACGTTCGGTATGGATGCCTACTTCCCGACGGCGAAGATCTACAACCCCAAGGGTCAGCACTACACGTCGGTCGACCGCGAGCTGCTCCTGGCCTACAAGGAGAGCCCCGAGGGCCAGATCATCCACGTCGGCATCAACGAGGCGGGCGCCCTCGCGGCGTTCACCGCGGCGGGTACGTCGTACGCCACGCACGGCGAGCCGCTGATCCCGGTCTACGTCTTCTACTCGATGTTCGGCTTCCAGCGCACGGGCGACGCCCAGTGGGCGGCGGGCGACCAGATGGCGCGCGGCTTCATCATCGGCGCGACCGCCGGTCGGACCACCCTGACGGGTGAGGGCCTGCAGCACGCCGACGGACACTCGCAGCTGCTGGCATCCACGAACCCCGCCACGGTGTCGTACGACCCCGCCTACGGGTACGAGATCGCGCACATCGTCCGCTCGGGCATCGAGCGCATGTACGGCGGCCAGCACCCCGACCCGAACGTCATGTACTACATCACGGTCTACAACGAGCCGCTGGTGCAGCCGGCCGAGCCCGAGGGCGTCGACGTGGACGGCATCGTCCGCGGCATCCACCGCGTCTCGGTCGGCGAGGGCGAGGGTCCGCGTGCCCAGCTCCTCGCGTCGGGCGTCGGTGTGCCGTGGGCGTACGAGGCCCAGCGTCTCCTCAAGGACGACTGGGGCGTCGTCGCCGACGTGTGGTCGGTGACCTCGTGGACGGAGCTCCGCCGCGACGGCCTCGCCGCCGACGAGCACAACTACCTGCACCCCGATGAGGAGCCCCGCACGGCCTACCTCACGGAGAAGCTTCGGGATGCCGAGGGCCCGGTGGTCGCGGTCAGCGACTGGATGCACGCCGTCCAGGACCAGATCCGCCAGTGGGTGCCGCAGCGCTACCTGACGCTCGGTGCCGACGGGTTCGGGTTCTCCGACACCCGCGCCGCCGCCCGTCGCTTCTTCAAGATCGACGGCCCGTCGCTCGTCGTCCGCACCCTGCAGGGTCTCGCGGACGAGGGCAAGGTCGACCGCGCCGTGGTCGGCCAGGCCATCGAGAAGTACCGCCTGTACGACGTCAACGCCGGCACGAGCGGGAACGCCGGCGGCGAGGCCTGATCCGCGTGACCGATCGCGCGGCCGTCGACGGCTCGGGAGGGAGCGGGAGCACCGCCCCCTCCCGGGTCGCGGAGGAGAAGGCCGAGACCCTGGCGTGGCTGCGCCGGATCTCGGGCGACCTCGCGACCGCGACGATCCAGCGCCTCGAAGAGACGCTGCCCTGGTACGCCGAGATGCCGCCTGCCCGCCGCTCCGCGGTCGGGCTGGTGGCACAGGCGGGCATCACCTCGTTCCTGCAGTGGTTCGAGGAGCCCGCGTCGACCCCCGCGATCGCGGCCGACATCTTCGCCGCAGCCCCGCGTGAGCTGCTGCGGAGCGTCAGCCTCACCCAGACTCTGCAGCTCGTCCGCGTCACCGTCGAGGTGATGGAGGAGCGCGTCGCCGGTCGTAGCGAGCGCGTGCGCGAGGCCATGCTGTCGTACTCGCGCGAGGTCGCGTTCGCCGCCGCCGACGTCTACGCGCGCGCCGCCGAGGCCCGCGGCCTGTGGGACGCGCGGCTCGAAGCCCTCGTCGTGGACTCGATCCTCACCGGTGAGGCCGACGACGAACTCCCCAGCCGTATCGCCGCCCTCGGGTGGCACGGCCACGGCGAGGTGGCGGTGCTCGTGGGCACGACTCCCCCGCAGCTCGACGTCGACCACGTCCGCCGCACCTCGCGCAAGCTCGGCGTCGACGTGCTCATCGGCGTGCAGGGCTCGCGGCTCGTGCTCGTCGTGGGTCGCGCGGATCTCCCGGTCCGCGGCCGCGAGGACACCACCGAGCTGCCGTTCACCGAGATCGCGAAGCGCCTCGAACCGAGCTTCGGTTCCGGGCACCTCGTCCTCGGCCCCGCGGTCGCCGCCCTCGTCGACGCCGGGCAGAGCGCCCGCGCCGCCCTCGCCGGGTTCGCCGTCGCGCGGGCCTGGCGGCACGCCCCGCGCCCCGTCGAGGCCGACGACCTGCTCCCCGAGCGCGCCCTCGCCGGCGACGCGGTGGCCAAGCAGACTCTCGTGGAGCGCGTGTACCGCCCGCTCCACGCGCACAGCGCCGATCTCGTCGCGACGCTGTGGAGCTACCTCGACAACGGCCGCTCTCTCGAGGCGACCGCGCGAGAGCTGTACGTCCACCCCAACACCGTGCGGTACCGCTTGAAGCGCGTGTCCGAGGTGATCGGGTGGGATGCCACCGGCCCCCGCGAGGCGCTGATCTTGCAGACTGCGCTGATCCTCGGATCGATCGGAACGGATGCCACGCGCCGACGCGGAACGGGTGTGCGGCGGACCACACTCCCCCGCTGATGCACGGCGCGCACAAAGACACGCCGATTTTCTGTGCCGATATCTCCAGAACGGCCCGCCGGATCCTTGGCAGGATGGGACGGTGATCATCGCCGTCTTCCCCGGGCAGGGTTCCCAGACCCCCGGGTTCCTCTCGCCATGGCTCGAGATCGACGGGACGCGTGAGCGTCTGGCCGAGGCTTCCGAGCACGCCGGCGTCGACCTCCTCGCCGCCGGCACCGAATGGGATGCCGACCGGATCCGCGACACGAGCGTCGCGCAGCCGCTGATCGTGGCCGCGAGCCTGCTGTCGTGGGGCGTCCTGCGCGACCGCGCCGGTCAGGGCGCCGACGGCGTCGCCGGCCACTCGGTCGGCGAGTTCGCCGCGCTGGCGGCATCCGGTGTCCTGTCCGAGGCGGACGCGCTGCGTCTCGTCGGGATCCGCGGCCGCGCGATGGCCGAGGCCGCCGCGACGGTCGAGACCGGCATGAGCGCCGTCGTCGGCGGCGACGAGCAGACCGTGCTCGACCGACTCGCCGAGCTCGGCCTGACGCCCGCCAACTACAACGGCGGCGGCCAGGTCGTCGCGGCGGGTGAGCTGTCGGCCCTCGCCGAACTCGCGGCCGAGGCGCCGCGCGGCTCGCGCGTGATCCCGCTCCAGGTGGCCGGTGCCTTCCACACGCGCTTCATGGAGCCCGCCGTCGAGACGCTCCGCGCCGCCGCGGCCGACGTCACCGTCTCCGCGCCGCAGACCACGCTGTGGACCAACTCGGACGGTTCCGTCGTCGAAGACGGTCGTCGCGCCGTCGACCTCGTCGTCTCGCAGGTCGCCTCGCCCGTGCGCTGGGACCGGAACATGGCGTCCTTCGCCGAGCACGGCGTGACCGGCATCATCGAACTCGCGCCCGCCGGTGCCCTCACGGGCCTGGCCAAGCGCGCGCTGCGCGGCACCCCGACCGTCGCAGTCAAGACCCCGGACGACCTCGACGCGGCCGTCGCACTCCTGAAGGGAGAGCAGGCATGAGCACCCCCGTCCTCCGTCAGCTCCAGGGCCCGGCCCACACCCGCATCTACTCGTACGGCGCCGCCCGCGGCGAGAACTTCGTCCCCAACGACGACCTCGTCGGTCCGATCGACTCCAGCGACGAGTGGATTCGCCAGCGCACCGGCATCGTCACGCGCGTCCGCGCCAACAAGGAGACGGATGCCATCGACCTCGCCGCCGCGGCTGCGGCCGAGGCCGTCGAGAAGTCCGGTGTCGCCCCGAGCGACATCGACGCCGTGATCGTCGCGACGATCAGCAACCCCAAGCAGACGCCGTCGGCCTCGGCGATCGTCGCCGACCGCATCGGCGCCAACCCCGCCGCCGCGTACGACGTCAACGCGGCCTGCGCGGGCTTCGCGTACGGCGTCGCGCAGGCGGACGCCCTCATCCGCGGCGGTCTCGCGACGCACGTCGTCGTCGTGGGCGCCGAGAAGCTGAGTGACGTCGTCGACCCGACCGACCGCAGCATCTCGTTCCTGCTGGGCGACGGTGCGGGTGCCGTGGTCGTCGGCCCGAGCGACACCCCGGGCATCGGCCCCACGATCTGGGGCTCCGACGGCTCGAAGGCCGACGCGGTGGGCATGAACCACACGCTGACCGAGTTCCGCGACGGCGTGGCCCCGTGGCCCACGCTCCGCCAGGAAGGACCCACCGTGTTCCGGTGGGCCGTCTGGGAGATGGTCAAGGTCGCCCGGCAGGCCATCGAGGCTGCCGGCATCCAGCCCTCCGACCTGGCGGCGTTCGTGCCGCACCAGGCGAACATGCGCATCATCGACGAGTTCGCGAAGCAGCTGGGGCTGCCCGAGACCGTCGTGATCGGCCGCGACATCGAGACCACCGGGAACACCTCGGCGGCGTCGATCCCGCTGGCCACCCACCGACTGCTCGAGGAGCACCCCGAGCTCAGCGGCGGCCTCGCGCTGCAGATCGGCTTCGGCGCCGGTCTGGTGTTCGGCGCGCAGGTCGTCGTGCTTCCCTGACGCGTGAGCGTCGAACCCTAGACTGATCGGGGCCCGGACGACTCCCCGGGCCGCCCCCAACAACAGGAGAAATCATGGCATTCACCAACGACGAGGTTCTCGCCGGCCTGGCCGAGCTCATCACCGACGAGACCGGCATCTCGGCCGACGAGGTCGCGCTGGAGAAGTCCTTCACGGACGACCTCGACATCGACTCGATCTCGATGATGACGATCGTCGTCAACGCCGAGGAGAAGTTCGGCGTCACCATCCCCGACGACGAGGTCAAGAACCTCAAGACCGTCGGCGACGCTGTCACGTTCATCACGTCGAACCAGTCCTGACCCTCCCGGTGGGGGCCACGGCCCCCACCGGTCACGACCCCTCCGGCCGCACCAAGGATCACACCATGAGCACATCCCGCATCGTCGTCACCGGTATCGGTGCCACCTCGCCCATCGGCGGCACGGCACCCGAGAGCTGGGACGCCCTGCTGTCCGGTGCGTCGGGCGCGCGCACCCTCGAGCACGAGTGGGTCGAGCAGTACCAGCTGCCCGTCACGTTCGCCGCGGAAGCGCTCGTGCGGCCCGAGACGGTGCTCGAGCGTCCCGTCGCCAAGCGCCTCGACCCCTCCTCGCAGCTCGCGATGGTGGCGGCGAAGGAGGCGTGGGAAGACGCGGGCAGCCCCGACATCGACCCCGATCGCCTCGGTGTCGACTTCGCCACCGGCATCGGCGGCGTGTGGACGCTCCTGGATGCCTGGGACACCCTGCGCGAGAAGGGCCCGCGTCGCGTCATGCCGATGACGGTGCCGATGCTCATGCCCAACGCCGCGGCCGGCAACCTGTCGCTGCACTTCAACGCCCGCGCGTTCGCGCGCACCGTGGCGTCGGCGTGCGCGTCGAGCACCGAGTCGATCGTCAACGCCGTGCAGCACATCCGCGACGGCCTGGCCGACGTCGTGATCGCCGGTGGCACCGAGTCGGCGATCCACCCGATCACGATCGCGTCGTTCGCCTCCATGCAGGCGCTCTCCAAGCGCAACGACTCCCCCGAGACCGCGTCGCGTCCCGGCAGCATCGACCGCGACGGCTTCGTCATGGGCGAGGGCGCGGGCGTGCTGATTCTCGAGACCGAGGAGCACGCGAAGGCTCGCGGGGCCAAGATCTACGCCACGATCGTGGGCGGCGGCGTCACCGCCGACTCGTACCACATCACCGCCAACGACCCCGAGGGCCGCGGTGCTGCCCGCGCCGTGCGCATGGCGCTGGAGATGGCGGGAGCATCGCCCGACGACGTCACCCACATCAACGCCCACGCGACCTCGACCCCCGTCGGCGACCCGAACGAGTACCAGGCGCTGCGCGCCGTGTTCGGCGACCGCGTCGACGAGATCCCGGTGTCGGCGACGAAGGCATCCACGGGTCACCTCCTCGGTGGCACCGGCGCCCTCGAAGCGATCTTCACGGTGCTGGCGCTGAAGAACCGCGTCGCGCCGCCCACCATCAACCTCACCGAGCAGGACCCCGAGGTGCCGTTCGCCATCTCCGGCTCTCCGGTCGAGCTCGGCTCGGGCGACCAGCTGGCCATCAGCAACTCGTTCGGCTTCGGCGGCCACAACGCCGTCGTCGCGATCGCCTCCGTCTGATCACAGCCGAACGCCCCCGGCATCCCCCGACTGCGGCGGGATGACGGGGGCGTTCGGTTCGTTGTCGGGAGGGAGATACGCGGTCCCGGTACCGGGAAGCGGTCACCGGCCTCCGGTAGTGGCGCCTCCCCCACCCGACATCTGTCAGCCGACCTTGTGCAACCAGACGATGTGCTGGTTGTCGCCGGCGTGGCGGAACGGCTCGAGCTCCTCGTCCCAGGCGGAGCCCAGGGCGACGTCGAGCTCGCGCTGCAGTTCGAACGGGTCCCCGGCCGCGACGTCCATCGCGTAGCGCACACGGTCCTCGCCGATGACGACGTTGCCGGCCGAATCGGTCTGGGCATAGTGGATGCCGAGCCCCGGGGTGTGCATCCAGCGGCCGCCGTCGCTACGGGGCGTGGGATCCTCGCTCACCTCGAAGCGGAGGTGCTCCCAGCCGCGGATGGCGCTGGCGAGCGCGGCACCCGTTCCGACCGGCCCCTCCCAGTAGAACTCGGCGCGACGGCTGCCCGCGAGCACGGGCTGATCCGACCAGTCGAAGTTGACCGCACGGCCGAGGGCGCGTCCCGCCGCCCACTCCAGGTGGGGGCACAACGCGCGCGGCGCCGAGTGGATGAGGATCACTCCGCGCGAAGACGTGGTCGCCATGGTCTCTCCTTCGTCAGGTACGTCTTCCCCTACGACCTGCGCGAGAGCGGTGGCGGCTGTTCGGTTGTCTCGGTCATTATCGCCGCTTCATAACGAAATCACAACACTGTGATTCTGCCGGTCACGGGCCGAACCACAGCTTCCAGTAGAGCGCGAAATTGCGGTTGCCGTAGGAGGAGCAGCCGTCCCCCTTGTCCCACCGGGCGGCGATCGCCGCGGGGTTCGGCTGGTACGGCGTGTAGTTGTACAGCGCGGCGGTGGCGTGATTGCGGATCTCGACGTCTGTGCCACCGCAGGCCGGGTCGGGTGAGTAGGCGATGTAATGCGTGCCGGGCTGACGCATGAACGCCGACGCGCGGTACGCCTTGAGATCGGTCGCCCCCTGGGCGACCTGCGCCGGAAAGCCGGCCTGGCCGGGGTCGCACGCGGCGTCGTCGGGGCAGCGGGCACCCATGGCGGCGCCGAGCGCCTCGGGCGAGGGAGCGCGGGCGATCCGCCCCGACACGAGACTCTGCTCCTTCTGCAGCGTCACGAGCAGCACCTTCGCCGAGATGCCACACGCGCGCTGCACGCGGTCGATGATCTGCGCCGCCGTGAGGTTTCCGCCGTCGTAAGCCGCGCAGACCGTCTCCCCCGTGTCCTGCGACACGATCGCGTCGCGCGCGGGAAGGTCGGCGTGCAGGACGTTGAGGCAGGCGTCGTTCTCGCAGACGCCGATCTGGTC
>NZ_BADA01000565.1 GCF_000333395.1 Microbacterium sp. B19
ATCAATGGCGGCAGAACGATGGCTTCGTAGCCTGGGCCGATTCCGGTGGCCTGACCATGGGCCACTATGGCGACACCAAGTACAACCTGCGCCTGTGGGATGTGGCGCGCGAGTTCGTGCTGTGCGACAACTTTTTCCAGGGCGCCTTCGGCGGTTCCTTCCTGAACCACCAGTACCTGATCTGCGCCACCGCGCCCTTCTACCCCAACGTGATGAGCTCGGTCTCCCGTACCCAGGTGGCCAAGACCCGCAACAACGATCCGCTCTCGCCGGAACTGGTCCCCGAAGAAGGCAGCCCGGCCAGCGCCCTGCAAGGCCCGCCCAAGTTCGGCCCCAGCGCACTGACCCCGGACGGCTACGCCGTCAACACCATGGCCCCGCCATATTGGCCGACCTGGAGCCGCGACCGCAACAACCCGGCCTATGCCGAACCCAACCAGCCCAGCGTACTGGTGCCGCAGACGCATGAGCACATCGGCGACAAGCTCAACAAGAAGGGGATCGACTGGGCCTGGTATGCCGGCGCCTGGCAAGCCACGCTGGATGAATTCAAGGATTCCAAGGGTATCCCCAAGATCCCCAATTTCCAGTACCACCACCAGCCCTTCAACTACTTCAAGAACCTGGGCCCGGAAAATCCGGCCGAGCGCAACAAGCGCCTGCGCGACGGTGGCCTGGGCGATGAAGCCCGTACCAACCGCTTCCTGGCCGACGTGGAGGCCGGTCGCCTGCCGCCGGTGACCTTCTACAAGCCGCAAGGCAACCTCAACCTGCACGCCGGCTATGCCGACATCGCCTCCGGCGACCGTCACATCGCGCACGTCATCAAGAGCCTGCAGGCCAGCCCGCAGTGGAAGAACATGGTGGTGGTGATCACCTTCGACGAAAACGGCGGCTGGTGGGATCACGTGGCCCCGCCCAAGGGCGACCGTTGGGGTCCGGGCACCCGCGTGCCGGCGCTGGTGGTCTCGCCCTTCGCACGCAAGGGGATGGTGGACCACACCATCTATGACACCG
>NZ_BADA01000564.1 GCF_000333395.1 Microbacterium sp. B19
GCGCTCCTCCTCGGGGAGCAGGAAGGACGCCGCGAGCTGCTCGGCGGCGAGTCCCGCGTAGAGACCCCCCGCGGCGAGGAGTTCCGAGTAGGTTCCGGACTCGACGATGCGGCCCGCGTCCACGACATGGATACGGTCGGCACCGATCACCGTCGACAGGCGATGGGCGATGGACAGGGTGGTCCGGCCGTGCGCGGCGGTCTCGAGCGCCTCCTGCACGATGCGCTCCGACACCGTGTCGAGCGCACTCGTGGCCTCGTCGAGCAGGAGCACCGGCGGGTCCTTCAGCAGCACACGCGCGATCGCGATGCGCTGCTTCTCCCCGCCCGAAAGGCGATACCCGCGTTCACCGACGATCGTGTCGTACCCGTCCTCGAACCCGGCGATGACGTGGTGGATGTTCGCCGCCCGGCACGCCGCTTCGATCTCGGCAGCCGTCGCCTCGGGCTTGGCGTACCGCAGGTTCTCGCGCACGGTCGCGTGGAAGAGGTACGTCTCCTGCGAGACGATGCCGATGTTGTCGATGATCGACGCGCGTTCGAGGGTGCGTACGTCCGCGCCCGAGAACATCACGGACCCGCCGCTCGCCTCATACATGCGCGGGGTCAGGTACAGGATCGTCGTCTTCCCGGCACCCGACGGGCCGACGAACGCGACGTGCTCCCCCGGCTCGACGACGAACGAGACGCCGCCGAGGGTGGGACGCGCCTGTTCCGCGGCGTCCGGGTAGCGGAACACCACGTCGCGGAACTCGATGCGGCCCACGGGTCCGGGCGCCGCCGACACGGGGATCGCGTCGGGCGCGTCGGCGATGGCGGGCTTCAGGTCGAGGTACTCGAAGATGCGCGCGAAGAGCGCCGATGAGGTCTGCACGTCGAGCGCGACGCGCATGAGGCCCATGAGGGGCATGAGCAGGCGGGCCTGCACGTGGGAATGC
>NZ_BADA01000563.1 GCF_000333395.1 Microbacterium sp. B19
CGAGGCTCCCGCGACGAGGTGCGGGCGGAGGAGCCGTCGACCCAGCCTCATTGCGCGGCCTCCCCGGGCGCGATGTCGCGGCGGACCCCGACGGCGAAGGTGACCCCGGCGGCGGCGGCGACGAAGCCGGCACCGAGGACGATGGCGACCCTCGGGTCGACGCTCACGGCGATCGTCACCGGCTTCGGGAGCGCACTCGTGACCATCGCCGGCAGCAGCGTCGCCGCGGTGAGGGCGGCGGCGAACGCGCCGACGACGAGACCGCCCGAGACACCCGCCGTCGCTTCACCGACCCGGAGACGGCGGCGGGCGGTGGCATCCAGCCCCGCCGCGCGCAGGGAGGCGGCCTCGGTCCGGCGCGAGCGCCGCGCGGCCTCGGCGGCCGCAGCGAGTCCGGCGAGCGCGAGCACCGCCCCTCCGGCCGCACCGCACCACAGCATCACGACGGCCGTCGAGAGGACGCCCCGCCCGTCGTCGGCTGCGGTCCCGCCGAGCCGCGCACCGTCCGGGAGGACGGCGGTGAGGTCGTCGGGGGTCGCCCCCGGAGCCGGGGCGAGCCACGCGTCGTCGGTCGCGGGGAGGTCCGCGCTCACCGTCAATCGGCTCGCGACGACGACCGTCGCGTCGAGGAAGACGGCCGAATCCGACGGGGCGCCGGGGATCGCGGGGACCACCGCGGCGATGCGGACCGCGGAGGATCGACCGCCGGGCGTCAGGGTGAGCGGGAGGGTGTCGCCCTCGGCGACGCCGGCGGACTCCGCGAAGCTCCGCGACACCACGGCCGGTGGCGGGGACCCCTGCGGGACGAAGCGCACCCGCGTCGTCGTGGCGTCGACCGTCGCCACCGGCGGTCCGGGATCGGCCTGCAGCGCGAGCGCGTCGCCGCTGACATCGACCGGGAGGACGAGCGAGCCGAGGTCGACGAGAGCCCCGTCGACGGACACCGAGGCGATCGAGACCTGCCCGCCGGCATCCCCGGTTCCGCGGAGCGCCACCTCCACGGCGACCAGCCGCCACGCCCCGCCGACCGCCGTCGAGACCGCCGGCACGGAGAACCCTCCGTCGGGGTCGGGCTCCACCGCCACCGTCCGGGCCCAGGCGTCCTCGAGCACCAGCGCGGCAGCGGACGCGGTCGTGCCGCGCGCCTCCAGCGCGACGCGCACGCCCCGGGCTCCCTCGGGCAGGAGCGGCCCCGGAGCGTCGCCCTGGGCGGCATCCACGAGTCGTCCGATCTGCTCGATCGCGGGATCGCCGAGCGCGGCGACCGCCGCGGGAGCGGCCAGCGTCACCGTCGCGGGACGGGCGGCGATCGACGTGTTCTCGTTCCAGACAGGGGCGACGCCCTCGATGACGGGGGCCGCCGCGAGCCGGGCGAGGGTGTCGGACGTGAGGTCCGGGGCATCGGTCGCGACGCGATACGGCGTCCCCTCCTGGGCGGCGAGCGCGGACCCGTAAGCGTGCTCCCAGGTGCTGTGGTACGCCGCCGCGATGCCCAGCTGACCCACCGCCGCGCCGACGAGGATCGCGGCGGCGATCGCGGCCACCGGCTGCCGTGCGGTGCGCGTCGCCCAGAGCATCCGGCCCACGCCGCCGCGCCGCGCGAGCCTCTCCCAGCCGCGGCGCGATGCGACCACGGGCACGACGACGAGGATCCCGACGAGCGCGAGCAGCACCGCCGCCGGCGCCACGACGGCGATCGGATCGGGCGCGGTCCCTCGGCCGAGCCCCGAGGCGGACCCGAGGGAGAGCAGGCGGGCGGCGGAGAATCCGGCGAAGAGGACGAAGACGGATGCCACGACCCCGACCGTCCACGGGCGAGATGCGACGCCGGGCCGGCCCACGCTCTGCAGCGCGCGGACGTCGGCGGCGGCGAGCACGACGACGAACAGCGCCGGAGCGAGACCGCCCGCCAGCAGGATGACCCCCGCCGGCGCGAGGAGCGGCAGGGGCTCGGGCGAGAGGGCGAGGACCGCCGCGACGCCGAGGGCGGCCCCGATCACACCCGGCGCCAGCCACCGCGCCGCCTCCCCGACGACGATGCGGAGCGCCGGGGCGCCCCGCGCCCAGCGCAGGCGTCGTTCCGCCGCCGTCGCGCCGACGACGAGGACCGCGAACAGGACGATCACGGCGATGGCGGTGAGCAACGCCGACGCGAGCGCGACGGGTTCGGTGGCATCGAGGACGGTGGCGCGCGCCGACGCGATCTGCGCGGTCGGGAGGAGACGCCCGGTCGTGACGACATCGTCCGTGGACACGCCCGCCGAGGCCACGGCATCCGGAAGCCCCTGAGCGGCGCGCACCACGGCGGCGAGCGTCGCGAGGTCCAGGCCGTCGGGGCGGGGATGCAGCGTCCAGTGCAGGCGCCGGTCGGCTCCCTGCGCGTCGGCGACGGCGTCGAGCGTCTCCGGCGCCACGAGGATCGGCCCCGAGCCGCCGCTGCGGGCGAACTCGTCGCGCACCCCGAACCAGCGGTCGGCGGCGTCGGTGGACGCGCGCCAGACGCCGACGACGGTGACGACCCGCGACCCGAGGTCGATGGTGTCGCCCACGCCGACGCCCCACCGCTCGGCCAGGGACGCCGGGATCGCCGCGTCGTCCGCACCGACCGGCCATCGCCCCGCGACGAGGGGGAGTTCGTCGGCGCCGCCGAGATCCGCGGCGAGATACGCCCGGTGGTCAGCGGCATCCACGAGTCCGGCGGTTTCGGTGACCGCGAGTTCGACGGAGGCGCGCGCCGGGAACGTCTGCTCGATGACCGCGCGGACCGCGGCGTCCTGCCCCCGCGGGTCGGCGGCGCGGGGCAGCGAGAGGTCGAACCCGGTGTCCTGCCCGGACCGCGCGGCGATCAGGCTCCGCGCGCCCGCATCGGCCGCCCCCGCGGCGAGCGCCGGCATCGCCAGCGTCAGCGCGGTCGCGAGGGCGACCACGATGGCCACCGCGACGCCGAAAGCGGCACGCGGAGCGGAGAGAGGAAAACGCACGAAGCCCCCATCGGCGGTCGTTGTCGCGACCCTACCCCGCCCTCGGCATCCGTCCTTCCTACAGTTTCCGAACGCACCGGTGGCCTCCGGACGCGCATCACGAAAAGGTCACGGAAACCTCTTCCCTTCCGTTACCTCACCGTTATAGAGTCATCGCACGGTAACCGTTTTGCTGTGGCGGTTACCACATGTGATTGCAGGACACTCTGGTGCAGAGGGCCGGTCGGATGCCGCTTCGACCGGCCCTTCCTGTATTCACCGACATGGACGTGGCACCGCCCCCGCCGGGTCGGGACGCCCTACCCTGAGTGCATGACCGATCGTCGCCTCGCCGTCCAGGCCTGGGAGAGCCTGTTCCGTGCGCAGCACGAGGTCTTCGAGGATCTGCGCACCGACTTCGAGTGCTCCGAGCTCTCGCAGGCCGAGTACGACGTGCTCCTCACCGTGACCCGCCGCCGCGGCATGACCGCGCGCCTGCGCGATGTGACGGCGAACATGCTGATCAGTCAGCCGAGCGTCTCACGCCTCGTCGACCGCATGGTCGCGAAGGGGCTGCTGACGAAGTGCTCGGACCCCGAGGACGGCCGCGGCTCGCTCGTCACCGCGACCGAGGCCGGCGCGGTGGCGTTCCGTCGCCTCGCCGCCGCACACGCGACGTCGATCGCCGACCGCATGGCGCGCCTCGACGACGCCGAGCTCGCGCAGCTCGAGGCGCTGACGGCGAAGCTCCGCGACGAGCGCTGACGCGCCGGGCCCCCCGACCCCGCACGCCGAGTGCCCACGATCCGTGCGAGCGCCCACGTTCGGGTCGACCGGATCGTGAGCGCTCGACCGGATCGTGAGCGCTCGAGCGCAGCCGCGGCCGCGCCTCAGCACTCGATGACGTTCACCGCGAGGCCGCCCTCGCTCGTCTCCTTGTACTTGGTCGACATGTCGATGCCGGTCTGCCGCATCGTCTCGACCACGGTGTCGAGCGAGACGTAGTGCGTGCCGTCGCCGCGCAGCGCGAGGCGGGCCGCCGTCACGGCGGTCGACGCCGCGATCGCGTTCCGCTCGATGCACGGGATCTGCACGAGACCGCCGACCGGGTCGCACGTGAGCCCGAGGTGGTGCTCCATCGCGATCTCGGCAGCGTTCTCGATCTGCCGGTTCGTTCCGCCCATGACGGCCGTCAGCCCGCCCGCGGCCATGGCGCACGCGGAACCGACCTCGGCTTGGCATCCGCCCTCCGCTCCGGAGATCGAGGCGTTGTTCTTGAACAGCGACCCGAGGGCCGCGGCCGTCAGGAGGAAGCGACGGATGCCACGGCGCCGGTTCGCCTCGGCGACCTGCGCGTCGTCCCACCCGGCGGCTTCCGCGGGGGTCGCGGCGTGGCCGTGGAAACCGAGCAGCGCGCTGCCGACGAGCTCACCGTGCGGCGTGACGGCGTTGCCGACGCCGAGTCCCGAGTCGGCGAGGAACCGCCACCAGTACATCGCGACGGCGGGAAGGATGCCGGCCGCCCCGTTCGTGGGGGCGGTGACGACGCGCCCGCCCGCGGCGTTCTCCTCGTTCACGGCCAGCGCGAACGCCCCGAGCCACTCCCCCGGGAGCTCACGGTGCCCCTCGGCTTTGATCTCCTCGAGCTGCGCGCGGATGACCGACGCGCGCCGCTTCACCTTCAGGATGCCGGGCAGCACCCCGTCGTGGCTCAGTCCGGCGTTCACGCAGGAGGCCATGGCATCCCAGATCCGGTCGAGTCCCTCTGCGATCTCCTCGTCGGACCGCAGCGCCTCCTCGTTCCGGCGCGCGGCCTCGGCGATCGTGATGCCGTGCTCGTCGCACAGCGCGAGGAGCGTCGCAGCGTCGGTGTACGGGAACGGCACGGGGGCAGCGGCGACCCGCGGTGCCTCGCCCTCGCGCCGGATGAACCCACCGCCGACGGAGTAGTACGTCTCCTCGACCAGGACCGCGCCGTCCGCGGCCCGCGCGGCGAGCGTCATCGCGTTCGGGTGACCCGGCAGGCGCGTGCGCGGCGCCAGCACGATGTCGTCTCTCGAGAACGGGATGCCATGACTCCCGGCGAGCGCGAGCGTCTGCCCGTCGGGCCAGTCCGACCACGCCCGGCGCACGGCATCCGGATCCACCGTCTCGGGTTCGAGCCCCTGGAGGCCCGCGACCACGGCATCCGGGGTGCCGTGCCCGATCCCGGTCGCGCCGAGCGACCCGTACAGGGCGCAGGAGATGGATGCCACGTGCTCGAGCGCTCGGGTGGAGCGCAGGCGTGCGGCGAATTCTGCGGCGGCCCTCATGGGGCCGACCGTGTGGGAGCTCGAGGGTCCTACACCGATGGAGAACAGCTCGAACGCCGAGACGTAGGCGCTCATCCGTCCAGCGTACGTCGCGCGCGCGTCACCGTCCGGACACTCGCGCGCCACGCCCGGGATGCCCTGCCGTCGGCGCCGATTAGACCTCTGCACCGATCCCGTCTATGCTTGACCACGGCCTGCGCGCCGTTTCGCGCGGAGGCCCTGCGCCCGTAGCTCAATGGATAGAGCATCTGACTACGGATCAGAAGGTTAGGGGTTCGAGTCCCTTCGGGCGCACACTGTGTTGAGACAGTGAGGAAGCCCCGGCCGTGAGGAAACTCCGGCCGGGGCTTTCTGCCTGTCTCGGCGACGTCAGAGATGCGCGCGAAGGTGCTCGCTGAAGGCCCTCAGGGTCGGGTACGCCGGAGCCTGCCACGGGGACACCGGGATGAAGTAGATCGTGTCCCGCGTGCGCAGCACATTGTCGATGCGGAACCGGACGAGCGTTCCTCCCTCGGCGGCGGGCGTGACCCAGACGGAGAACTCGGCGTGGGTCACGCGGATCCAGTTCTTCGCGACACCGTCGATGCGATCGGAACCCGACCTGCTCAGCGTGAGCTTCTCCCCGCCGGCGCTGGCGAACTCGGCTGCGTCGTCGACGATCCGAGCGACATCGTCGACAGCGCGCGCCGTCGTGGTCTCGAACTGGATCGCCGCGATCTTCTCGTCGATCGCGGCCACGTCAGTCGCGCCCCGCGTTGCGCTCAGCGATCCGGCGCTCGGCCTCGGCTCGCTTGAAAGCGGTGGTCTGTCGCTGCCCGATGTACGCGAGGATTCCGCCGACGACGAGGAGACCCAGGAGCAGCGGGAGGTCGCTGGGATAGAACCCGACGACCGCGCCCCAGATCAGGCCGATGACGACGAGGAGACCTCCCACTGCCGTGAGCAGGTAACCGGAGACGGGCGACTTCATGGCGATCCTTTCGCGGGGAGGCGTGCACCGAAACGGTCGTCCGAGGGCCCCCCACCTCAGTGTGTTCGCGACGCTAATGCGCTCTCGCCGTCGCGGCGATGGGGCACATTCCCCATCGCCGTCCCGCCGCCCGGGTCTCCCCCGCACCTCGGATGCACTCTTGACCCGCGCGGCGTGTTCGCGCTAGTTTGCGCAACAAATCCCTATTGTTTCTGCGACTAAGGACTTGATGTGACAGAGCCGTCCATGCCCCTTCCCCGTCGTGCCTTCTCGCGGCGATCCATGCTGCTCGGGTCGCTCGTCGGCGCCGCCGCCGCCGGCGCCGCGCTCGGTGGGGGTCTCACCCGCCCCGCCGTGGGCACCGTTCCCGCCGCCACCGGGCTGATCGACCCGGCGTTGGCCGGCGTTCACCCGCGCCTCATCCTCGGCACCCGGGTGTCGCTCACCGAGCTGGCGCGTCGGGCCGCCGCGCCCGCCTACGCCCCGTTCGTCACCACCCTCCTCAACTACGCCAACGGCCGCGCCGCCCTGCCGACGATCACCGGCAACGGCGACGACAATCAGTGGCAGTCGGTGTACTGGGCCCTCCCCGAGCTGGCGATGGCGTACCTCATCACCGGAAACTCGACCTACTCGACCAAGCTCCGGAACTGGACGCTCTACGTCTGCGACCCGGCCACACGGCCCCAGTGGGGCGGCGAGAACGGCGGCTCGATGGGCAATGCCGCCGGCCTCATCGGCGTGTCCGTCGCGTACGACTGGTGCTATGACCTGTTCTCGCCGACCGAACGCGCCACGATCCGCGACAAGCTCGCGCTGCAGGCCGATCGCCTGATCGAACAGTTCGGCAACACCTCGGTCGCGACGGATGCCTACTGGAAGAACGACCCGCAGCCGAACCACCGCCACTTCCGCGTCGACGGGATCACGTCGGCCGCCGCAGCGATCTACGGCGACGGCGCGGCCGACACCGGCGAGAGCGACGACTTCCGCCTCGAGTTCGCGCGCTCCCAGCTGCGTCACGTCCTGAACTGGATCTCGCCCGACGGGTCGCAGCACGAGAGCATCACGTACGCGGTCTACGGCAACGAGCACATCATCCGTGCCGTCGACGTCTTCGACGGCATCGGCGGGGGCGACCTGTGGGCCGAGCCGGAGCTGCCGGGCATGGGCTCGTTCAAGGTCGACATGTCCCTGCCGGGCTTCCCGGCCCAGTTCTGGTACGGCGACACCGACGGCAGCCAGTACTACTTCAACCCGTTCCTGTGGCGAATCGCGGGCAAGTACGGCGACGGGGAACTGCAGGACTTCCTGCACCGGCTCTACACATCGGGCACCGCGGGGGCGACGTCCTTCTTCTACAACGCGTGGAACATGCTGTGGTTCGACGACTCCCTCGCCGCCACGGGCCTCGACGACCGCCCGACCACACGGCTGTACAGCGACCTCGGGATCGTGGCATCCCGGTCCGGATGGGCGAGCACGGACGTCTCGCTGCACGTGAAGGCCGGAGTCATGGGCGGTCGGCGCCTGAACCAGTGGCGCGACCGACTCGGCCCCAACGCCACGTACATCAACGTCGGCCACGACCACCCCGACGGCGGGCACTTCAGCATGTCGTTCGGCGGGGCTGTCTTCGGCGCGTACGCCCCGTACGGCGCGTACCTGACGAAGCAGACGAACGCGATCGTCGCGGGCTCCGACGTCGGGCAGGCCGGCGAACGCGCGACCGGATTCACACAGCCGTACACCGATATGCGCGACCGCGCGTCGATCCCCGCGGTGAGCAGCCTCGGGGCCGACACGATCATCGCGGCCGACGTCACCGGGCTGTACGCCTCGCCGAGCACGTCGGGAATCACCCGCGCGCGCCGCACGATCGCGTTCCTCGACCGCCAGGCCGCGATCGTGCTCGACGACGTGACGGCCGGGACCGCGAAGGACATCCACTCGCTCTTCCACAGCAAGGGCACGGTCACGGACGTCACCGGCGGGTCGGACATCGCGCAGACCATCGGCTCGAGCACGGTGACAGCGCGGTACCTGCAGTCGTCGCCCGACAGCGGCGCCACGTTCTCGCACGCGGCCAACACGCTGGCCGTCCTCGGCACGACGTGGCGGTCGACGGTCCCGTCGACGTCGGCGGCGCACTTCGCCGCGGCGCTCGTGCCGCAGCGGTCCGCGGCCGACGCCGCCACGCTCACCTCGGCCACGGCGACCGGGCAGCTGAGCGCCGACCTCACCCGTCCGGGGCGGATCGACACCCTCGCCGTCGCCACGACCACCGACGGCCGCGGCACCCTCACGGTGCCGGGAGCCCAGGCGGACGCCCGCGCGCTCGTCGTCCGCCGCCCCTCCACCTCGGCAGACCCCAGCGTCGCGACCGTCGTGGATGCCGCTTCCGCCGTCGTCGCGGGAGTCAGCGTGGCCGTGCAGGGCGGGCGTCGGAACCTCCGCCTCACGGTCGAGACGAGCGACCTCCGGATCGCGCTCGTCGGGGTGCTGCCGGACGACCTGCCGGGGGCCGACCTCGTGCTCGGGCAGCTCACGCCCGGCGCGATCGACGTCACGGTCGACGGGACGGTCCGTCACCTCACGGTGGGCGGCGACGGGAAGGTCACGGTCACGCTCACGCCGGCCGACCCGCACGAGGTCCTCGTCCCGCTCCCCTGACTCCACGGACCGGAACTCCCGCCCGCGCCGAACCGGGGGTGCGCGGGCGGGAGTTCCTCCGTGTGCGGACGGATGCCACGGGCCGAGCGCGCCGCGCAGCGATAAGCGCGATCCGCGGCGGGAAACGCGTCGTCGCGCCGTTTCCCCGCGCCGATCGCGTTTATCGGTGAAGGGGGTGGGGCCGGGGCGGGCGGCGCAGCCGGGTCAGGCCAGCGTCGGCAGCAGGCCCGGATCGACCGCCCCGGTGAGGGGCTGGCCGGCGCGGTAGCGCTGCACCTCCTCGAGGATGAACGCCCCCATCTCCCCGATCTCGCTGCCCTGCACGCCCGCGGCGTGCGGTGTGCACACGACGTTCGGGAGGCTGAGCAGGACGTCGCCCGGCTCCAGCGGCTCGGGTTCCGTCACGTCGAGGACGGCATCCAGTCGCCCGCTGAGGCATTCGGCGCGAAGAGCATCGTGGTCGACGAGGGCACCGCGCGCGGTGTTGATGAGCGTCGCTCCGTCGGGCAGCAACGCGAGGCGCCGCGCGTCGATCATGCCGCGCGTGGCGGGGAGGCTCGGCGCGTGGAGCGTGAGGATGTCGCTGTGCGCGCAGAGCTCGTCGAGCTCGAGCTGTCGCGCCCCGAGCGCCTGCACCAGCGCGGGATCGACGACCGGGTCGTACACGGCGACGTCCCAGCCGTCGGCGACGAGCCGCTGGATCACGCCGCGGCCGATCGCGGACGCCCCCACGACGCCGATCCGCAGACCGAAGCGACCGCGGCGACCGCGCACGGCGGGGAACCCGGCGACGCGGTACTCCTGGGCGAGCGGCAGCGCCCGGTGAGCGCTCAGCATCACCATCGCGACCGTGTAGTCGATGACCGGTGCCGCCCCGACCCGCACGGCCGAGGTGACGTCGAGCCCCGCGCGCCACGCGGCCTCCCCCACGACGCTCTTCACCGAGCCGGCCGCGTGGAACACCCCGCGCAGCCGCGGCGCCCGGGCGAGCAGGGCCTCGTCGACGTGGACGGCACCCCAGCTCGTGATGAGGAGTTCGGCGTCGGGCAGGTGCTCGGCGACGGGGTCGTCGAGGGAGTGCAGGGGCCGTTCGTCGAGCAGGTCGACGGTGCGGTGGAGGGCGGCCTGCAGGCGCGGGGGGAACACCTCCGGGACGACGTTCTCCCACATCGACAGCAGGACCCGAGGGCGCCGGCTCACGCGCCGGCCCCCGTCACGACGCTGCCGAGCGCGGTGCGCACGGTGGGCTGCACGCGCCCGGTCCAGCGGAGGTCCTCGGCCGAGAAGCCGAGCGACACCGTGAAGTCCCCGGGTTCCGTCATCCATCCGGCATCAGCGGACCAGTGCGCGAACGCGCGCGGAGGGATCTCGATGCGGACCGTGCTGCGCACCCCCGCGTCCGCCTCGACCGTGGCGAACGCCGCGAGCCACAGCGGCGGTCGCTGCACGTCGGATTCTCCGCGGGACAGGTACGCCTGGAGCACGTGCCGCCCGCGGCGGCGTCCGGTGTTGGTGAGGTCCGCCACGAGGAACAGACGGTCGCGGACCTCCTCCGCGCGCACGGCGCCGAGCGCCCACGCCGTGTACCCGAGTCCGTGCCCGAACGGGTAGGCGGGGGCCGCGTCCGCGGTCGCCCACGCGCGGTAGCCGATGTTCAGACCCTCCCGGTAGCTCAGGATGCCATCGCGCGGGACCACGTCCGAGACGGGAGAGTCCTCGAGGCGCGCGGGCCACGTGGTGGGCAGGCGACCGCCGGGCTCCTCGCGGCCGAGGAGGACGTCCGCGAGCGCGGTGCCCAGCTCCTGTCCGCCGAACCACGTCAGCAGCACCGCCGCCGCTTCGTGACGCCACGGCGTCTCCACCGGCGCGCCCGCCGCCACGACGACGACCGTGCGCGGGTTGGCCGCGAGGGTCGCGGCGACGAGGGCGTCCTGCTCGGGCGGCAGCTTCAGGTCGGTGCGGTCGTGCCCCTCGGACTCTCCCCCGGGGGGGGTGCCCACGCACACGATCGCGACGTCGGCGTCCCGCGCCGCGGCGACCGCCGCCTCGAGCGCGGACGCTGGATCGACCGCGTACGCGCGGCCGAGTCGCACATCGAGGATGCGCAGCGGCAGATCCTCCGGCGCCTCCGCCGAGACACGGACGCGGATCGCCTGCCCTGCGACCGCGTCGACCACGGCACCGAGCGGGTCGGCGTGCGCGATGTGCGCCCCCTCGACGCGTGCGCCACCGGCCGCGGCGGCCACGGGCACACCGTCGATCGTGAGCGTGCCCGCGGCCGGGACGTCGATCCCCAGACGCAACGGCCCCGATCGCGACGGCACGACGTCGAACTCGATCTCCAGCGCCCGCGCGGCGTCGGGCAGATCGCCCAGCCAGATGACGCGCGCTGTCGACCGTCGTTCGTCCGACAGCACCGCGCCGTCCCCGTCGAACAGTCGCGCGCGCACGGCTCCGGCGGTCCCGTCGGGAGCACGCAGCTCGTCCGCCTCGAACGGCTCCACCCGGTCGGGCACGGTCCCGTCGACGACGGTGAGATGGATGCCGGCCTCCCCCGCGAGCGCCTCGGCGGGTGTCGACACGCGCACGGGGAACACCTCGGAGCTCCCGCCGCCCTGCACCCGCGGACGCGTCGCGCCCGGCCCGAGAAGAGCCACGCGCAGCGGCGCGTCAGGAGTCACGGCGAGGGGAAGGATGCCGTCGTTCTGCAGCAGCACGGCGCCGCGGGTCAGCACGGTGCGGGCCAGGATGTCGGGATCGAGCGGCGAGAGCCGCGGCCGGAGTCCGCCACCGAGCGCACCCGTGCGCTCGGCGAGACGCAGGATGCGCCGCACCTTCTCATCGATGAGCGCCTCGGGCACCTCACCCGCCTCCACCGCGGCGCGCAGCGCGTCGCCCCACGCGCCGCGCGGGCCCGGCATCTCGAGGTGCTGCCCCGCCGCGGCGGCCGCCACCGACCGCACCGCCGACCAGTCGGAGACGACCACGCCGTCGAAGCCCCACGCCGTCACGAGCGGGTCGTCGAGGAGACGGTTCTCGCTCATCGTGACCCCGTCGACAGCGTTGTAAGCGCTCATGATCGCCCCCGCGCCCGCCTCCAGGGCGACGCGGAACGGCTCCAGGTACAGCTCGTGGAGCGTGCGCTCATCGGCATCCACGGAGACCGTCATGCGCTCGGTCTCGGAGTCCCCCAGGACGTAGTGCTTGGGGCACGCGACCACCCCGCCGTCCTGCAGCCCGCGGACGTAGCCGGCGGCGATCTCGCCCGACAGCACCGGGTCCTCGGAGAACGACTCGAACGTGCGGCCGCCGAGCGGGCTGCGGTGCAAGTTCACGGTGGGGCCGAGCACGACGTCGACGCCGTGGCGCACCGCCTCCTCCGCCAGGGCGTTTCCCGCGTCGCGGGCGAGCGCGGGATCCCACGTCGCCGCGAGCGCACCCGCGGACGGGAACACGACCGACGGCTGGCGCTCGTCCATCGTCGGGCCGCGCACCCCGACGGGCCCGTCCGACAGGACGAGGGGCCGCAGGCCGATCCGCGGGACCGCGGCGGTGGACCAGAAGTCGCGGCCCGTGACGAGCGCGATCTTCTCGTCGAGCGTCAGGGCGGCGAGCGCCCCCTCGACACCGACGACCGGCATCCGCTCGGGCACGGGATGCGCGTCCAGCCACGAGGTCGCCGCCGCGAGCGCGTCGCGCAGGGACGGGAGCTCGGGATGCCACCGCCGCTCCCACTCGAGGCTGAGGTGACCGTCGTATCCGCGCGCGTCGAGCTGCAGCAGGATCTCCTCGAGCGGGATGCCACCGTGGCCGGGCAGCACGGGGCGTCCGTCACCGCGCCCGACGACGTCCTTCACCTGCACGTGCCGCAGCCACGGTGCGAGGAGCGCGACGGTCGTGGAGACGGGCTCCCCCGCGACCCACGGGTGCGCGATGTCCCAGATCGCGCCGACGTGCTCGTCGTCGACGGCGTCGAGGACCCGCGCCACGGCGAGGCCGGTCGGGTGCGAGTCGTGGGTCTCGAGCCAGACGTCCACGCCGGTCTCGCGCGCGACGCTGCTCGCCGCGCGGAGGCGCCGCACCAGGACGGCATCGTCCTCGCCGCCCGGGAACACGCGGATCGCCGGGAAGCCGAGGTCGCGGGCGAGGGAGGCTTCCGCGCGGACGTGCGCGAGCACGTCGGCATCCGTGGCGGTGGGGTCGGCGACGTTGACGTAGGTGGCGAGGCACACCCGATCGACCTCGGCGAGGACGGCGCGGGCGTCCGCGCGCTGCGCGGCGGAGAGGTGGACGTTCACGGCACGGTCCTCGGCGGAGCCGACCTCGACGCCGGTCCACCCGGACTCCATCGCGACCGCGACCACCTCGACGAGGGAGGCCTCGGTCATCCCGAGCGTGGAGAAAGCGCGTCGTCGCATCATCGAGGACTCCTTCGGCAGTCGGCGAGACAGCAACAATGCTGCGCTCGCGTAGCAACATTACAGAAACAAGTTGCGAACGCAAGCGCGGACAGGCCACGAAACGGCAACGAGCCCCGCCGGGACGGCGGGGCTCGTTGCCTGCGAGAGGGGTGTCAGCGGCGCGGGGCGGCCACCGAATCGCGCACGACGACGTGCGTACCGAGCTCGACGACCGAGCCGGCGTGGCCGGGGAGCGGCTTCTCGACGGCGAGGCGCGCGGCCTCCCACCCGAGGTCGAACACCGGCAGGTGCACCGTGGTGAGCGGCGGGTGGAGACGTTGCGCGACGCGGTCGTCGTCGTACCCGACCACCGACATGTCCTCGGGCACCGACAACCCGGCATCCGTCAGCGCACGCACCACGTCGAGGGCGTGGAAGTCGCTGTTGGCCACGATCGCCGTCACGTCGGGATGCTCACGCAGCAGCGCCACCGTGTGGGCGTACGCCTGGTCGGGCGCGGGGCTGCGACGCGACCGCCGCGGCGACGGGTCGGTGTAGACGGCGGCCGGATCCAGGCCGTGGGCGGCGAGCGCGGCGCGCATACCGGCGATACGCCCCTCCGTCGTGGAGTACTCCTCGATGCCGCCGACCCACGCCACGCGCGTGTGGCCGCGCGAGAGCAGGTGACTGGTGATCGCGAACGCCCCGCCGGAGTTGTCGTAGCCCGCCGCGAGCGCGCGATCCGCGGGGATCGGACCCGGGCGGGCGCACATCACCAGACGCGCGTCGATCTCCTCGAGCATCGTCGCGTAGTCGCCCAACCGGTCGGCGTAGTCGGCCGAAGCGTAGACGCCGCCGACGAACACCACGGCATCCAGTTCTCGTTGACGGGCGACGAGGCGGACGATGTCGCGTTCGCGATCCACGTCCCCCTCGGTCGGGAAGATCATGCTGATGCGCCCGTGCTCGACGGCCGCGGCGTCGATGCCGCCCAGCACCCCCGAGACCAGCGACGAGCGCACGTCGGGGACGATGACGCCGATGGTCCGCGTTGCCTCGCGCCGACGGGCCCGGGCCTCGGAGTATCCGAGTTCGCGCATCGCGGCGACCACGCGCCCGCGGGTCGCCTCGGCGATCGGGTACGTCCCCGACAGCACGCGGGATGCCGTCGACACCGACACCCCGGCCAGTGCCGCGACCTCGCGGAGATTCGCCCGGCGGACACCCGTGTCGTCCGGCGCACTCATCGAGTCTCGCGCTCCATACCTCCGAAGATAGCTCAGGGCCGTCTCCGTCAGCCCTTGATGCCGTTGGCGAGACCGACCGACCGCAGGAACTGCCGCTGGAAGATCAGGAACAGCCCGATCGGGACGACCATCGACAGGAACAGCGCCGCCATCATGACCGAGTACTCCAGCGCGGGCTCGATCCGGGGCAGGGCGACCGAGATCGGCTGCACCCCCGGGTCCTGCAGGACGAGCAGCGGCCACAGGTACTCCTTGTACGCCGCGACAGCGCTGAGCAGCGCCAGCACCGACAGGATCGGGCGCGACAGCGGGATGACCAGAGACCACAGCACCCGCACGGGACCGGCGCCGTCGATGCGCGCCGCCTCGATGAGTTCGCGCGGGATGGAGTCGAAGAAGCGCTTGGCGAGCACGAGCGAGAAGGCGCTCGCCCCGGCCGGGAGCCAGATCGCCCACATCGTGTTGAGGAGGCTGATCCCCAGGCCCGGGAGGTCGAGCACCGTCAGGTAGAGCGGCACGAGCGAGACGATCCCGGGGATGAACAGCGTCGCGAGGACCGCCCAGTAGACGACGTTGCCCCACCGCGGGCGGAGGATCGACAGCGTGTAGGCGCCGGTCACGCAGACGAACAGGGTGACGGCCGCGCTGCCGAGCGCCATCAAGAGCGTGTTGAGCAGGTAGCGCCAGATCCCGAGGTCGTTCCACACCGCGGCGTAGTTCGACCAGTCGAAGACCGAGGGGATCAGCGTCAGGGGGTCGGTCACGAGTTCCGTGGTCGTGGAGACGGATGCCTTGGCCAACCACACCAGCGGAAGCACCGCCGCCACGATCAGGCCGATCAGGACGAGCGCCTGGACGATCCGCAGCGTCCACCGTACGACGGGGCGACGGCGGTCGCCCCACGAGGAGACCGAGCGCGGGACCTCTTCGGGCTCCTCCCGGCGCAGGCGGCGTCGCGACGACGGCGCCGCGGGAGGCTGGGTGAGGGTATAGGTGTCAGTCATTGTCGTTGAGCCTCCGCGTCGCGAACTGGTACACGATCGACACGATCGCCAGGACCACGGCGAGCATCACGCTGAGCGCGGCCGCCGCTCCGTAGTTCGAGTTCACGAACCCGTACTGGTAGATGAGCATCAGGATCGAGATCGAGGCGTTGTTCGGGCCGCCGCCGGTGAGGAGCTTCGGTTCGTTGAACACCTGCATGGTCCCGATGAGCTGCAGGAGGATGAGGACGAGGATGACGCCGCGGATCTGCGGCAGCGTCACGTGCCACACGCGGCTCCAGACGCCCGCACCGTCGAGTTCGGCCGCCTCATAGAGGTCGGGACGGACGCCGCCGAGCGCGGCGAGGTAGATGATGACCGACGTGCCGGCGCCCGCCCACGTCGCCGTGAGCACCATCGACGGGATGACGAGCTGCTCCGAGTCCAACCACGCGAAGGGGCCGAGTCCCACCGTCCCCAGCAGCGAGTTCAATAGCCCGCTGGGGCCGGGCATGTACAGCACCTTCCACAGCAGGATCGCCACGACCGGGGGGATGACGACGGGGAGATACGCGAGCGCACTGTAGAGGCCCTTCCAGCGACGCAGCTCCGACATCACGACTGCGAGCGCGAGCGGCAGCGGCGCGCCGATGAGCAACCCGATCGCGGTGAAGAGGACCGTGTTGAGGATCGCGCGCGGCAGCACGGGATCCGTCAGCACGTACTCGAAGTTCGTCAGGCCCACCCACTTGCTGGTGAGGAAGTTCGTCTTCTGGAACGACAGGACGAGACCGCGCACGATCGGACCCCACGAGAAGTAGGCGAAGACGAGCACGAGGGGCGCGCCGAAGGCGATGGACCACAGTCCCCCGCCGCGCACCCAGCGCTGCACACGCGGGAGGAGGCCCCCGCGCGCCTGGCGCGCGGGGACCCCGACCGGTACCGAGAGGACTCGAGTCACTGCGAGATGATCCGTTCGAGACGGGAAGCGGCATCCTTGACGAGCGGCTCGATCGGCGCCGAGGGATCGCTCATCACCGCCTGCACGGTCGACGCCAGGTCGGCGTAGACCTCTTGCGCCCGCGTCGCCGGCTCCGGGATCAGCGGGATCTTCGTGAGCGAGTCGGTGTAGCTCGTGAAGTGCGACGCGTCGACGTTCGTGTCGTCCGCGATCCAGTCGCGGTACTGCTTGTACGCGTCGGCACTGAGCGGCGACAGGCCGGGGAGGCCGACGATGCCGCCGTCCTTTACGAGCGCCTGGGCGTTCGCGACCGCTGTGTCCTTGCTGGTGAACTTGCCGAAGTAGTAGAAGTCGACCCACTTCGCCGCCGCGAGCAGCTGCTCGGGCGTCGACTTCGGGTTGGCCATCTGCACGTTGCCGCCGAGGGGGGTGCCCGACCCGGCCGCGTCTCCCTGCGGGAGGTGCGAGGCGCCGATGACCGACAGATCCATGTCGTAGACGTTGTTGAGCCACTCGTACGAGGCCACGGGGGCCACGAACATGCCGGCCCGGCCGGCGGCGAACTCCTGCATGATCGTCTTGAGGTCCATGATCACCGACGACCCCATGGTCTTGTCGGCCGAGAACATGTCTCGCAGACTCTGGAGCGCCGCGATCGACGCCGGGTTGTCGATCGTGACCTGGTCGCCCGCCTCGTTCTCGATCGTGCCGCCGCGCGAATAGACCGACGCGGTGTAGATCCAGCCCGCCTGGCCTTCCTGCGTGATCTGCAGGTAGCCGGGGTTGCCCGTCGCCTTGGTGATGGCCTTCGCCGCGGTGCGGACCTCGTCCCAGGTGGCCGGCGGCTTGTCGGGGTCGAGACCGGCCTTTTTGAACAGGTCGCGGTTGTACATGAGGGCGACGGTGTCGACCGTGGTCGGGATGCCATAGGTCTTGCCGTCGGCCTGCGCGGGCTTCAGCGTGTCGGGGTTCAGCCGGTCCAGCATGCCGAGCTGATTCACGACGTCGGTGAGGTCGGCGACTTGACCATTCTCGATGACCTGCTGCGTATTGGTGAACGGCACCGACATGACGGTGGGCATCGTGCCACCCGCGACGAGCGCGGAGAACGACCCGTTGTCCCAGCGGGTCTCGCTGGGCTCCACGGTGATGTTGGGGTTGGCCTTCTCGAAGGCATCGACGGAGTCGAGGAAGTTCTTCCGCGCCGCCTCGGCTTTGGTGCTGGGGAGGTCACCGACGGTGATGGTGACGCTCGCGCTGGGATCGATGGTCGGTTGCTGCTGCGCGCCGGCGCACCCCGTGGCGGACACGGCGAGCGCGCCCACGACGATCGCGCCGAGACCGACGCGGGTACGGAGATTCATCATTGAAACCTCGAGCTCTCTCTAGTGCTGGATCGGATCTTCGGATCGCGACGCTGCGATGCTAGTTGAAATATTTCAATTCGTGCAAGGATGAACATACGAGATTCGCACGAGCCACAATGGATCCCAGCCACCAAGGAAGGAGGGCGAGCGATGGCAGACCAGGACTTTCCGTCGATGCACGACGTAGCCCGCGTCGCAGGCGTATCGATCGGGACGGTTTCCAACGTCTTGAACAAACCTGAAATCGTGGCCCCGCCGACGCTGCGTCGCGTGCGATCGGCGATCGACGAGCTCGGGTGGCGCCCGACCGGGCGCGGTCGGCGCGCCCCTGCGGGTCCCGACCTCGTCGGCGTCGTGCTCGCGGGCGCGGAACCGCACCGGGCGGCGCTCCTGGATGGCATCCGTCGCCGCCTGGCCGTCGGCGGCGCGCACCCGCTCCTGACCTTCCCCACCGACGAGCCCACCGGGCTCGACGATGCCGTGCGCGCCCTCGAGCGGGCCGGCGTCCGCAGCGTCCTGCTCGAGCTGACCGCCGGCGCCGAACCCGTCGCCGTCCAGGCCGCGGAGCGCGGCGTGGCGGTCGCCGTGATCGGCTCCCCCGCGACCTCCGAACTGAGCTCCGTCGCCGCCGACCACGAGGCCGCCGTCGCCCTCGCGGTCGCGCACGCCCTCGACAGCGGGCACCGGCGGATCGTCCTGGTCCACCCGCCGCACGACCGGGCCGGCGCCGAGCTGCGGCGCACAGCCGCGCGGGACGCGGTGCGCGCGGCCGGGTTCGACCCGGCCGAGGTGCTCGCGGAGCACGACGCCCTGGGTCACGACAGCGCCGCCGGGCGCGCGGCGGTGGAGTTCCTCGGGGAGCGCGGGATGAGCTTCGACGCGATCATCCTGCCCGACGACCGCACCGCCGCGGGAGCCTGGCGACGACTGGCCGAGGACGGCGACGCGAACGGCGGGCGACGCGCGCTGGTGATCGCAGGTCACGACTCGGACGTGACCGAAGCCCTCGGCATCCCGGCCATCCGGACACCGCTCACGGCAATCGGCTACCAGGGCGCCGACATCCTCCTCGCCGAGCGCAAGGACCCCCGCCGCGCCCGCGTGCGCCAGGTCTTCCCCGTGGAACTCGTCGCCCGGGAGCCCCGCTCATGAGCCTGGATGCCGTCATGGCCCACGCCCTGCGCGACGTCCTCGACTGGGACGACTACGCCGTCGCCGTCGCCGAGCTGACCTCCGCCTACGTTCCGCGGTCGGTCGACGTGTCCGAGCACTCCGCCCCGGGTCCGCTCGGACCCGTGCGCGTCCGCGTCTACCGTCCGCTCGACGCCCCGACCGATGCACCGGGACTGCTGTGGGTGCACGGCGGCGGCTTCACCGCCGGCGACATCGACATGGCCGAGTCCGACGTCGTGGCGCGCGAGCTCGTCGCCCGGGCGGGCGCGGTCGTCGCGAGCGTCGACTACCGTCTCGCCGGCCCCGCGACGCGGTTCCCCGCCCCGCTCGACGACGTCGAGTCGGCGTGGACCTGGCTCACCGAACGGGCGCGGGAGTTCGGCATCCATCCGGCGCGTCTGAGCCTCGGCGGGTGCTCCGCGGGCGGCAACCTCGCCGCCGCGACGGCCTCCCGACTCGTCGACCGGGGTGGTCCGCAGCCCGCCGCTCTGGTGCTGGGGTACCCGCTCCTCCACTTCCCCGTCCCCGGTGTCGAGATCGACGGGGTCGACGACCTGCCCGACATCCTGCGCTTCGGCCTCGCGCAGAACATCGACGTGATGCGCGCGTACGTCGGCCGCATCGACGACCTTCCCGCGGATGCCGTGCCGGGAAGCGGGCATCCCGCAGGCTTCCCTGCCACGCTCCTCGCGCTCAGCGAGATCGACGAACTGCGGGGCTCCGGTGAGCTCTTCGCGGTGCAACTGCGCGACGCCGGCGTTCCCGTGCGCGTGGAGGTCGCCGCGGGGATGCCGCACGGGCACCTCAACATCCCGCCCGTCGCCACCCTGCCCGAGGTCGCGCGCACGCTCGACGCGATCGCGCGCGTGCTCGCCGCAACGGGGTCGTAGGCGCCGGCGCCGGGAGCGGCGACTTTTGGCCGATTCGCGCAAAAGGGGACTTTGGTCCCTCCCCCGCCCCGCTGCATCCGGGTAGCTTCTCGGTCACACTCACACGGGTCAGCAAAGGGGCTCCCGATGTTCGGTTTCACTCGCACCACGCCAGAGATCACGTGGAAGTCCATCGAGGGCGACTTCCTGCTCGGTGCCTGTTCGCGCCGCATCTTCGGGTACGCCACGCGAGGAGCACAGGGCTCGTGGTCCGCCTTCGACGACGAGGCCCGCCCCCTCGGAGTCTTCGCGGATCTCGCCGCAACGAAGTCGGCGCTGTGGCGGGCGCACCGCGAGGGTCACGACGCGGTGTGCGCCGCTCCCGAGACCCGGCCGCGTCGCGGGGAGCGGACCGGGGCGACGCGGACCTCCGACCCGGAACGATCGCGCACCGCGGCCGCGCGGCTGACGTCCTGGTAGGCGACTCTGGCCCAGAGAGATTTTTGTCGACCCCTGAGGTCACCGGCGACCGGGATGTCATTCATCCACACGGCACGCTACGCTCCCCCGCCCGACGGCAGGCCTGTGCCATACTCAAGCGACGATTCGGGAGGTGGGGCGAGATGTCGTTCTCCATCGAGCTTGCCGCCACATTGTCAGGAGCATCGGTAGGGCAGCTTCGCCGGTGGCGCGCGACCGACCTCCTGCGACCCGAGATCCACGACGCCCGGCCGGCCGTATATTCCTTCCGCGACGTCGTAGCCCTCCGGTCGTTCGTCCGCCTGCGCAACGATGTGTCCTTGCAGCGGATTCGGAAGGCCCTCGGCAATCTGCCGAACATCGAAGACCTCACGGAGCATCCCGGGTCGTACACCTTCGGCACCGACGGCGCGACCATCGCTGTCCTCACGGAGGATGGCCCCGTCGACCTCGTGAAGAATCCGGGACAGTCGATCGTGGCGACACTTGCCGACGTTTTCGAGCCGTTCACGACGACACAAGGCCGACAAGTACCGGATTTTCTTCGGCCACGTCGGCATCTCTCCATCGACGCGCGCCGCGCAGGCGGTCTCCCCACCATCTCGGGTACGCGACTGCCCTACGAGAACGTCGCGGCCCTCGTCCGAACGGGAGAGGTTCCGCACGACCAAGTGGAGCGCTTCTACCCTGGTGTGACGCCCGACGCGGTCGAAGACGCGGTCGAGTTCGACCTGTCGGTGCGGAGCCAGCTCAGGACAGCATGAGGTTCTTCCTCGACGAGAATTTCCCGCCGCTGGTTGCGGACGCGCTCGTCGCGGTGTAAGGCCTCGATCATCAGTTCTTCTCCGCGTATTCACATCGCGCGCGGTACGTCTCCGTCCTCGATGGCGAACTCATCTCACTCGTGGGTGACGATGGCTATGACGCCATCGTGACGTTCGACCGACAGCAGATGAAGAATCACGCCGAGCGAAAGGCCGTGTTCGACGCCGACTTGCACTGGATCGGGCTGCGGATGAACGCCCCCGAGGGGCCGGGCGGCATCGCGTGGCTCTCCTCATCGATGCTCGCGGCCCTCCCCCATCTGTTGGATCACCGCGCTGAGGAACCACAGGTGTTCCGACTGAAGGGTGCACCGAATCAGCAGACACAAGTGATGACGACCACGCCCGTCTGGAACACGCAACTGGACCGGATCTACGGGACCACCTGATCTTCGCGACTTCGCTCGCAGGGAGTCCACACGGCCGTCAGAACGCCACCCCGTCTCAGGTCGCGCGGGCCGGGAGCAGGCGCTTCCGCAGGACGCGGACCGCCTCGCGACCGGCGCGGTTGGCGCCCACCGTCGACTGCGAGGGACCGAACCCGATCAGGTGCACGCGCGGCTCCTCGGCGACCTGCGTCCCGGTCATCCGGATGCCGCCCCGCGCGTTCCGAAGGTGGAGCGGGTCGAGGTGGTGGAGGTCCGCCCGGAAACCCGTCGCCCAGAGGATCGCGTCGACCGCCGTGAACGAGCCGTCCGCCTCCCGCACACCGTCCGGTTCGATCGCGGTGAACATCGGACGACGCACGAGAGCACCGCGCTCCCGCGCCGCCACCGCGTACGGCAGCCAGGACAGTCCCGTGTAGGAGACGACGCTGCCGGAGGGATTCCCGGCCTCGACGTCCGCGACCACCTTCGCGATGACGTCCCGCCCCGTCTCCGGGGTGAATTCGCCCTCCCAGAACACGGGCTCTTGCCGCGTGTACCAGAACACCGTCGCCACGCGGGAGATCTCCTCCAGGAGCTGCACCGCCGAGATGCCGCCGCCCACGATCGCCACGCGGAGCCCGGCGAACTCGTCGAGCGAGACGTAGTCGCGCGTGTGCAGCTGCCGACCGCGGAAGGTGTCCTGCCCGGGGTACCGCGGGAGCACCGGGTTGTTCCACGTGCCGGTCGCGTTGATCACCGCGCGCGTCTCCCACACCCCCGCGCTCGACTCCACGAGCAGGTCGCCGTCGGGGGCCGCATCCGCGAACCGCACCGCGGTCACCGTGACCGGGCGCAGGATCGGCGGCCGCAGGTGCGCTTCGTAAGCCGCGAAGTAGGCGGGCACCGCGTCCCGGCTCGACGCGGTCGCGTCGATCGGCGGCTTCGGGAAACCGGGCAGGTCGAAGATCCCGTTGACCGTCGACATCGTCAGCGATTCCCACCGATGCCGCCACGCGCCGCCCGGCTCGGGCTCGGCATCCAGGACCACGAACGACTGTGCGTCGATGTCACGCGAGGGGTCCAGGGCACTCACGAAGCCGGACCGGGCCAGGTGGTAGGCGGCCGAGAGCCCCGCCTGCCCCGCGCCGATGACCACGACGCTCGCCCGACGCCGATCACCCGCGGAATTCGTCACCCTCGATTATCGGCACCGATCGCCCCGGGGCGGTGCGGCTGGGAGCCGTCAGGCAGAGGGCGACTTCTTCTTCTTGGGCGCCGGGGTTTCCGAATCGTCGCCCCTGGCCGCGGCCTGCTCCTTCGCCCGCTTCTTCGCCTGCGAGGCGAGACGCGCGAGATCGACCATCCGCAGCGCATCCATGCGCGCGCGCCGCATCGTGGCGTAGTCGGGGTCGGCATCCGCCGTCATCCCCTCGACGTCCAGCCGCTGCGACAGGTTCGCCTCGACGTCCCCCCACGCGGCCTCGCGCGCCGCGGCGACCAGGATGCCGACGCGCTCGGGGTCGGCGGCGAACTCGCGCAGCTCCTTCGCGACGCCGCGGGACTGGCGGGCGCGTCGGCGCAGGTTGCGTGTGTCGCGGTCCCGGTAGTCGTGGGTGCCCGAAGAGTCGGAGAACCGCCCCCATGCGCGCTTGCGCTGCGCCGTCACGCGGTCGGCGGCCTGATCCTGCTCCTCCGCGAGGGCGCGCAGCGTTTCGCGGGCGAAGTCCGCGAACACCTCGCCGTCGAACTGCCCCCCGCGCGCGATCGTCTCGACGAGGATGCGGTTGCGTACGGTGAGCCGCGCCGCGGCCGTCGCGATCGACAGCCCCTCGGCGATGGCATCCTTCGTCCGGCCCACGCGACCTCCCTCTCCAGGCTATCGGTCGCGCCGCGCGAGCGACCCCGCTCAGACCAGGGCGGCGACGATCTTGTGGATGCGACGGGCCCGCGTCTCGGCCGCCTTCGCCTCCGCCACACTGCCGGCGTGCGCCTTCCGGGTGCTGGGGGCGAGCGCATCGAACGCGGCGCGGACACCCGCCTCGTCGAGGGCGGCGGCGAGGTCCTCGGGAAGCTCGACCGTGCGCTCGGTGGTGTCGAGGGTCAGCTCCACGGTGATCGGGTCACCGCCCGCGAGTCCCGTGGCCTTGCGCTTGTCCGCCGAGAACGGGATGAGCTGCCGCCCGCCCATCACCGCGAGCGTGCTGGTGTACACGTACCCGTTGACGGTGACGGTGACCGAGGCGCGTTTGCCGCCGCCCAGCCCCTCGACGACCTCGGGCGGCACCTCGATGCCGGTGTTGTTGCCCATCTGGAACAGCGTCGTCTCGAACCTCATGCGGTGAGTGTGCCAGAGACACGAGTAGGGGAACAGCGCCGGATCCGCAATCCCCCCGACACGCCCCGTTCGCCTCCGTAGGGTCGGATTCGTTGCGGAGGGCCTCGGAGAGTACTCGGGGGCCTTCTGTCGTATCCGGGGGCGGATGCCGGGGGCCGAGGTCACGGCGGATGGGGGCATCGTCGGCTCGACCGATGGCATCCAGCCGGGTCCACATCATCGTGCGGCGGCGCGCGCTCGCGTCCTACAGCATCGCCTCGCGTGCTGCAAAGCCCAATCCGAAACACCCAGTGTCTCCGAAGATGTGTGGAAGGCGGCCGAGTGGTCGCTGCTAGAACTCTGGGAGGTTCATCATGAGCTCGTCACCGAACCGCATCGTCGCCACCGTCTTCGGTGCCGTCTACCTGCTCGTCGGTCTGCTCGGGTTCGCCGTCACCGGCGGCGTCGGATTCATCAGCAACGAAGGTGGCCTGCTGCTGGGCATCTTCGAGGTCAACCCGCTGCACAACATCGCGCACCTCCTGATCGGTGCCGCGCTGCTGGTCGCCGGTCTCGCCAACGCGCGTGCTGCCAAGGGCGTCAACACCACCGTCGGTGCGGTCTACCTGCTCCTCGGTATCGTCGGCTTCTTCCTCACGGGTCCGGCCAACATCCTCGCGCTCAACGTGCCCGACCACTTCCTGCACCTCGCCAGCGCCGTCGTGCTCCTCGGTGTCGGCCTCGGCGCCGAGCGCAACATCCCGCGCACCGCGGCGGTCTGACCGTGAACGCCGCGACCTTCGTCCGGTCGTGGCCCTCCGTGTCCGCATGGGGGGCCGGGCTCATCCTCGCTGCCCTCGGTGCGGGCGCGATCGTGGGACCGAGCTCCGGGGCCGCCTCGCGCGGCCTCGGAGCGGGTCTGGTCGTCCTCGGGGTCGGCGCGCTGGTCTGGGGCGGCGCCGTCCTCGCCCTCGGCCGGCTCATCGCTCCCCGGACGACGCTGGTGGGCGTCCTCGCCGGCATCGTGCTGGCCGCCGCCCTCATGTTCGTGCTGCCCGCGCACACGAGCGTCATCGCGGTCGCCGCGGCCGCACTCCTCCTCATCGTCGTGGGCGCCTCGGTCGCCGGGCGGGTGCGGCGAGCCGACACGGCCCCGCGCACCGCGCAGCCGATGAGCGTCATCGGGCTGCTGCTCGCCGCGTCGATCATCGCGGTCGTCGTCACCCCCGCCCTCGGCGCGACGCAGGATGCCGTGCTCATCCGCGACGACGGAACCGTTCCGGTCATCACCCACGAGGGCCACTGATCCGGCCCTCGCGTGATCCGGCCCTCCGC
>NZ_BADA01000562.1 GCF_000333395.1 Microbacterium sp. B19
CCGGTACCCGCGTCGTAGCGCACGACGGTGCCGGTCACCGAGCAGCGACCCTCCGAGCGCACGCCGGTGGTCGAGACGTCGGGCCCGACTTCGAGCGTCGACCGGCGCGGCACAGCGACGAGGGAGGCCATGTCGAATTCGACGGATGCCAGTTCGTCGACCTTCTGCGCCGAGTTCGGTCGTAGCGCGAGAGTGAGGTCGTCGTCGCCGGGCACTCGGAGGAAGCCGTACGTCGTGACCTCCTGGTCGCCGACGGTGCCGGTCACGGCGAAGGGGATGATGCGACGCGTGGCGGGCAGTTCCCCCGAGATGCGTCGGCCGTCGACGCGGACGCCGGTGGGCTCGCCCCACAGCGACACGCGCAGATCGCCCACGTCGCCGCCCGACCACGTCGCGCGGCCGTCGAGCACATCGACACCGGAGACGAACTGGTCGCGGTCCTCGACCGTGAGGACGGTGTCGGAGACCACGGGGTAGTCGGGCACGCTCTCGCGCACGACCTTGACCACCACGAGCCCACGACCGGTGTTGCCGGAGTCCGACTCGACGTCGTAGAGGAACGACATGGTCGCCGGGGCCTCGCCGGCGCGGATGACGACACCCGTGTCGGAGACGCTCTCCACCAGCGCGTCGAGGCGCGCGTACTCCGGGTTGTCGCTGCCGTCGACGAGCGTCTTCGGGAGGTCGGGGCGCACGCCCGTCAGCTTCAGGCGACCCTGGGTCGGATCGATGTCGTTGGCCAGCGGACTCACGCGGATGCGGCTGTCCGGGCCGGCCTGCACCTGCACGTAGTCGGTGAACGTGATGGGGCTCGGGTTGGCCTCGGCATCCAGGACTCCGATGCGCACCGTGCCCTCCCCCGTCGCGCCGGAGGGGTCCACGACGCGGTAGCGGAACGACACCTGACCGCGGTCTCCCGGCACCGAGGAGTAGACGATCGACGCCCCGTCGGCCGAGATCGAGGCCGTGCCGCGGTCGGGCTGGTTCACGATGCGGTTCCATCAGCGGGAGCATGCGCGTCATCAGGTCGCGCCCGAGCGCGGTCAGTGCGTACTCGACGCGCGGCGGAACCTCGGGATAGGCCGTCCGCCGCACGAGCCCGTCGGCCTCCAGCTCTTCAGCGTGCTCG
>NZ_BADA01000561.1 GCF_000333395.1 Microbacterium sp. B19
GCTCACGGATCATTCGCCGCGTCTGACGGTGGCGAACGGTCTGTCGCCCGAGCGGCTCCGCTCGCAGATCGAGGTCGTCCACGGATTCTCCGATGACGCGTTCACCCTGCTGACGGGCATCGAGGTCGACATCCTCGACGACGGCGACCTCGACCAGGAGGATGCGCTCCTGCGCGAACTCGATGTGGTCGTGGCATCCGTTCATTCGAAGCTGCGAATGGAGGCGCCGGCGATGACGCGGCGGCTGGTGGCGGCGGCGGGGGATCCGCGGGTCGACGTGCTCGGGCACGTCACGGGGCGGCTGGTCGAGGGGTCGCGGGGGACGCGTCCGCCGTCCGAATTCGATGCGCGGGCGGTGTTCGCGGCGTGTGCGGCGTCGGGTGTCGCGGTCGAGATCAATTCGCGGCCGGAGCGTCAGGATCCGCCGGACGACCTTCTCGCGCTGGCCCTCGCGGAGGGATGCCTGTTCTCGATCGACTCGGATGCCCACGCGCCCGGGCAACTCTCGCTGCTCGACCATGGGGCGGCACGTGCGGAAGCGGCCGGTGTGCCCGCTGAGCGGATCATCACGACATGGCCCCTTCCGCGGCTGCGGGAGTGGCTCGCGCGCGAGCGCTGAGGTCAGGCGCGCAGCGCGGCCAGTGCCCGGGTCATGGACGTGCCGAGGTTCCAGCGCGCGGCGAGCTCGGTGGCGGCCTCGGCACGAGCGTCATCGAAGGTGATCCGGTCGTCGGCGGGCGCGAGGTCGAGGTCGCGCACGACCCGGACGACCGTCGGCGCGACGTCGAGGTAGTCCGCGGCGGCCAGGATCTTGGCCCGCTGCGCCGGAGATCCAACAGTGCCCTCCGCGGCGGCGGAACGGATGCCGCCGAGGTCGCCGCCAGCTGCCAGCAGCGCGGCCGCCGACTTCTCGCCGATGCCCGGCACGCCCGGAAGGCCGTCGGACGGGTCGCCGCGGAGCGCTGCGAAGTCGGCGTACTGCGCTGCCCGGATGCCGTAGCGGGCCTGCACGGCCGCGTCGTCGATGATCTCGAGATTGCTCATTCCACGAGCCGTATAGATCACTCGGATACCCCCGGTCGTCGTCGACGAGCTGGAGGAGGTCGCGATCCCCGGTGACGATGTCGACGGGCACGTCCGCGCGCGTG
>NZ_BADA01000560.1 GCF_000333395.1 Microbacterium sp. B19
GGCAGCTCGAACGTCGGGTGGCCGACGGCGGGAACCGTGCAGCTCGTGAGGGCGACGCCCATCGAACGCCCCGCCTCGGACACGCGGCGCGCGAGAGCGGCCACGGCGTCGAGGTCGGCCCCCTCCTCGGCGAGGGCGCCGACGATCTTCTCGAGGATCACGGTGGTGCCGGTGCCGCGGCGGCCCGCGGTCCACGTCGAGTCCTGGACCGCGACGTCGTCGGCGACCACGACGGACTCGACCCGGACGCCCTCGGCGGCCGCGAGCTCGGCGGCCATCTCGAAGTTCAGCACGTCGCCGG
>NZ_BADA01000559.1 GCF_000333395.1 Microbacterium sp. B19
CCGAGCGCGCGGCATCCTCGCCGGGATCCTCCTGCCCGCCGGTGACGCCGCCGCCGTGGGTGTCCCGATCGCCGTGCTCGCCGAGGAGGGCGAGAGCGTGGATGCCGCGCTCGCCGCGGCCGGGGGAGCACCCGCCCCCGCGACCGCGACGCCGTCCGACGCCGAGGTCGCCGCCGCGCCCGAGGAAGCGGCGGATGCGCCTGCGGCCGCACCGGCTCCCGCTCCCGCTCCGGCCCCTGCTCCTGCTCCTGCCTCGGCCACCGCTGCCGCCGAGACGCCCGCCGAGGAGCGCCGCCTCTTCGCCTCCCCGCTCGTGCGGCGCCTGGCTGCCGAGCGCGGCATCGACCTCGCCGAGGTCCCCGGGTCGGGTCCACGCGGACGGATCGTCCGCCGCGACCTGGATGCCTGGACCCCGGCGCCGGCGGAGCGGCATCCGGAACCCGCCCCCGAATCCGAAGCTCCGCAGCCGGCCGCGGCTCCGACCCCGCTCGGCGCCGAGTACGAGGACGTGCCGCACACCGGCATGCGGCGCGCGATCGCGCGGCGACTCACCGAGTCGAAGTCGACCGTGCCGCACTTCTACCTGCAGGCCGACTGCCGGGTCGACGCGCTGCTCGCCCTGCGAGCGCAGATCAACGCCGGGCGCGAACAGCGCATCTCGGTCAACGACCTCGTGGTGAAGGCGGTCGCCGGCGCGATGCGCGACGTCCCGGAGGCCAACGCGATCTGGACCCCGGATGCCACGCGCCGGTTCTCGGCGGCCGACATCGCCGTAGCCGTGTCGGTGCCGGGCGGGCTCCTCACGCCGGTGGTTCGCCAGGCCGACCGCCTCTCGATCGGCGAGCTCGCCGCCACGGTCCGCGACCTCGCGGCGCGGGCGCGCGAGGGGCGCCTGAAGCAGAACGAGCTCGAGGGCGGCTCGTTCGCGGTGTCGAACCTGGGCATGTACGGGACGACGTCGTTCTCGGCCATCATCAACCCGCCGCACGCCGGCATCCTCGCCGTCGGAGCCGCGACGCGGCGGCCGGTGGTCGAAGAGGACGGGTCGCTCGCGGCCGCCACGGTCATGTCGGTCACGCTCTCGGCCGATCACCGGGTGCTCGACGGCGCGCTCGCGGCGCAGTGGTTGGCCGCGTTCGTGGCCCGGATCGAGAATCCTCTGCAGATCCTGCTGTGAATCGTGTCGGTTTCGGGCTCCTGCGTTTCGCGACGGGGCCCGGAACCGGCACGCTGGGAGGAGACGTCCGCGGGGAATCGCGGACCGGAGGAAAGGAACACCCGTGACCCGAATCGCCGTCATCGGAGGAACCGGCTACGCCGGTAGCCACATCGTCACCGAAGCCGTCCGTCGCGGCCACACGGTCGTCTCGGTCGCCCGTTCGGTGCCCGCCGAGCGCGTCGAGGGAGCGACGTACATCGAGGGCACGGTCCTCGACGTCCCCGGCCTGCTCGCCGAGCTCGAAGGCGTCGACGTCGTCGTCTCGGCCGTCGCGCCGCGCGGCGACATGCTGGGCAAGCTCCGCCCGGCGATCGCGCAGCTGAACTCCGTCCTCCCCGAGGACGTGCGCCTGGGCGTCATCGGCGGCGCCGGTGGAACGCTCGTGGCCGAGGGCGGCCCGCGCCTCATCGACACCGAGGGCTTCACCGATGAGTACAAGCCCGAGGCGTCGGAGGCCATCGGCATCCTGGAAGACCTCGAGGCCGACTCCTCGGACCGCGACTGGTTCTACGTGCACCCCGCCGGCGGGTTCGGCGTGTGGGCTCCGGGGGAGCGCACCGGCACGTATCGCGACGGCGGGCACGTCCTCGTCGTGGATGCCGACGGCAACTCGTTCATCTCGGGCGCCGACTTCGCCGTGGCGGTGCTCGACGAGATCGAGAACCCGAAGCACTCCCGCGACCACTTCGCCGTCGGCTACTGACCGCGCGAACCACGACGGCGCCGTCCCTTCCGGGGCGGCGCCGTCGTCGTTCGTCAGACCAGATCCCGCCAGTCGATGACGTCCGTGTCGGTGGTGGGTACTTCGCCCGTCTCCGGGGCCGACGCGTCCGAGATGGTGGCGAGCGACATCGTGTCGGTCGGCGGTCCCATGACGGTCGCCTCGTCGCGGCGGTGACTCAGGACGTCGTCGATGTAGGAGGTCACGACCTCGGCCAGCGGCACCGACCGGCCGCGCGCCTGCGACATGTACCAGCGGTGTTCCAGCACCTGATGGAAGACCTCGGCCGGTTCGAGCTTGGCGCGGAGGTCGAACGGGATCGCCATGACGATGGGCTCGAAGACGCGGGTGAGCCACTCGTGGGCGACCATCTCCTCGTCTGCGCCGAGGCGCGACACCCGCGCGCGGAACTCGTCGAGGTCGTTGAGGAGACGTCGAGCCTGGTTCTCCTCCACATCGAGGCCCGTCAGCCGCAGCAGGCGCCGCTGGTGGTGCCCGGCATCCACGACCTTCGGCTGGATCGAGACCTGCGTGCCGTCGCTCGCGGTCTTGATCGACATCTCGCCGATGTCGAAGCCGAGGGCGTTGAGGCGGTGCACGCGCTCGGTGATGCGCCAGGACTCGTCGACGGCGAACGTCTCCTTGTCGGTCAGAGCGCCCCACAGCGAGTGGTACGACGAGACCAGCCCGTCCGCGATCGCGACGGCATCCACCCCGCCCTCGAGGCGGCCGCCGGCCTCGAGGTCCATGATCTCGCCGGCGATGTTGATGCGGGCAATGTCGAGATCGTGTGCGCGCTGCCCGGCGGTCAGGCGGTTGCCCTGGAGTTCGCCCGTCTCCGCGTCGACGAGGTAGGCGGCGAACTCGCCCGCATCGCGGCGGAACAGCGTGTTCGAGAGCGATACGTCGCCCCAGTAGAAGCCGACGTTGTGCAGGCGGACGAGCAGCACGGCGAGGGCGTCGACGAGACGTGTCGCCGTGTGCGGGCGCAGCACCTGCGTGAACAGCGCGCGATAGGGGAGCGAGAACTTGAGGTGCGCCGTGACCAGCGCCGCCGGGAGCGGGCGGCCGGAGGCGTCGGTGCGTCCGGCGATCACGGCTACGCGGTCGACGCAGGGCGCGTCGAGGCGGTCGAGGTTGCCGAGCATGTCGTACTCGCGACGCGCCATCTCCTCGGTCGTCTCCTTGATGGCGACGACGCGGCCGGACAGATTCGCGAACCGCACGAGGTGGCGGGAGATGCCCTTCGGGAGGGCGACGATGTGCGAACTCGGCCAGTCCGCGAGGCCCGTCGACCACGGCAGCTGCAGGAGCCCCGGGTCGACGGTGCTGGCGGTGATGCTGAGGGATTCGGCCACGGTTCCTCCGGGGAAAAGGGTGCGGCGCGGGGAGTCCGGAAGACTCCCCGCGCCGCGACGGTGCGTCGATCAGGCCGAAGCGATGGCCTTGTCGGTGAGACGGTCGCCCGACGTGACGTCGAAGACGTGCACGTGACCGGGGACCGGCGCCAGCACGACTGTCTCGCCCGCGTTGGGGTGACGACGGCCGTCGACGCGCGCGACGATGTCGGTGCGCTTGCCGTTGATGTCGGTGTGGCCGTAGAGGTAGCCGTCCGCGCCGAGCTCCTCGACGAGGTCGACGACGACCGTGAGGCCCTTGCCGTCGGCCGGGGCGACCTGGATGTCCTCGGGACGGACACCGATGGTGACCTCCGAGCCGTGCGCCTTGCCGATGACGTCGGCCTCGACGGGGACGACGAGGTCGCCGAAGCGGACGCCGCCCTCGGCCAGGTCGACCGGGAACAGGTTCATCGCGGGCGAGCCGATGAAGCCGGCGACGAAGACGTTCTTCGGCTTCTCGTACAGGTCGCGCGGGGTGCCGACCTGCTGGAGCAGACCGTCCTTGAGGACCGCGATGCGGTCGCCCATGGTGAGGGCCTCGGTCTGGTCGTGCGTGACGTAGACCGTGGTGACACCGAGACGGCGCTGCAGCGACGCGATCTGGGTACGGGTCTGGACGCGGAGCTTGGCGTCGAGGTTCGACAGCGGCTCGTCCATGAGGAACACCTGGGGCTGACGCACGATGGCGCGGCCCATGGCGACACGCTGACGCTGACCACCCGAGAGGGCCTTCGGCTTGCGGGTCAGGTACTGCTCGAGGTCGAGGAGCTTCGCGGCCTCGAGGACGCGAGCGGCGCGCTCCTCCTTGCCCACGCCGGCGATCTTCAGGGCGAAGCCCATGTTCTCGGCGACGGTCATGTGGGGGTACAGCGCGTAGTTCTGGAACACCATCGCGATGTCGCGGTCCTTCGGCGGGACGTCGGTGACGTCGCGGTCGCCGATGAGGATGCGGCCGGAGTTGACCTCTTCGAGGCCGGCGAGCATGCGGAGCGACGTGGACTTACCGCAACCGGAGGGTCCGACGAGGACGAGGAACTCCCCGTCTCCGACCTCGAGGTTGAGCTTGTCGACCGCGGGGCGAGTGCCTCCGGGGTACAGACGGGTTGCGTTGTCAAAGGTGACGGACGCCATTTCTTCTTCTCCTTCACCGGCAGGTACGTGCCGGACGATCCGTAGTGAATGGAATGAACGGGGGCGACCCCGAGCGCGCGCGACAGTGAGCGCAGGGCCAGTATCGCACGTGTCTGGTCATTTCTCAGCCAGGGTTACTACCATCGATGCTCGTTCGCCTACCCGTGCGTTCCCATCATCGTCAGCGGCATCCGTCCGCGCCCGAGAGGTCCCATGTCCAACGACCAGACGCCGAATCTGCCCGCCGAGAACGCTCGCCGCGAGGCGGTGCGCGAGAAGGCGCAGCAGGTCAAGGCGCGGCAGACGCGGGCGCGGATCGTGCGTCGCGTCCTGGTGGTCGTCGGTGCGATCGCCGTCGTGGCCGTGGGCGCCGCCGGTGTGACCTACGCGCTGTCCTCTCGCGACGGCCGTTCGGCGGCGCTTCCGCGTGCCGCCTCCGACGACGGCTTCGTCGTCACCGCGGCGACGGGCATCGCCGACCCCCGCGCCGACCAGACCGTCGACGGGAACGCCTCCGCGCTGGCGGCCGAGGCCACGCCCACGCCGACCCCCACGCCCACTCCGGAGCCGACCACCACTGCCGCGCCGGTCGACATCCGCGTCTACGTCGACTACCTCTCCAGCGAAGCGCGGGAGTTCCAGCTCGCCAACGCCGAGCAGCTTTCCAAGTGGGTGTCTCAGGATGCCGCTTCGCTGACGTACTACCCGGTGGCGATGCTCACCTCGAAGTCGAACGGCACGAAGTACAGCCTCCGCGCCGCCGGCGCCGCAGCCTGTGTCGCGACCCACGCCTCGGACAAGTTCTTCGCCTTCAACCACGAGCTGCTGATCAACCAGCCCCCGGTCGACTCCGACGGCTACAGCGACGAGAAGCTCGCCGACATGGCGCAGGGCACAGGCGTGAGCGACCCCGACGCGGTGCGCCAGTGCATCGAGGACCAGACGTACACCGCGTGGGCCAAGGCCGCGACCGACCGCGCGATCAAGGGTCTGCCCGACACCAAGGGCCAGGCGCTGACCGCGACCCCCACGGTCCTCGTCAACGGCACGCCGTACGTCGGCCGCATGGACGACCCGAAGGAGTTCGCCCAGTTCGTGCTCACGGTCGACAGCAACGCCTACTACTCCACCGCCACGCCGACCCCGACGCCCACTCCGACCACCGCGGGCTGAGGCCCGCGCGGGGAGTCGCATCTGGACGCCCGCGTGGGGCATCCCGCCGGGCGTCGATAGACTGGCCGTCTCGCCGGCTTGGCGCAATTGGTAGCGCACCGTACTTGTAATACGGGGGTTGCAGGTTCAAGTCCTGTAGCCGGCACTCGAGTCTCGCCGCTCACCGTCGTGCGTCGCGTCGTCAGCAGGCACGTCGACGCGCGCCTCCGTCGTTTCAGTGCGCGTCGGACACACCACAGTTGGCGAGCACATGGGCGGCCACGTGCGCGTGACCCGCCCGCGTGGGGTGCGTCCCGTCGGCGTCTATCGCCGTCGTTCTGTCTGTCGCGTCGAAGGCGTGCAGGCTGTCGACGAATCCGAGACCCAGGCGCGCGCAGCACGCACGGATGTGGTCGGCCAGATCGACGGCTTCGGTCGGGACTGCTTCGGCGCGGGGCCAGATCGGGCCGATGACGAGGACCGTCCGGGCGACGGTACGCGCGAGTTCGAGGGTCTTCGTCGCAGCCGTGAGGGCTTCGTCGTGGGCGCCGCGTTTCCGCATCTCCCAGGTGTCGTTGTAGCCGCCCGAGATGAGGAGGAGGTCCGCGTGGAAGGCGGCGAGGTCGGGGAGTCGGTGGGCGAATGTATCCGCACGCCCATGGGCGTCGCGGATGTACCCCGTTCCGCCTTGCCCGTCCATGAACGCCAGGTTCATGCCCATTCGTTCGGCGACGATCGGGACGAAAGTGTCCGCCGACGTCAGAAAAGGCTCGCCCGACACGAACGAGTCGCCGATCGCCACCATGGTCGTTCCTGGTGAAGGCTCTTCCCTCAACGCCCGGACGAGCGCGAACCGCCTTCGAGACCGTACGAGAGCCCGCTGGCCCATCGTCTTGAGCGTCATCGCTCGACTTCTCCTTCATGCCCGGACCGTGGCTCTCCTCTGCCACATGTCCCCCAATCGGGGGACGCTAGCAGCGCACCGGATCGAGGGGTCCAGATTCACCCCGCGGGGTGATCTCTCGCCCCCATCTGCATGTTCGGAGCTGAAAGTCAATCCGCCCGCGCGGCTCGCAACCCTGCAGAGGATCCATTCAGGGGCAAGAAACGAGAATCATGGGCCACGCCCACGCCATCACCTGGGACAACATCGAAGGGCTGTCGAATCATGAACGGGAACTCGGACGGCGGATCCTCCCCGACGTCGACCTTCGAAAGGTGTCACTGGTCCGTTGCCGTGTCGACGGCGAGCTGATGCCGGACATCGTCTTCGGTGAGGTCCGTCGGAATCAGACGAACGGACATCGGCTCAGCGCAGCCCCACCCGCAGCCACAGCACCCCGTGCGCCGGGACCGTGAGCCCACCCGCGAGGGCGACAGGTTCCTCAGCGATGAGGTCGATGGCATCCGGTTCCAGTCCGGACAGGGTGAGCGCGTCGACCTCGACGGCGTGGTCGGCGACGTTGGCCAGCACGAGGACCGCCGCGCCGGCGTCGCCCGGGCGGAGGAACGCGACCACCGAGTCGACGTGCGCGTCGAACGCGATGAGCTCGTTCCCGGCGAGCTCGGGCGTCGAGCGGCGGACGTCGATGAGCCGCGTGAGCCCTGAGAAGACGCGGCCCGCGGGGGTCGTGGCATCCATCCGGTCCGCGTAGTTCTGCTCGGGGCGGTGCGGGCGGTGCACCCACCGGTTGTCGCCCGCCTCGGCGCGATTGCGGCGATAGGAGTAGTCGTTGAGTTGGGCGACCTCGTCGCCGAGATAGAGCAGCGGGATGCCGCCGGTCGACAGTGCGAGCGCGTGCGCGAAGATCACGCGTTCCTCGCCGCCC
>NZ_BADA01000558.1 GCF_000333395.1 Microbacterium sp. B19
CCGGTCGGTGAGGTGTTGCGGTCGCTGCGGTCGGGGCCGCAGTCGGTGTACCTGCACCAGTTCGACTCTGCGGACCCGACGTACACCCCCTCGCCGAACTCGGGATCCGTCCGGCCGGTGCGTTCGATCGTCACCGAGCGGACGGTGTTTTCGGCGCTCCCGGCGCGGAGGTGCAGGCCCTCCTGGCCGACGTCGGAGATCGTCATGCCGCTCAGAGTCGAGTGGGTCGTGGCATCCAGGACGACGCCCTTCTGACCACCGCGCACCTCGAGGTCGCGGATGTCCCAGTAGGCCGCGCCCTCGAGATGCAACGTGTACCCGTCCGCGACGTCACCGCCGTCCAGCACCGTGCCGGCCGCGCCGCACAGGATGATCGGCGCCTCCGCGGTCGCGGCCACGGCCGCGCGAAATCTCCCCCGGTACACCGTCGCGGAGAGCTGCAGCGCGGTCCCCGGGACCGCCGCGTCCAGAGCGGCCTGCAGCGATTCCGCCCCCTCCCCCACGGGGACGGCGCCAGGCACGCACGGGACGACCGTCGCGGCGGGCGGCGCGGCCGGTTCGGGAGCGCACCCGGCGAGCGCGGCCACAGCGGCAGCCAGCGCGAGCACGGCGACGACGATGCGGTTCATCGCGTCGAGTATCCCAGGCGACGACCGTAGGGTTGTCGCATGGCGCGCGCCCTCGTCCTCGCCGGCGTCACGGGGATCGTCCTGGCCCTGACCGCCTGCACCCCGGCGAAGTCGACATCGCCCGGCGGGGCTGTCGCCTTCCCGGTCGGTGCCCGCCTCGACTATCAGCTCGGCGAGCCGTATCCCCCGGCTGACGGTGTGGGCCTCGTCGTTCGCGACCGGACCGCCGATCCGGCCGACGGCGTGTACTCGGTCTGCTACGTCAACGCCTTCCAGACGCAGCCCGGTGAGAGCGCGGACTGGCCGGAGGGGACCCTGTTCGAACGCGACGGTCAACCGGTCATCGACCCCGACTGGCCCGACGAACGTCTCGTCGACACGTCCACCGCGGAGAAGCGGAATCGCGTCGTGGCGCACGTCGCTCCATGGATACGCGGGTGCGCGGCATCCGGGTTCCGTGCGGTCGAGTTCGACAACCTCGACACGTTCACACGCACCGACGGCGCGCTCACGCTCCAGCACAATGCCGCGGTCGCGGCGGCGCTCGTGACGGTGGCGCACGAGGCGGGTCTCGCCGCCGGTCAGAAGAACGCGGCGGAGTTCGCGCGCGAGCTGCGGGATGCCGCGGGCTTCGACTTCGCCGTCGCCGAGGAGTGCGCGGCGTTCGACGATTGCGGCACCTACACGGCCGTCTACGGGGCGCGGGTGATCGATATCGAGTACAGCGACCAGCTGCCCCGCTCGTTCGCGGATATGTGCGCCGACGAGGCCACGCCCGTGGCCACGGTGCTCCGTGACCGCCGACTTTCGGCCCCCGGCTCGGCCGAGTACGTCTTCGCGACCTGTGCCGAGCCGGAGAACCCGCCGCACCCGCGAGAGCGACCTCGAGGCTCCGGAGCCACCGACCCCGGAGCCTCGCCGCTCAGGCCTCGCTCATGAGGTCGCGGAAGAACCCGTCCACGTGGGCACGCAGGGACTCGATACGACGATCGCGCGCCGCCGCGGCATCGTGGCCGAGGTACGCCGGCGGATCGAGCCGCCGGACGTTCGCAGAGCATTCGAACCCGGCGCACAGGAGGGTGCCGACGGAGTTGCCGGATTTGCCCGCGCGCCCCGTCCGTCGAGCAGAGAAGAACACGACGTCGTTGGGCAGCGTGACGTCGGAGCACCACGAGCACTGCGGCCGTGAGCGGGTGGGCTGTTCCGCCTGCCGCAGCTGGAGTCCGACGGGGACGGAATCGATCTCGGCGACGACGAAGCCGAGGAACGGCGACTTGGGGTCGCGCCAGCCGAGGTAGTCGAGGCGGTCCCAGTCGCGGTCCGCGAGGTCAGGCGGCACGACGATCGCCTTGCTCTCGCGCAGCGAGACGTTGACGAAACTGGTTCGGAGGGTGGATTCGGTGAGGGCGATCATGAGGGTCCCATCGATGGACCGGAACGATCCGGTCGGAGGGCACCCGCGCCGATGCGCGGGCGAACGGAGGATCCCGCGCCGACGGACGTCGCGCGGGTGTGCGTGGGCGCGCGACCGAAGGGTCGCGCGACGTCGCCGCTCAGGCGGCGAGAACCACGGGTCCGTTCGCGCCTCTGCCGTCGGCGCTGCGCGCACCGACGACCTCCTCACGCCCGAAGGGCATCGTGGAGTGGAAAGAGGACATGCATCGAGCGTACGCCGCTCAGGAGCGGAAGGGCGTCGATCCGAGCACGCGCTCGACCGCGATCTCGAGAACGACGCGCTCGGGGTTCACGCGGGGCTGGCGGTACCGAGCGGCGTACAGGTCGACGGCATGCGCGACCGCCGCCGGCTCGTCCGTGACGCGCGCCGGGCCCTCGAAGCTGATCCAGCGCGCGCCGTCGACGGAGCAGAGGGACGCGCGGCCGGACCGCTCGGCATTGACGAACTTCTGGGTGCCGCGCGACCCGATGACCCGCGCCACGCCGTCCTCGTACGTGAACCCCACGGGAACCGCGTGCACGCGTCCGGAACGTCCGACGGTCGAGAGCGTGGCCAGGTGGTATTCGGCGAGGAAAGCAAGGGCGTCGTCGGTCAGCACGGTTCCAGCGTCCCACGACCGGCGACGTGCGAGACCGTCCGGGCGCCGGAGTCCCATCGACGGATGCCGACCACCCGGGCGGCGACCGGCTTCCCGGGTGCGGCCGCCAGCGCCTCGCCCACGCGGTCGACCGGAAGCCGCCGCGCCAGGGTCACGTGCGGTGTCCACTCCCCCGGCACCGTGTGCGGAACGTCGTCGCCCGGACCGGCGAGCGCGTGGACGGCCGCGTGGAGGTCCAGGAGATCCGCGCGGGGGACGACGGAACGCGCCAGCACACGGGTGCGACCGGTGCCGAACAACAGGGGCGCGCCGAGGGTGAGGTCGAGCGGCAGGCGATCCTCGAGCGACCCCGCCGGGAGATCCCCCAGGGAGGTGCGGACGAGGAGAGTGATGTGAGGCCGGTTGCTCGCGCCGATGTGCTGCGCCTGGCTCGGCAGACCCGCTTCGTCGAGCAGCGTCCACTCGCGTCGGATCTCGGCATCCGCGGCCGCGTCGAGCACCAGCTCCAGGCTGACGACCGAGGTCATCGGCGCGTCAGCGCGTCGACCACCACGCCGCGGCCACCAGCAGGGGCTGGAAGAACAGGCGGGTGAAGCGGCGACCGTCGGTGTCCAGGCCGAAGGCGGAGCGCTTCTTGCGCCACTGGTCCACGTTTCCCGGGAAGATCGCCACGTAGAAGGCGGCCAGGGCCGCGCCGACGCGCCGTCGTTCCTTCGGGAGCGCCACGAGCGCGACACCGAAGGCGATCTCGACGACGCCGGATGCCACGACCACCGCGTCGCGGTCGAGCGGGCCGTACTCGACGACGGCATCCGGTACCTGCGCCTGGAAATCGCGGCGGGCGAACGTCAGGTGCGCCACACCGGCGAAGGTCATTGCCAGGGCCAGACCCCAACGGACGAGCGTTCTCATGCCGTCAGGCTAGAGCGCCGGAGCGCCGCAGGACCCGGGCTTGACGAACCACCACGGGAGACCGTTGGCCCGAGGCAACGGCCGCTACGCGAACCGCCCGCGAAGCGCAACCCCCGGACGCGACGCGCACGGCGCGATTGACTGAGGAAACGTCGACGGAGGAGGTGCCCATGACGCTCACCGACAGCCCGCGCGCTGCCCTCGGCGAAGCCGATCTGGACGCGCTCCTCATCCGCGCGGCCACCGGCGATTGTGACGCGTTCGTGGACTTCTACGACGCCACGTCCCCGCGCGTGTATGCGGTGCTGCTCACCCTGACACGGGATGCCGACCGGGCCGCGACTCTTCTCGAGGGCATCTACGTCGAGGCGTGGGAGCGCATGCGCGGTCGATCTGCTCCGCCGTGTCCGGGCATGCAGTGGATGTCCCTCATCGCCCATCGCCACGCGGCGGGTCGGTTCTGACGTGCGGCGCTCCGGCCGCGAGCCGCGCCTCCCGGATTCAGGCGCGACGCGCAGTCGCTTCCGCGCCCGCCGAAACGTCCACGTCGATCGTGAGACCGCTCGACGAGTTCGCCGAGTTGGCGTAGGTCTGGAGCAGCCCCGAATCGAGCATCTCCGGCTCGACGGAGCCGAACACGAACCGCAGCGGGATCGACGGCTGGATCCAGATCGTACTGCGGCCGCCCTCCTCACCGTCGGGGTGGCGCCACGACATGGTGAAGCTCTCTCCGCGGCGGAGCTTGGTCGCGATCACGACCTTCACGTGGGCGAGCACGCGATCCGGGATCCGGATCGGGCGCTCGGAAGAGCCGTAGAACAGTAGGCCCATGAGCGTCTCCTTCCGGAGGTTTCGGCAATCGATATTTTACTAGGTTGCCTAACTATCACAAAGTGAATTCCGGTGATATATCGGTGGGCCGCCAAGTTTCTTTCGCCCCACAGGGATCGTCGGCAGATGTATCGCACCACTGGAATCTCGTTTGCCTAACTAGACTGTCGCATCGGGCGGCCGGACCCTTACAGGAGAGCCATGACGATCGTGACCGAAGACGACCCCTCTACGGTCGCCGCCCGCGCCGTCGAACGACTGCGGCTGGCCGAGGCCCGGCTGGCACGGCGGCGACAGACCGACTGCGGCCCCAGCGAGAACGCACGGGCGGCGATGCGCCTGATCCTCGAACGCACGGACGAGGGCGGCACCGTGACGCCGACGGAGATCGCACAGGCTCTGGCGGTCTCGACGGCATCGGTGACCGGCATGCTGGACCGCCTGGCCGCCGGCGGCCTGATCGGCTTCGTCGCCAATCCCGCAGACCGCCGGAGCAAGTTCGTCGTGCCCTTCGACCGGAGCACGGATGCCGACGCGATCGACCCGGTCACGGCGCGCATCCGCGAGTTCGCGCTGGATCTTCCCGATGGCGCCGCCACTCAGCTGGCCGACTTCCTCGACCGCGTGCGCGAGGTCGTCGACGCGGAGTGCCGCTGAGCCGCCTCACGCCGTGGCCTGCTCCACGGCGTCGGGATCCGGCTCCGCCACGACCGTGAGTCCGTTCGGCGAACTCGCCTCATGCATGAGTTCGTCGACCCATCGACGGTTCACGTGCGGCGGCCTGCTGCCGTAGAAGTGGAACACGAGGGGGATCGACGGGTGGATCCAGAGGCTTCGGGTCCCGCTGCCGTCGCCGACCGGGAAGTGGAACATGAAGGGCTCGCCGCGACGCAGCTTGTTCATGAACACCAGTCGCAGGTGAGCGAGCGTCCGGTCCTCGATGTCGAACGACTGACCGAGCGCGTTGTAAACCAGTTTTCCCACGGATAAAGGGTATCCGCTCGGCGCAGTTAACCACCGTCGACGCAGGTTCACTTTTCGGATTCCGTCCAGAATCTACACGGAGAGGCGACAGGCGGCCACCCGATCCTTCCTCCCCGCGGCCTCGACTAGAGTCCCTGGAGTGGGGAGAGCGCACCGCCCGGGCCGCTGGCGTCGGATTCCGCGGCCGGTCCTGGTGGGCGGGGCCGTCGTGGTCGTCGTCGCGCTCCTGGCCGGAATCGCCGTGGTGGGCTCGCTCGTGACGAATCTCTTCCAGACCCTGTCGGCGCGGCCGCCCGCCGTGGACACACGCATCGTCACCCCGGACGAGTCGAAGGCCGCCAAGGCTGCGGCACAGGAGCAGCCGGGCTCCCCCGAGGCGGACGCTGCGACGTGGCTGGCCGCACAGCCGACCACCTATTGGCTCACGCCGGAGATCGATCCTGTCGGCGAGGTGTGGGACCGCGTCGCCCACCTCGCATCCGAGGCCCGCGCCCAGGATGCCACGATGTCGATCGCCGTCTACGGGCTGCCGGACCGCGACTGCGGGAACCACTCGGCGGGCGGGCTGGATCCCGACGCGTACCGCGAGTGGACGGCCCGGATCGGAGACGCGCTGCGCAACGCCTCGGACGTGCGAAAGATCGTCGTGCTCGAGCCCGACAGCATCGCCCTGGCGCCGTCCTGCGGCTCACTGCAGGACCGCGCCGGCTACCTCCGCACCGCGGTCGAGAACATCCGCGGAGTCGACACCTGGATCTACCTCGACGGCGGCCATTCCGCCTGGCATCCTGCGAACCAGATGGCGGACCTGCTGCGCTCCACGGGCCTCCTCGGCGATGTCCGCGGCGTTGCGCTCAATGTCTCGAACTACCAGGACACCGCGAACGAGTTCGCCTACGCCCATCAGCTGTCCGACCTCCTCGGTGGGACCCACGCGGTCGTCGACACGTCCCGCAACGGCGCCGGGCCCGCCGGATCGCAGTGGTGCAACCCCGCGGACCGCCTCGTCGGGGCACCCAGCGGCGCCTACGGCGACGACGTGGTGGACACGACGCTGTGGATCAAGCCGCCGGGCGAGAGCGACGGCGAGTGCAACGGGGGTCCCCCCGCCGGAACCTGGTGGCCGGATGCCGCGGTCGAGTTGACGCGCGAGAGCCGCTGATAGCGACCGGGTCGGGGCGCGCGTAAACCTTTAAGGCGCCGAAATATGTAAAGATGGCGCTCGGTCGCAGTGAGACCGCCGCACCTCGGGGGAGAGTGCGGGCACGCGAACGTGCGAAGCCGGAAGAGTGGTGGGATGAGCGACAGCACAGAGCTGCTGAAGACGGCCGTGATCGTCGAGGACGACCCGGATATCCGGCATCTCCTCGTCGAGGTGCTCGAATCGGCCGGTTTCTCCACCGTGTCCGTGGGCAACGGCATCGACGGCGTGCGCGCGGTGATCGCCTACCAGCCCCTCATCACGACTCTCGACGTGAACATGCCCGGCATCGACGGCTTCGAGGCCGCTCGCCGCATCCGCCAGCAGAGCGACACCTACATCATCATGCTCACCGGCCTCGAAGAAGAGGCGGACGTCGTGCTGGGACTCGGCGCCGGCGCGGACGAATACGTCGTGAAGCCGTTCCGCCCCCGCGAGCTGCGCGCGCGCATCGAAGCGCTCCTGCGCCGCCCGCGCGCGGGCGCGCCGGCCGTGACGGCGCCCCGCCAGGACTCCGTCGGCCCTTCCTTCCCCAACTCCCGGCCCACTGCGGAATCCGTCCCGCAGGCGGCGCCCGCCGCCCCGCAGTACGAGCAGGCTCCCGTTCCCACAGCCCCCGCGCCCAGCACTCCGGTGGTCGTTCCGTCGTCTCAGGGGCCTGCGCCCTGGACCACCGCCCCGGGCAATGACCTCGCTCCCCGCCCCGGAGCGGAGATCGTTCCGCAGGCACACGGGGATCTGACCCCGACGGGTGGGACGTGGGTCGTGCACCGCGACCTGCGGCTGGACCCCGACAGCCGCGTCGTGCTGGTCGACGGGTACGAGCTCGAGCTGACCCGCACGGAGTTCGACCTGCTCGCGACTCTCATGGAGTCGAAGCGACGTGTGCGGAGCAAGGCCGACCTCACGCTGGTGCTGCGCGGCGAGTCCTACGTCACCAGCTACTTCGTGGGTGAGGCCGACAAGCGCGCGATCGAGGCCCACATGACGAACCTCCGCCGCAAGCTCGGCGACAACCCCGCCAACCCGCGCTACATCGAGACCGTGCGCGGCGTCGGCTACCGACTGACGTCGGAGACGATGGCCGCCCCCTGATCGGCGGCGCCCCGTCGCGAAACGACCCGGACATCACGGATGCCTCGACCCTCCCCAGGGCCGAGGCATCCGTTTCTTCTGATGCGTTCGGGTCGCGATCAGACCTTGTATCCGTGGTGACGACGGACGAGCTTGGAGAACATGAGGAGCGTCTGGAGGACGGTGACGACGCCGACGATGGGCCAACCGATCCAGAGGATCGAGGACTGGACGACCGGTCCGACCAGCACCCAGATGACGGCGAGGGCGATGGCGACCGCGATGAGGACGACCATCGGCGCCCAGTGACCGAGACCGCCACCGCGTTCGGCCTTCGCCTGCATCGCCCAGTTGTCGACCTTCTTCCGTGAGAGGAAGCGGGTCCACGAGCGCACGAAGTGGCTGATGCGGATCCACATGAAGATCTCGGCGGGGAAGAACAGCACCGCGAACAGCACGTCGGTGCGGTTCACCGCGGCCATCGTGCGCGCGATGCGCAGGTTGAGCAGCATGGCCACGACCGGCGGGATCAGCCACAGCGGCGAGAAGACGAACGCGTGGATCGACAGCGAACCGGCCAGCAGCGTGAGGAACGCCACGCGGACGAAGAGGTTGGTCAGCATGCCGAAGTTCTCGAACCACCGCAGGCGCAGGTTCGGGTGGAACGGCTGCCCCTTGGTGTCACCGCGCTGGCCGGGCCACATGAGCTCGATCGCACCGTAGGTCCACTTGACCTGCTGCGCGTCGTAGCCCGAGAGGGTGGTCATGCCCCCGACGTTGGCGCGGGCGTAGGGGCTGATCTTCGTGAGATAGCCGGCGCTCTTGATCTGCAGCGACAGCAGCGAGTCCTCCACCTCGGAGTCCTTGACCCACGGAGTCACCTGGTGGTTCTGCTTCATCGCTTCGCGCAGGGCGTTCGTGGAGAAGATCGAGAACTGGCCGCCGAGCACGGCCATGTTGCGCCCGCGGAGCAGGTTCTGCAGGTTGAACGCGGCGAACTGCGTGCGCTGGCCGGCCGTGAGGAAGCGGGCGATCATGCCCTTGATCGGCTTGTCGTCGATCGTGTAGATGGCGGAGATGCCACCGATACGGGAGTCCGAGACGGCCTCGGTCTCGAGGTACTCCACGGCCTTGCTGTCGGCGATGGTGTCGCCGTCGACGCCCAGCAGGTAGTCGTAGCCCTCGACGAGCGAGTAGCCGTAGTTCAGGGCGCCGACCTTCTTGTCGGGGTTCTTGCCGATGTCGTGCACGAAGACCTCGGTGAACTGCTCGCCGAGTTCGGTCGTGATCTCGTGGGGGCCGCTGTACTCGGAGGCGATCTTGACCGTGGCATCCGAAGTGTTGTTGACGACGACATGGATGACATCGGGGAGCGCGTCTGCCCAGGAGCGCCTCGATCACCTGGGCGATCGACTCCTCCTCGTTGTACGCGGGGATGATGCACCCGATCGTCGAGCGGTGCACCGTCGCGTGCTCGAGCACCGATGCGAAGTCGTCGGGGAACGCGTGCTCCTCGACGACCGGACCGGCCGCTGCCCCCGCGGGGTAGGTGAGCGCCCGGCTCTGGGGAGCGAAGCTTCGCGCATCGGTCATGGCGGTGTCTTCCTGTCGGTGGGGCGGCGGTTCAGCCGGGTCCCACTCTGGTAGGTTCACCGCAAGGCCACCGCCGCACATGACCACCGTCCCCGCAAGGTTTCCTCAAGATTCCCCCGGGGCCCGGCGCAGGGAGAGTTCCGACGATGGTCGTTCTCGACCTCCTCGCCGCGATCGCTGCAGCATCGGTGGCGGGTGCCGCACTTTTCCTGGCGCACGGCCGCCACGGCGACGACCGCGGCGGTCCCCGCGCCGAGCTCGTCCGGTACATGGGCGTCGCCGCGCTGGCCGCCCTCGCGTGCTCGCTCGCCAACGTGATCGAGGCGTCGGGAGGGGGCACCTTCTCCGCGGCCGTCGGCAACGCGACGAACGTCGTCACCGTCGGTCTCGCGTGGGCGGGAGCGCGACGCCTCAATTCCCGCCGCGCCATCGGCGCCGTGACCACCGGGGCCGCCGGCATCCTGATGCTCGCCGTGACCTTCGTCGTGCCGCTCGACGATGCCACGCTGATCAAGACCGCCGGTCTTGCGATCTTCGCGGCCCTCGCCGCCGCGGAATTCGCACGACGGCCGCTCAGCGAACTGTCCGGGGCGAGCGTCCTGATGCTCACCCTGAGCATCTTCGGCGCCTACAACCTCTACCGCGTGGTGCTGGGAGTGACCGCCGGCATGTCATCGACGCTGTGGGAGCACACCGCGTCGACGCAGATCACGACCATCCTCAGTGCGTTGGCCATCGTGGCCATGGGATACGGCTCCGTGCGGCTGGGGCGCGAGCTGGACGACGACCCGGCGCCGGGGACGCGCGCGCACGACCGCCGGAACCTCCGCCGGACCGCGGGCGACATGCTCCGCGAGCACGGGAGCATGAACGTCCTCATCGTCCGCATCCCCGAGATCGACCTCATTCGGGCGGCGCACCGGAGCGAGCGCGCCGACGAGATGATCACGGTCCTCGTCGACGCGGCCCACGAAGCCCTCCCCGACGCCTTCGCGGGCGTGCCGGCGCGGGACACGGTCTTCGTCCTCCGGGACGCCTCGATCCCGCGCACGGAGGCCGAGTCTGAGGTGCGCCGGGCATTCGCGGGCCACATGCCGCTGATCGACTACACCGACGTCCCGGACCTCGTGTTCGAGCACCACACCCTCTCGGACGTGCACGACGTGTCGCTGCTCATGGAGAGCCGCCGGTTGCGCCCGGGCACGGGCGCGGTCCCCCACGGCTGAGTCCCGGCGCCCTCGCGGTCACTTGCTCGTCTGACCCCACCCGGGCGCGCGGCCGTTGCTCGTCGTCGAGGCGGCGGGCTGACTCGCCGCCGCGGAGCCGTCCGACGCGAAGATGGCGATCGGCAGGTACTGGTACACCGTCTGCTGGGTGAAGGAAGTGTCCGAGTTCGCCGTGCCCTCGACGGAGATGTTCAGCGCGAACTCCAGCGTGATGCCGTAGGTGTCGTTGGGCAGCTGACGGATCGAGGTCGAGGGCACGAGGAGCCCGCCCTGGAAGCTGTTGAGCAGCAGGCCGCGGTCCGAGCGCAGTGTGTCCGAAGGGACGAGGGTGCGCGGGTCGGCGCTGAACTGGAACGGGCTCGACACCTGTCCGCTGGACTGCGCCGTCTGCGACGTGATGGAGACCGACGAGATGTAGACACGGCGCTTCTGCGCGAGGACCGCCTTCTCGTCGACGCGGTTGTCGTGCACGTTGAGCGCGAAACCGAACTGCTTCTCGTTCGACGTCGTCCATTCCATCGTGCGCTTCGGATCGTCGGCCCACACGTCGAGGCGCAGTTCGAGACCGTCGGCCACTTCCGTCGAGAGAGAGACCGAACCGTCGTACGTGAAGCGCGAGTCGAACGGCATGGCCGTGGACGTCGCCTGCGGGGCGGGAGTCGCCACGACCACCGATTGGCCGCCTCCGGAGGTCTGGGCCTGGAAGGCGTTGAAGGCGTCGACGACCTGAGTGCACCCGGTGAGAGTGATCGGTCCGCCGAGGGCGACGACAGCGGCGAGCGCGAGGGCGCGCACGGTACGGCGGTGAGAGGAGCTGCTCACGGGTCTCTCCAGAGTTCTGAGGGCGCGGGCGCGCAGAGGTCGATGAACGACCATCACGCTGCGGGATGCAGGCCTCAGGGGGAGTCTGACCGGACGACGCGACGGGTGGGACGCGAAAGGGCGAGCAGAGACAGGATGGCGCGCAGAAGACTACACCATCGTCTATACACTCGATCACATGGCAGCCGTGAGGAGCGTCCCGTCGGCGACATCACCCGTCGCCGCGGACGGCGACGACACCGGCGGACCGAGCAGCCGCACTCGCTCCGTCTGGTTGCTGCAGCTCGTCCTCGGCGCGAGCGTCGTGATCACCGTGCTCCTCGTCCAGGCGCTCGAGCCCTCCCTCTTCGCCGTGTGGACGTTCTCCACCGGAGTGGGCGTCGTGATCGCCCTCACCGCCGTCGCGATCATGGTTCCCTGGCATCGACTGCCCCGGAACGCGGTGGCGCTCATTCCGTTCGGCGACATCGTCGGGATCGGACTGCTGAGCTTCGGCACCGACCTCCGGTTCGGATTCTTCTGGGTGTTCCCAATCACCTGGATCGCCACCCATTTCGTCCTCAGCATGATGATCTCGGCCCTGGCGACCGTCGGCGTGATCATCGTCGCGGATGCCTCGGCGAACGGCACCGGACCGGTGACGGCGCTTCGCCTGATCGTCGTGCTGCTGTCGTTGACGTTCATAGCCATCACGGCATATTTGTCCTCGCGCCAGACGCGCGCGTTCAAACAGCTGCTTCGACGCCAGGCCAATCGACTTCAGGGGACGCTGCAGCGGGTGACCGGGCAAGAGCGTCGCGTGTCGCAGATGCTCAACGGTCTCGACACCGGAATCGCCCGCCTCTCGGCCGACGGTGAGGTCCTCGCCCTCAACGACACGTACGTCAATCTCTACGGAATCGAGCGCGACGAACCCTCACGTCCGGGCGGGGCGGTCGAATATGCGACGCTCCGAGGCGAGCCGTTGGCCGAAGCCGACCGTCCCTTCGCGCGCGCGGCGCGCGGCGAGCAGTTCGAGGACGAACGCGTGTGGCTCTTCGACGCACAGGGCGACTGGCACGCGCTCTCCGCGTCGACACGGCGCCTCGTGTCGTCCGACGAGCCCGAGAGCACGCTGCTGATCGTTCACGACATCACCGCGCTGATCGAGGCCGAGCGGGCTCGCGAGCGACTGGCCGCGACCGTGTCCCACGAACTGCGCAACCCGCTCACCGCGATCATCGGGCACGCCGACCTGGCGTTGGACGCGCCGGACCTCACGCCCAAGGTGCGCGAACAGCTGGAAGTCATCGCGGGTGCCGGCGAGCGCATGCAGACCCTGATCTCCGAGATCCTCGCCAACTCGCGGGGCGTCTTCCGCGAGGAGAAGACGGCGACGACGACGGATGCGAGCCGCATCATCGCCTCGTCTCTCGAATCGTTCCGTCCGGCCGCGGCCGCCCGCCGCGTGAGCGTGAGCGACGACCTCCCCGCCTCGGCGGAGGTGGTCGGGGACGGATTCCGACTCCGGCAGGCGTTCGACAACATCCTCAGCAACGCCATCAAGTACACGCCGGGCGGCGGAAGCGTCCACATCACGGGGACGGTGTTCGACGACCACGTCGAACTGTCGTTCGCGGACAGCGGGATCGGCATCCATCCCGAGGACCTGCCGCGGATCTTCGACCCGTACTTCCGTGCCCGCGCCGCCCGCGAGAGCGCGACGCCCGGCACCGGGCTCGGGATGGGCATCGTGCGCAGCATCATCGAGGAGCAGGGCGGCTCCCTCGAACTCGAGAGCGAGGTCGGCACCGGGACCACGGTCACCGTTCGACTGCCCTCGCGGGTGGGGGCCGCCGAAGGATGACACCGCAGGAGACACTCGCCAACCTGGGGCTGGCACAGGCCACCGTGGCCACGCTCGCCACCGTCATGGTGATCGGTCTGGGGTTCCTCCACCGTCCGTCGAGGGCTGCCCTCCTGTGGTCTCTCGCGTTCGTGCTCGCGATGACGAGCACGTGGATCTCGGTTGCGGGTTCGGTCATGGACGACGAGGCGGTCCGACGGGCCGGCCTCGGACTCATGCTCGGCGCTCCGGCGCTCATCTGGTCGGGATTCCGCGCCCGTCGGAACGTGCCCGCGCTGCCCTGGATCGCCGCACTGCAGTCGGCGGCGACGGCGCTCGCGTTCGTCCTGGCCGTCCAGCCTCAGGTGTATGGGATGACGTTCCGCGTCGCGTTCCTGGGGGCGGCCGTGTTCGCAGGGCTCACCGTCGTCGAGGTGCGCCATGCCGCCGACCGGTTTGAACGACTCGCGCTGCCGCTGACCGTGGTCTCGAGCGGGTTCGTCGCCCTGGGAGTCGCGATCGTCGTGGCCGGTCTCGCGCTCCCGTCGAACGCGCAGGACCTGCAGCTCCCCCGGATCCTCAACGGTCTCGCCATGCTGATCTACCTCGTGTGCGCGACGGTGAGCATCCTGTACTTCACCTCGGTGTCTCCCGTCGGGACGCGTGCCGCGAATTCGTGGCCGCAGTTCTCCGTCACGTCCGCGGATCGCCTCGCTCGAGCCCGCCGCTTGCAGGAGACCTCGTGGGCCGTGCTCGCCATCCACCTCGACGACCCGGACCAGATCCGCAGCACGATCGGGGAGAACAACTGGAACCGGGTGGTCGCGGCCTTCGAGACCGTGGTCGCCTTCTCCCTCCCGGCCGAGGCCGACCTCGGGCGTCCGTCACGCGGGCGCATGGTCGCCGTGGTGTGCCGTCCCGGTCCCGTGCTCCGCGAACACGTGCGCACGCTTCTCCGTCGAGTGACCGAGATGGATGCCGAGGAGTGGACCGAGGTCCAGCTGTCGGCGAGCGTCGGATGGGTTCCGGCGGAGTCGGCGGACTACGACCTCGCGGAGCTGGTGCGCCGGGCCGATGCCGCCGCACT
>NZ_BADA01000557.1 GCF_000333395.1 Microbacterium sp. B19
GACCACATCGCGACGACCTCCTGCCCGACGCCGTGGAAGGTGTTCCCCGTGATGTCTGCGCGGGCGTCCTCGGCCAGTTCGATTCCGAACCCGGATGCCACCCGCACGTCGTTGTCGCGGATGATCACGGCCGCCCCGGTGAGCTCGACCGCGATGCGGCGCCCGGAGAGACGGGAGTCGGACACGGTGGCATCCGTGATCTTCCCGGAGACGTCGAGCGCGCGCAGGTCGGACGACGCGAGATCGGCATCGGCCACCGTAAGGCCCGTCGACGGGCCCTCGACGAGCACGGCGCTGCGGGCCTCCGCGACCTCGGTACCGCGGATCTCCGTCGTGTCGGTGGAGATCACCCGCACCCCGCCTTCGCGGTTGTCCCGCACGTGCGAACCGGTGAGGGTGAATCCCTTCGTGGGGCTGAGCCCGTACCCGCCCGAGGTGGGACCGTCGGCGAGAGCGGAGCCGTCCACACGGATGCCCCAGCCGGTGGAGCCCGAGACCGTGGTGTCCGTGATCTTCGTGCCCGGGGACTGACGCGAGACGGAGATCCCGTCGCCGCCGGACCCCGTGATCGTCGTCCGTTCGACGGTGGTGTCCGAGGCACCGTTGGTGACCTCCATACCGGTGAGCGTCGAATTCTCGATCGTGGTGTCCTGAACGACGGCCTGGGTCGTGTCGGAGAAGAACACCCCGTAGTGCAAACCCTTGATCGCGGTGGAGATGAGGGCGGCCGAGGCGCGGTCATCCCCGGTCCCCGTGACGGCCAACCCCCCGGTGCGACCGCTCCAGTAACCGAGGTCGTCCAGCTGCGCGTATCTCATCGCGATCACGCCGTCACGCGCTCGGATGTAGGCGCGACCGTCGTCTTCGTCGAGGTCGGCGGCGGCGGTCGACTCGTCCCAGGACGTGAAGACGAAGGGGTCGTCCTCCGCACCGATGACCCCGAGGCCACCGCCCCAGGTCACGATGCTCGTGGTCCCCGACGCCGAACTCGCCATCCGCAGAGTCCCTCCGCCGAGGAAGTCGAGTTCCGCGCCGCGGCGGATCACGACGTTCCGCAGGAGCGTCGCCGTGCGCGCGTCATCGATCCGGGCCGCACCCACCGCGGCGAGGTCGGCCACGGTGTAGACGGTCCCCTGCGCGCTCTTCGGCACCAGAACGACGGTGTTCCACTTGTCCACGAGGGCAGGGTCGCCGGGCGCCAGCGCCGCCACGGCTGTGAGCCGCTCGTCCTCCGCCGCGACCAACTCGGCGGGGGTCTTCGGAGCGGCCGGGGCGTCGGTGGCAGTCGGGGTCGGCGCCTCCCCTACGACGGGGCCGCTCGGCGCGTCGGCGCGGAACCACGGGAGGAACGTCCCCGTGTGGACGAAGTTCCCCACGAGCACGACGCCCACCACGAGCACGATCACGGCGAGGACCATGAGCACACGGGCCACCCCGCGGATGGCCGGATGCGTATCGCCGCGCTCCTGCGCGGTCAGGGCACCGTCGTCAGCCACGCGTCGGCTCCGTCGTCGACGGGGCGGGTGCGCCCAGACCGACGCTCGCGGCGGACTGCCCCTCGCCGCCCAGGCTCGCCTCGGTCTGCCCCTCGCCGCCTTGGGTGTCGGCCGAACGAGTGAGCCAGCCCTGCTTGTTCATGGTGAACAGCGCGTACACCTTGATCGGAAGGGAGACGAAGATGATGACGAGCGTCACGAGGGGCAGCAGGACGATGTCTTCCGGACGCCGCCACAGGTGGGACATCCCGCGGATGCCACGGCCCACGAACATCCACACGATGGCGAGGATCAGCCCGACCGTCGGGTGCTCGGTGCGCACGGCCAGGACCACGTACGCGAGCGCGACGAACATCGTGAACGGTGTCAGCAGGATCTGCATCATGGTGATCTGCGAGATCAGCGGCACCTTGAAGATCCAGCCGCGGCGGATCGCGGTGAGGTAGCACCGGTAGGAGTTGCGGCTCCAGCGCACACGCTGCTTGACGAACGCCCGGAACGTCCCGGGGAACATCGACAGCGCGCGAGCGCTGTCCTGGTGCGTGACACGGAACCCCTGCGAGAGCACGAGCCAGGTCATCCGCCCGTCGTCGCCCGCCACGCATTCCTTGCCGAGGAAGATCTCGTGCTCCAGTTCCTCGACGCGGGGCTGGATCGCCGAGGTGCGGTAGGCCGCGGTGCGGCCCGACGCGCAGATCACGCCACCGAACCGTCCCATGGCGGGCGCGTAGTCCGTGCAGCGGAGGTCGATGATCCAGTCCGCGACCCGGCGCCACACGCTCGACTTCGGGAGGTAGACGTTCTGCCGCGTGCTGACCGCGCCGACCGCCGGGTCGATGAAGGGCATCTGGACGGCGTCGAGCATGCCGTCCTCCCACGCGGTGTCCGAGTCGATGAACACGATCAATTCGGTGTCCACCATGCGGATGCCGACGCCCAGCGCCGAACGCTTGCCGCGGTGCCGGAACATCACGACGTCGACGGTCGGGATCTGCAGGGCCTCGATCCGCTGCTGCGCCTCGACGTCGGCGATGTCGAGCACGATGATGATGCGCGACGGCCCCTGGCGCACCCACGTCTGCAGACACCGCAGGAGGACATCAGGGTCTTCGTGGAAGGACGGGACGACGACGGTCGTCGTTGTCCGGAAGTCGTTGCGGACGGGGCGCGACGTCGCGGCCAGGAGCTTGCGGACGATCCAGAAACCCCACGAGACGATGCCGAGATATCCGAACGGCAGCAGCCACATCAGCTGCTCTCCGAAAGACCCGTGGCCCACGTGTTCTCCCCGTGACGTCGGCGAATACGCCGAATTGCGGCCCGGGGAGACAGTGAAGATTACCGCGTCCGTGTTACGCGCACGCAACGTCCGTGAGGGACACGCCAGACGGGACGCTGTTGTCGCAGCCGACGACGTTGCCCTGTCCACGGGCCGGGCCGACGACGGCGACCCCGACGCCGCCCGCCCCGGGGCGCAGGTCGTTCCCCGTCACGACGTTCGCGGTCCCCCACGGGGGCAGGATGACGTGGATGCTCACGGCATCCACCGATCCCGCGACGGTGTTCCCCTCGAGCCGCCAGTCGGACCCTTTCAGGTCCACGGCGCTGTCCACGACGGACGCGGAACCGACGGACAAGGACGAGTCGCGGACGACCCCGCCGGTCGTGCCCTCCTTGACATCGAGCGCCTCCGCCGTGGTGTCGCTCACCACCAGGTCGGTGAAGGTGTGCGGTCGCGCGTCGGGCC
>NZ_BADA01000556.1 GCF_000333395.1 Microbacterium sp. B19
GTCGCCCCGGGCCGCCCTCGAGAGCCTCGTGGTGAGCATGGTCGCCGATGTCCGACTCAACGGCACGGCAGCCCACCGTTCCACTGCTCAACGAGCGGAGGCGCTCAGTGCCCGCCACGACCTGTGGAGTCCGTGGAGCGCCGTGGCGCCCGAGGATCGCGGGCTCGTGCTCCGCCTCCTGTCGCCGAGCGCGAGGGACCGCGTATCCGAGCGCGCCTCCTTCTTCGCCTCCTCCGTCAGTGTCCCTCACCTGACGAAGCGGGAGCAGGTCGTGCTGGCCCAGCTCACCCCCACCTCGACGATCGCGGACATCGCCCGTGCGCTGGTCGTCTCACCGAATACCGTCAAGACGCAACTGCAGAGTCTTTACCGCAAGCTCGAGGTGTCGGATCGGGCGAGTGCGATCCGGGCTGCCCACGCGTGGGGCTTGATCGAGGCCGAGAGCGACGTGTGAGGAGCGGCGCGCCGGTCAGCGACGGCCGGCGCGCCCCTTCCTCGTCACCGCGAAGACGAGACGCCCGACGACCAGCAGTACGACGACCACGATCACCCCGGGGACCGTCACGGGGACCCCCGCCCCGTGGATGACGACGAGAAGCACCACGACAGCCGCCACCGGAGCGAGCAGGACGAGGATGCGGCGCAGGCGTGATCTCGTCATGGGAGAACGCTATCCCGTCGCATCCGACCGCCGGCGTCCCCCGGCCGCACGGGCGAGGGTGATGCGCTCGTCCGCGACCACCTGGAGGCCGAACACACCGAACCAGGCGATCGCGAGCGTCGCCGCCGTGAACTCGAGGTTCCCACCCAGGACCGTGTCGCCCCGGAAGAGAGCGAGCATCGCTCCCGTGAAAGACGTGAGGCCGACGGCGACGAGCGTCGCCACGCTCGCCCGGCGCATCCAGGGTCGGCGCCGCAGCAGTGCGACCTGCGCCATCGCGACGATGGCGAGCACGAACCCCAGAACGGCGGCGCTGATGTGGATGAGGTCCTGCGGCAGCGCCCCCGGGGTGAACGGCACCGGGCACCCCGGCGAGCAGGTGACGACGGATGCCACCGCGAAGCACGCCCCGCACAGCACCAGCGTCGCGGCGATCGGCCACCCCGTCACGTAGACCTCCGGCCGATGCAGCAGCGCGCGGTCGACGAGCACGGCCGCGATCCCCAAGAGGAGCAGCGCGGAGTTGAAGAGCGGGGCCGTCGGCATGCCCGTCGCGCCCAGCTGACTCACGTACTGGACGCTGGGGTCCCACAGCCGACTGAGCCAGATCAGCGCGGCGCTGAGAAATGCGGCTGCGCCGCCGACTCCCGCGAGGAGGACGACGCGGCGACGTCCGGGGCGAACCGCCGGTCGGGTCGACCGAACGATCGTGTCGGTCATGGGCGTCTCCGGCGTCGTCGAGGGATCCCGCCACGATATCGCCTCGCCCTCATCGGAGCGGCGTCGGACGCAGAAATCGAACCGAGCGGTCGTAACGTCACGGCCAAGCGGGCGATCCCTCGGGTGAGGTATTCCCCGCGAGCGGAACGATGCCCCCGCGCCCGTGGCATCGTCGTCCTCGAGTGATCGCGAATGGTTCTCCCCCAAGTTCCCTTCTCTTCATGTCGGTCACCCATCATGGATGCGCGGTTCCGTAGCCACGGCACCCGGTTCGGAACCGCGCATCCCCTTCCGCTCGGGCATCCGTCCCGCGTTCGCCACAGGGGTGCCGCCGGCGCCGCAGCAACGCGTCGACGTTCGAGAGGAACTCCCATGACGGACGACCACCCCGGACCCGCCCGAGGCTCGGCATCTCCCGGAGACGAGGCTGGCCCCGGCTCTGCTCTCGACGAACTCCTCCGACGGGACGACGACACCGACACCCCGAGCTTCCCCGTCGGATTCCGAGGGTACGACCGTGAGGCCGTCGAGGACGCGGTCCGGGGCCTGCGTGAACGTGTCCGCACCGCCGAAGACAATGCGCACCGCGAGAAACTGCGCGCGGAAGCGATGTTCGCGCAGCAGCGCGCGGACCACGATGCCGAGCTCGCGGAGTCGGTGCGCCACCACACCGAGGAGACCGCCCGACTCCAGGAGCAGGTGCGCGCGGCCTCCGCGCGTGCGGCCGAGGCCGAGGCACAGATCAGCGCACTGTCCAGCGATCTCGTCGCGGACGCCGACGGCGAGCGCGCCGACCCCGCCCAGGCCCGCCAGCACTTCGAGGCGATCCTCCGTGTGGCCGAGGAGCAGGCGGGCGTTCTCGTGCAGAACGCCGCCGCACAGGCCGAGCGCCTCCTGGCCGCCGCGCGCGATGACGCAGCCCAGATCCGTGACGACGCCGTCGCCGAGCGGGAGCGAATCCGGACGGAGGCGCAGCACGATGCCGAGCAGGTGCGTCTCCGGATCGAAACCGAGGCCGCCGCGCACGCCGCACGCCTGGAGCGCGAGGGCGCGCACGCCGCGGAGAAGGTCGCGCAGGCCGAGCGCGAGGCCGTCGCGGTGCGCACCGAGGCCGAGAAGGGCGCCGCGGCGCTCCGGTCGCTCGTCTCACGAGAGACCACGGATCTGCGGTCCAAGGCGGAGACCGACGTCCGCGAGATGACCGCGCGCGTTCTGGAGTTCGAGGAGTCGCTGACGCGGCGGCAGGACGAGGCGCAACAGGAGTTCCTGGTACTGCACAACCAGGCGGTGGCGCACGCCGAGCGGATCACCGCCGACGCGACAGAACAGGTGGAGTCCGCCCTGGAACACGCCCGCCGCATCGGCGCCCGCGCCGACGACCACGAACGACTGGCACGCGCGCAGGCGCAGCAGGTCGTCGCCCACGCCCAGGTACAGGCGCGGGAGATCCTCGACGACGCCCGCGAGAAGGCGCAGCGCATCGCGGATGCGATCACAGGTCACGCCTCGACGGTCCTCCGCAATGCGGAGGACCGTACGCGCGATCTGCGCTGGCAGCAACAGCAGCTGGGGAGCTTCCTGGCGGAGATGAACGAGCTGCTGCGGGCAACACCGCGGGGCACGCCCGCAGCGGCGGACGATCGCTCGGATGCGGATTCCGACGACGAGGCGACGCCGCCCGAGTGACGGCCGGGGCTAACGTGGAGCGATGAGAACCGTCCCCCTCGGCCCCTCGGGTCCCGACGTCCCTGCCGTCGTCGCCGGAATGATGCGCATCGACGGCAAGAGCGACGAGGACGTCCGGGCGCTCTACACGGCCGTGCGATCCGTAGGAATCGATTTCTTCGATCACGCCGATATCTACGCGCGAGAACTGCACTCCGCGGAGCGGCGGTTCGCCGAGGCGCTCCGGCTCAGCCCCTCGGAGCGCGCCGAGATCAGCATCCAGACCAAGGCGGGCATCGTCCGCGACGGGCCGTACTTCGACTTCTCGTACGACCACATCGTGGCATCCGTGGAGGAGTCGCTTCGCGCGCTGCAGACGGACTACGTCGACGTTCTGCTGCTGCACCGCCCCGACGCCCTCGTGGAGCCGGAGGAGGTCGCGCGGGCGTTCGACGAGCTCGAGGCGTCCGGCAAGGTGCGGGCGTTCGGCGTCTCCAACCACACCCCGCGGCAGATCGACCTCCTCCGGACGGCGGTACGCCAGCCCATCGTCGCCAACCAGGTCCAGCTCTCGATCGCGCACGCGCCGGTCGTGGTGCAGGGGCTCGCGATGAACATGGAGGGGATCCCGCAGTCGACCGTTCTGGACGGCGGCGGACTCGTAGAGTACTGCCGCCTGGCGGGCATCACCCTTCAGGCGTGGTCGCCCCTCCGCGGCGCGCGGGGCGATGGGGTCTTCCTCGGCGACCCCGCCTACGCGGAGCTGAACGCCGTCATCGACGAAATCGCCGCGCGATACGGGGTGGAGCCCCTCGCGATCGCGGTCGCCTGGATCACGCGGCATCCTGCCGGGATGCAGGTCGTGCTCGGGACCACCACGCCCGGTCGCGTCGTCGAGGCCGCCGCCGGCGCGGATATCGTACTGTCACGAGCCGAGTGGTACGCCCTCGTGCGAGCCGCGGGCTACATCGTCCCGTGAGCGGGGACGCAGAGGAAGGGGAAACCGGGATGCCGCGCAGAACGTCGCCCTGGGGAGCGATCACCGCCGCGATGGCCGCCATCGTGGTCGCTCTTCCCACGCTCGCTCTTCCGGGCAACGGTCCCGCCGAGCCGATGGCGATGTTCGCCGTGATCGGGGCCGCGCTGTTCGCCGCGGCGATCGTGCTCACGCGCCGGGAGCCCGGGGCAGGGGCACCCGTCGAGCGCTCGGGCTCCGATGGGGTCAGCCCGCCAGACCCGGAGCCGTCGCCGGAGCGATGATCGCCAGGGGCTCCGTCGGAACGTCCCACACGCCAGGGTGGGTCACGGCCGGCTGATCGCTACGCGAACGAACGGCGATCATGCTGCGCGGACCAGCGAGCGCGGCGCAGTCCGCTGGCGGGTCTGTGCCGGGCCGGCGGCGGGCTTGGGCGCGGCGACCTGCTGATCCATGTCGATGTCGAGACTCAGCCCCCGGGAGGAGTTGGCGTCGTTCGCCATCCGCTTGAGGAGATTCTGGTCGAGGGACTCGGGCTGCTCGGATTCGAAGACGAATCGCAGCGGGATGGACGGCTGCAGCCAGATCGTCGAACGGCCGACCGGTTCGTTGGGTCCGTGCGTCCAGGAGAGAGTGAAGCTCTCACCACGGCGCAACTTCGTGGCCACGACCACCTTGACGTGCGCCAGCATCCGATCGTCGATCGTGATGGGCTCGGGGGTCGTTCCGTAGAACAGCTTCGCCATGATGTTCCCTTCGGTCTTTGCTTGTTCGCAAACTTACTAGGTAGACTAGCGAATAAGCAAGTGAGATATCAGGCTGAATCCGGAGAGGCTCATGGAATCCGCATCCCCCGCGCCCTACTGGTACGGCAGCGACACCGACGACCGTCGAGGATCGCGCGTGATGCAGTCCCTCCGGTCCTACCGTTCGGCGGAGATCGCGATGCGCCGCCGCGCTCAGGACTCGATGGCGATGGGCGAGAACGAACTGCAGGTCCTCCGCTTCCTCACGCGCGCCGCGGCGTCCGGAAGCGATGCGACGCCGGCCGACCTCGCTCGCCACCTGGGACTGTCGACGGCATCCATCACCGCCCTGCTCGATCGCCTGGAGCGCGCGGGATACGTGCGGCGGGAACGGCACCCCACCGATCGCCGCAAGGTGCTCGTGCACGGCACCGAGCAGACGGAGCACGAGATGCGTGACACCCTCGGCGACATGCACGCGCGAATGATGAGGGCGACGCGCGGGATGAGCGACGCGGAGGCCGACATCGTCACGGCGTTCCTCGACCGCATGCGCTGCGCCGTCGACGGGGTCTGCGCCGCCACGCGCGAGCCCTGCTGCCTCACCGTCCGCCCCGCGATCGCGACCCCGACGACGCCCACGGCGGCGTGATCGCCGCCTCGGGTCACGGCATCCGCACGATCCGCCGCGCGACGGAGTCGTCGGCGAGAGCTTCTCGATAGCGTCGATACATGGACGTCCTCGCCACCCGAGTCCGCTCGATTCGCCCACTGCTCGCAGTGGTGATGCTGCTGGGACTGTCGGCACTCTCGCTCGTCCGGCCCGCAGCCGCGCACGCGGACGTCGATGACTTCCGATTCGACTCGTTCGACGCCCGCATGTCCCTCTCCCGCGCCGCGGACGGCCACGCCGAGCTCGCCGTGACGGAGACCCTCGTCGCCCGGTTCCCCGACGAGGATCAGAACCGCGGAATCATCCGGGCGATCCCGGACGACTACGACGGGGTGCCGTTGCACACGGAGATCGCCTCGGTCACGGCCGCGGACGGGGCCCCGATCCCCTACGAGGTCGAGACGGACCGACGCGAAGTGCGGGTTCTCACCGGCGACGACTCGTACGTCCACGGCATCCAGACGTACGTGATCTCCTACACGCAGCGCGACACGATCCGGTCCTTCGCAGACACCGACGCCGACGAGTTCTACCGCGACGTCAACGGGACCGAGTGGGAGCAGCCGTTCGGGCGCGTCAGCGTGGAACTCACGGTCGACCCCACGCTCGCCGACGCGACCCTCGAGGGCGCGGCGTCCTGCTACCGCGGCGCGGAGGGCTCGACGGACCGGTGCGACATCGCCCGCGAGGTCGAGGCGGGAGGCGATGTCGCCTATTCCGCGGCATCATCCGACCTCGGCCCCGGCGAGAACGTCACGATCTCCATCGGCTTCGTCCGCGGGACGTTCGTGCCCGGGGAAGTGGTCCGCACGCCCGCGGAGCAGTTCTCGGTGGATGCCGCGCCCGCGCTGTCGGCACTCTCCATCGGCACCCTCGGCGTCAGTGCCGCCGCGATCGGTGCAGCTGCCGTCTCGCGCCGTCGGAACCGCGATGCCCGGGGTCGCGGCATCATCGTCGTCGAATACACCCCGCCGTCCGACACCGATGTCCTCGAGGGGGCGCACCTCGTCCGGCGCACCGGCTCGGCGATCCCAGCCGCCGTGCTCGACACCGCCGTAGCCGGACACCTGCGCGTGGTCGAGGATCCGGCGGCCGACGACGCACTGGCTCTCGAGTACGTGAGCGGGGCCGGTGCGACACCGCTGCGCGCGGGTGTCCTGGCCGCCGTGTTCGGCGACACGCCGGTGCCGGGCCAGCGGGTCGCGCTCGACAGCCCCGGGAGCGACGCGGGTGACCGGCTGCGAGACCTCCTTCCGGTCGCCGCCGCCGAAGTGCGCCACCGCGGCTGGATGCAACGCCCCGTCTGGAGCACGGCCGTCGTCGCCGGCGTGATCGCCGTCCTCGCGTTCGGCCTCGCCCTCGCCGCGCTCCTCATCACGTCGGTCGGCACGACGCCGGACTGGTGGCAGATCGCATCCGTCCCGGTGACGGCGGTCGCCGGCGTCCTGACCTTCTTGGTGATCCGGTGGTCGGATCGAGTGACGGATGCCGGCGCGCCCGCCCGCGACTACCTGCTCGGGCTGCGCGACTACCTGGCGCTGGCCGAGGCCGACCGGATGCGCGTCCTGCAGAGTCCTGAGGGCGCCGAGCGGCGGCCCGCCGGACTCGACGATCCCGTCCAGGTGCTCCACCTCCATGAGAAGCTGCTCCCCTGGGCGGTCGTGTGGGGTGTCGAGAAGGAATGGGCCGACGTCCTCGCGACCCAGGCGCGCGACACCGGGACGGGCCTCGCCTGGTACTCGGGGCCGAACGGGTTCTCGAGCGCGGCGTTCGCCTCGTCGCTGTCCACCCTGCACACCGGGACCAGCCCGGCACCCCCGGTCAGCGGATCGGGAAGCTTCTCCGGCGGCTCGTTCGGCGGGGGCTTCTCCGGCGGCGGAATGGGCGGGGGCGGGGGCGGCGGACGCTGACCCGGCACCTCCCGCGCGGCGCTGCGGACCGCCGCGGCGACGCCCTCACTCGGCCGCGCGGATGACCTCGGCGATCACGCGCGGGTCCGCGAGCACCCGGAAGTGCCCGCCGCCGTCGAGCCGGACGTTGCGAGCGCCCGCGAGCTCACTGCCCTCGGGGATGTGAGGGTCGAACGCACCGTAGACGGACACGATCCGCGTGTTGACGTCGGCGGCCGCGGCGAGCGCGCGCATGGTGGCATCCCCGGATCGGAAGGCGCGCAGCGACGGGGTGGGCATGAGGCTGCTGTAGCGGGATCCGCCGAACGGCGTCGCCACCGCGACCATCCCCCGCACCCGCGCCCCCTCGGGGTCGAAGGCGAGCAGGTGCTTCCCGATCAATCCGCCCTTGCTGTGCGCGACGAGGACGACGTCGCTCAGATCGCGCTCGACGAGCAGGTCCGCGACCTCGCGTGCGGACTCGGCGATCGGACGGCGGTTCGACCCCAGGCCGGTCACCACGTGGATCGGGTGTCCGCGGGCGTGCAGCGCGTCCGCCAGCGGTTGGAGGAACCGCCAGGTCTCGTAGATTCCGGGCAGGAGGACGAGCGGTCGCCGCGTTCCGGTCGCGAGGTCGTCCGGGGAGCCGGGTCCGACGGCTCGCACCTGCGCCGCGAGGGCGTACACGTAGTCCTGTCCCCACCAGACGAGGTCGCGGATGCCTCGCCGCCAACGGGGCGGCACCGGTACGGCATCCATCGACATGGCCTCATCCTCGATCACGGGTCGCGATGGGAGGTCGGGGGTTGCGCGGGCGCTCTCCGGGAGATCGTGCGGTGGGGCTTAGGGATCGGCTGAGAGGCCGTCTTCCGACCGAGCCGAGCGAGTACCGTCAGTGGCATCCAGCCCCGGCATCGCCGGCGCGGAGGCGCCCTCGGAGGCGCAGTGACGCCCCGTCCGTCGAGCCGCACCCCCAATCGGCTCCGGACGGGGTCGTCGCGTCAGCGGTCTTCGCCGTACCCGCGGATGCTGCGCAGTTCGTCGTCGAGCTCCTCGTCGGCGGCATCGGTGCCGACGGCCGCGTCGGCGGCGCGCTGCTCCCGGGCACCGGCCTTCTTGTCCTCGGTCGTGGCCTCGTCGGCGCCGTCCATCACGGGTGCGTCCTGGGTGGGTTCGCGATCTTCCACGGGTCCTCCTCGATCGGTGTGGTTCCCGCCAGCCTGGGGTGAGGCCCTCCGCGCGGACCGGGGCTTGCGGGCCGAGCACGGGCATGCCAGGGTTCCCAGCGATCGCTCGGGCAGGATCCGGCGACGTGCCGTACCATCGAGGTCAGCAAGGGGAGTATTCCCACGCGACGATCCCGTCAATACGGCACACGACATCGTGAGCCCGGGGCGTCGGCTCGCATCGCGAGTGGAAGAGACCTTGGTGTTCCGACGTACACCAAAACCCTTGGAGGCCCGCGTGGGTGTCACCCCGCTCATCTGGATCATCACGATCGCGGTCACGATCGCGTTCTTCGTGTTCGAGTTCTTCGCGCACGTCCGAAAGCCGCACGAACCCACGGTCGGCGAGTCCGCCCGCTGGTCCGCGTTCTACATCGGCCTCGCCCTGCTGTTCGGCGTCGGCATCGGAGTCGTCTCCGGCTGGACGTACGGCGGCGAGTACTTCGCCGGCTATCTGACCGAGAAGGCGCTGTCGATCGACAACCTCTTCGTGTTCCTCATCATCATGACCGGCTTCGCGGTACCCAAGAAGTACCAGCAGAAGGTGCTGATGATCGGCATCGTCATCGCGCTGGTCATGCGCGGGGCGTTCATCGCGGTCGGTGCGGCGCTGATCGAGAACTTCTCCTGGATCTTCTACATCTTCGGCGCGCTGCTCCTCTTCCTCGCCTACCGCCAGGCCTTCGCGCACGGCGAGAGCGACCCGGCCAACGGACGCTTCATGCGGTTCGTCCGTCGTATCCTCCCGGTCAGCGAGGAGTACAACGGCGACAAGCTCACCGTCCAGAAGAACGGCAAGCGTTTCGTCACCCCGATGCTCCTGGTCATCGTCGCGATCGGATTCATCGACCTCGTCTTCGCGATCGACTCGATTCCCGCGATCTACGGTCTGACGAACGAGGCGTACATCGTCTTCACCGCCAATGCCTTCGCCCTGATGGGCCTGCGCCAGCTGTACTTCCTCATCGGCGGTCTGCTCGAGCGCCTCGTCTACCTGTCGCAGGGGCTGGCCGTCATCCTGGCGTTCATCGGTGTGAAGCTCGTCTTCCACGCGCTGCACGTCAACGAGCTGCCGTTCATCAACGGCGGCGAGCCGCTGCTGTGGGTCCCCGAGATCCCGATCTGGCTCTCGCTGCTGTTCATCGCCGCGACCGTCGCGGTCGCGACCGTGGCGAGCCTTGCCAAGACGCGGAGGGATGCCGAGAAGAAGCGGCTCGAGGGCGAGAAGGCCGTCGACGCCCCCGGGCACTGAGTCCGGCAACGGGTCCACGGCGCCGGCAGTGGACCCGTTGCCGATCCTCCGACGGAGCGCAACCCCGCGGGCAGCCGCGCCGGGTCGACCTACCGTGACGGCATGACTCGTTTCGGATACACCCTCATGACCGAGCAGAGCGGCCCCCGGGAACTCGTGCGGTACGCGGTCGGCGCGGAGCGCGCCGGCTACGACTTCCTGGTCTCCAGTGACCACTACTCCCCCTGGCTGACGTCCCAGGGCCACGCTCCGTACGCGTGGACGGTGCTCGGCGCCGTCGCACAGGCGACCACCGACGTCGAGCTGATGACGTACGTCACCTGCCCGACGATCCGGTACCACCCCGCGGTCGTGGCACAGAAGGCCGCCACGCTCCAACTGCTGTCGGACGGCCGGTTCACGCTGGGCCTCGGCTCGGGCGAGAACCTCAACGAGCACGTCGTCGGCGAGGGCTGGCCGGCCGTGCTCGCCCGCCAGGACATGCTCGTCGAGGCGATCGAGATCATCCGGGCGCTGCACACCGGCGAGTTGGTGACGTACGACGGAGAGTACTTCCGCGTCGACTCGGCCCGCGTGTGGGACGCCCCCGAGGGCGGTGTGCCGATCGGTGTCGCCGTCTCGGGCGAACACTCGATCGAGCGGTTCGCCCCGCTCGGCGACCACCTGATCACCACGGAGCCCGAAGCCGACCTCGTCCGCGGCTGGGACGAGCACCACGACGGCGACTCACGGAAGATCGGTCAGATCCCGATCAGCTGGGACCCCGACAAGGATGCCGCGATCGCCCGCGCCCACGACCAGTTCCGCTGGTTCGCCGGCGGGTGGGCGGTGAACTCCGACCTCCCCACCCCCGCAGGCTTTGCGGGAGCCTCGCAGTTCGTCCGCCCCGAGGACGTGGCGGACTCCATCGCGTGCGGGCCGGATCTCGACGAACTGGCGGAGAGCGTCCGCCCGTTCCTCGACGCCGGCTTCACGGACATCGCGATCGTCCAAGTGGGTGACGAGCAGCAGCAGCGCTTCGTCGACGAGATCGCCGCACCGCTGCTCGAGAAGCTCCGCGCTCTCTGACGCGCCGCATCCGGTCGCGCGGTCGGGCTCAGACCGCGTGGCCGGTTTCGCGCACCCACTGCTCGAGCCGCCACACCGGCACTCGGAAAACGCGGGCGACGTCGGCGATCGAATGGTTCCCCTCGACCACGGATGCCACGGCGAACTCCTGCAACGAGCGGAAGTTGCGCCCGGCCAGCGGCCCTGTGCGAAGGTCCGCGAACGTGCGGGGCACCGTGGTGGAGCCGGCGCCGGGAGCCACGAACACGTAGGCGGAGGCGTTCTGCATCCCCCGCTCGGCGGCGCGCTGGTGCACCCGCGGCGCCACCGACGGGGCGTGCGGAGGGGGAACGGGCGCGGCGGAGTCCGCCGGTGGCGGCGGAGTGGCGGGGTGTCCCGCGTGCCTCATCGGCGTCTGCCACGGCGCAGGCGGGAGCACCTCCGTCCCCGGAGCGATGTGGGGGGAGAACCCCGTCGCCGGCAACCGCTCGACCGCGGGCATCGTCGCCGGGGCAGCGGGGAACGGCGTCGGGGCGGCGGGGAACGGCTCGGTCGGGCCGCCGACGGGCGCCGCGGGCGCCATCACCGGCCGCGCCACGACGGGCGGCGCGACGGGCGGCCTCGCGATCGGTGTCTCCGCGATGGCGGAATCGGGCGCCGGGGACGGTGCCGACGTCATCCACGGTGCGGGAGGAAGCTCGCCACCCCAGATCACGGGACTCGGCACCACGTGCGGACTCGCGCTCGGCGCATCGATCGCGTCGGACGTAGCCGGCCCGGCGACCGCGTCGCCGAACAGGTCGGACACACCGACCTCGAAGACGTCAGCGAGCGCGACGAGCACGGCCAGGGGCACAGCCGTGCGACCGGCCTCGATCGAGCGGAGGCGCTGCTCGGACAGCTCGGCCTCGAACGACAGCGCCGTGAGGGACATTCCCCGGGCCAGACGCATGGCCCGCACCCGCTCTCCGAGCGTGTGCAGAACGGCGTTCAGACGATCGTCCTCGTGTTCCTCGGTCACCGCCGACCTCCTCCGCCGATCGGGTTTCGCGCTGCCTCCTCGACCCACTGTTGCAGTCGCCACTGCTGGATGCGGAACAGGCGCGCGATGGTCGGCACGGAATATCCACCCTCGAGCACCGCGGCCACGGCGAACTGCTGCAGGGATGCGAATGTGCGGCCTTCCAGCGGGCCCGTCCGCAGGTCCGCGAACGAGCGCGGACGCTGGGTCGCGGGACGCGGTCCCGCGGCCGGAGCGGACGGCGGCCGGACGGCGGGTCCGCGCGAACCGACTCCGGTGGGCACCACCGTCGGGGTCTCCCACGCGACGCCGGGGCCCGGCGAGGCGACCGGCTCGGGGACGATCACCCGCTGGGTTGCCATCGGCGGCGCCCAGGTCGGATTCGGGCGACGCCCCGCGTA
>NZ_BADA01000555.1 GCF_000333395.1 Microbacterium sp. B19
GACATGTCCCATGCACCACGGGCAGAGGGTCCCGAGCACGCAAGATGCTCTGGGAGATGAGCCAGATGACGAAGGTCATCGCCCCGGCGATCCCGAGCCAGAACAGGATCCAGAACCAGCGCGCGAAGCGGGCGCCGGCAAGGATCGCGAACCCGACGACGATCGGCGCGATCCACGCGGCGAGGCCGATGATCGGGTTCGGGAAGCCGAAGACGCTGCCCTGCCACGACTTCAGGTTCGCGGTGCACTGCACCAGCACGCTGAAGTCACAGGATGCCGCTGCCCCGCCGTCCATCAGCTGGTGGAAGCGTTCCATCGTCAGCGAGAACGCGGCCCACCAGCCGACCGCCCCCGCGATGATCAACCACACCGCGAGCACTCGGGGCTGACGCGGGGTGACGGTTTCACTCATGCTCGCGATTCTTGCACTGCCGCCCGATGTGCTGCGTGTGGGATGCCTCGCCGTCGAGAAGCCCGCGCAGGCACAGACGCAGGCTCATAAACGCTCCGGCTCACCGGAAACGCCGCGTCCGGGCGTTTCCGGCGAGCCCGGGCGTTTATGCGCGGTACACGTGGCTCGGCGAAGTGAGCGAATCCGGCCGACCGTGCGATAATGGAGCTTCGATGAGCCGCGGCCGCGCCGCAGGCGAATCACCAGAAGACTTCGGGCGATGACCGCCCTTCGCAGCACGAGCCGCAGGCCTGCTGCAGACCGAGTGAGTTCGCGGCCCCGCCGGGTGCGGCGCCGCACGAGATTTCGCCGGGCGACGCGCGGTGTCGCCCGCCAGGGAGTACGCCCGATATGGCCGACGCAACAGAAGATCAGACCCCCGAAGAGACCCTCGCGACCGACGCCCCCGAGTCGGCGCAGGACGAGAGCCCGGCGACCGACACCCCGTCGGTCGACGCCGATCCCGACGACGAAGCCGCGGTGGACGACGCCGAGGCCGCCGCAGCGACCG
>NZ_BADA01000554.1 GCF_000333395.1 Microbacterium sp. B19
GCCTCCGTACCGCCTCCGGTCCGCGAGACTGCATCCGCCTGACGAAACCACTGCAGCCTGCAGTGGGTCTGTCAGGCGCGGGCAGTCTCGGCGTCAGACGGCGCCGCCACGTCGCGCCCGCACCTCAGAACACGTACTCCATGAGCTCTACGCCGAGCACGCGGAAGGCGTCGTGCGCGCGCAGGCGGTGCGCGATCGACAGGTCGTCGAAGTTCACGATCGCGCTCGGGTCCTTGGCACCGATACGCCAGTTGGTATAGAGCTTGTTCCATTCGATGACGTCGAACTGCACGTCGAAGAAGCATTCCTTCAGGTTCTGCTGCATGAATTCGTTCATCGGCAGCGGCTGCATCTGGCCGGAGCCGGAGGCCGAGATCTGCACCTTCACCGTCAACGGCTTGGCGGCGGAATAGCCGGCTTCGGTCATGAGCTTCTTGGCGGCGGCCGGATCGTACTTGATCTGGAAGCTAGGATTGCCGCGCCACGGATGGCCGGGTTCGACGGTGCCGGTGGCCTCGCCCATGAGCCCGCCCAGCAATTGCTTCATGGCCGGACGATTCACGCACAGGTTGGCGGCATGACGCACGCGCTTGTCCAGCCAGGGCGAGCCGGGCAGGAAGGACAACTGCCATGGCCAGACGTGGGGCTGCGGGTTGGAGTAGATCTTGAAGCCGCGTGCCTTGATGGCATCCAGCGCATCCGGGGCGGGCGCTTCGATCCAGTCGACCTGGCCCGACATCAGGGCGGCGGTGCGCGAGTTGGCTTCCGGCAGCGGCAGCATCACCACGCGGTCGATCTTGGGGCGGCGTGCCGGATCCCAGTAACCATCGTTCTTGACCACTTCCAGCCGCTCGCGCGGCACGAACTTGGCCATC
>NZ_BADA01000553.1 GCF_000333395.1 Microbacterium sp. B19
CCCGTCAGCGTGATCTCGTCGGCGAAGTCCATCAGGCCTCCCAGGCGCGGGCGACGGCGAGCGCGTCGCGAGTGGTCGGAACGTCGTGCACGCGCACGGCCCAGGCACCGGCCCGATCGGCCAGGACGCTGGTGACGGCGGTCGCCTGCGCCGGTGTTCCGGTGGTGGGGGTGGGTACCGCCCGTACTTTGAGAACTACACAGTGGACGCGAGCATCTTCCATGCAACCTTTTGGGGTTGTGTGGTGTAGATGATCTTAAAGATCATTAGTCAATTTTTTGACGATTCAACTCATGTGATTTCAAGTCTTTAAGAGCAAACGGTGGATGCCTTGGCATCTGGAGCCGAAGAAGGACGTAGCAATCTGCGATAAGCCTCGGGGAACTGATAAGCGAGTTTTGATCCGAGGGTGTCCGAATGGGGAAACCCCGCCAGGGCGCGTGCGTACCTGGTGACTCCCGCCTGAATATATAGGGCGGGTAGAGGGAACGTGGGGAAGTGAAACATCTCAGTACCCACAGGAAGAGAAAGCAACAGCGATTCCGTGAGTAGTGGCGAGCGAAACCGGAAGAGGCTAAACCTAGCGTGTGTGATAGCCGGCAGGCGTTGCATGTTGGGGGTTGTGGGACTTTTCTGATTGTTCTGCCGAGCAGTCGACGTGACAAGAGGGTATAGACGAACGGTTTTGAATGGCCGGTCATAGAGGGTGCGAACCCCGTAGTCGAAATGCCTGTTCTTGGCGTGAAGAGTATCCCAAGTAGCACGGGGCCCGAGAAATCCCGTGTGAATCTGTCAGGACCACCNNTGATAGCCTAATACTCCCAGATGACCGATAGNCGACAAGTACCGTGAGGGAAAGGTGAAAGTACCCCGGGAGGGGAGTGAAATAGTACCTGAAACCGTTTGCT
>NZ_BADA01000552.1 GCF_000333395.1 Microbacterium sp. B19
TGACCTTGCGCCATCGCTCAGCCGCCGCAGCGCGCCAGACGCGTCAGGCGTCGCGGGAGATGACGCCGACGTCCTCGAGGCGTTCGAGGAGCCCTGCGCCGTCCGACTCGGTGACCCACGGCACGTCGGCGGCGGAGTGGTCGTCGACGACCGTGCGGCCACCGGCCAGCACGGCCTCGGCGGGGAGGAGGCGGCGGATCGCGACCGCGGCGACGCTGTCGGGGTGCTCGATGGCGAACTGCGTGTAGATGGCGTCGTCGTGCTGACCGTCGTCGCCGACGAGCAGCCACTTCACGTTCGGGAACTCCGCGGCGAGCCGTCGCAGGTTGCCCTCCTTGTGGGCGCGACCGCTGCGGAACCACCGGTCGTGCGTCGGCCCCCAGTCGGTGAGCAGGAACGAGCCCGAGGGGAACAGGTGGCGGCGCATGAACCTCGTCAGGGTGGGCGCGACGTTCCACGCCCCGGTCGAGAGGTAAATGACGGGCGCGCCCGGGTGCTCGCGCGAGAGACGTTCCAGCATCACAGCCATGCCGGGCACGGGCTGGCGGGCGTGCTCGTCCACGACGAACGAGTTCCACGCCGCGAGCAGGGGCCGCGGGAGCGCGGTGACCATGACCGTGTCATCCACGTCGCTGACGACCCCGAACCGCACGTCGGATCCGACGATGAACACCCGCGTCTCGGTGGGCTCGCTGCCCTCGACGGTCGTCGTCACGGTCTGCCAACCGGGCGGCAGCGTCGCGGGGAGCTTCGCGTCGATGACCCCGCCACGGTCGGCGACGACATCGTGGTCGACGCCCTGGATCGTCACCGTCACCCGCGCGAACCCGACGGGAACGGCCGCGAAGCTGCGCCAGCCACGCAGGCTCGCGAAGTCGCCGCTCGACGTGCGCTTGACCGGAGGAGTGATGAGGACGCGGCCGAGGACCCGCACCCACTCCTCGGTCCCGTAGCCCGGGAAGCCGGTGACCGTGGGCCGAAGGCCGCGTCCGCGTGCGCGCCGCTCGCGCCAGGCGTGGAAGCGGTACTCGAGGCGTGCGAACCACAGCACCTTGGCGCGAGGAGAGCGAGGAGAACGAGGCATCCCGTTCAGTCTTTCACGTCGTCGCCCGCCGGTTCGAGGGAGTCGGGCTCGTCGGCGAGGTGCCGGCGCTCGATGCGTTCGAGCACCTTCTTGCCGATGTAGACGAGCAGAAGGAAGACGACGATGATGCCGACGAACACGTAGCCGGCGTAGTGGATCTGGTCGGCGAGCTCGCGGTACGTGCCGGCCGCCGTCGCCGCGACGGTGATGTACAGGCCCGCCCACACGAGGCACGCGGGCGCCGTCCACGCGAGGAACCGACGGTAGCGGTACCCCGCCATGCCGACGGTGAGCGGCACGAGAGAGTGCAGCACGGGCAGGAAGCGCGACAGGAAGATGGCCGGGCCGCCGCGGCGCCGCAGGTAGCGGTCGGCGCGTTCCCAGTTGCGGTCGCCGAGCTTCTGCCCGATGCGCGAGGCGCGGATGCGCGGTCCGAAGTAGCGGCCGAGCCAGAATCCGAGGCTCTCGCCGAGGAGCGATCCGATCACGACGGCGACACCGAGCAGGATGCCTTCGAGCGGGGAGGCGATAGCGGTCCCCGCCACGATCACGATTGTGTCGCCGGGAACGATGAGGCCCAGCAGAACGCTCGTCTCGAACATCATCGCCACGCCGGCGACGAGCGTGCGCACGACGGGATCGACGTGCTGCACCACGTCCAGAAGCCACGTGAGGATGTCGTTCACCTCGCACAGCCTAGGACCGCGACCGCCCCCTAGCCTGGGAGCGTGCCGCGTTCTGTCTCCACGGTCGCCTCGCCGCGGTGGCGGGAGCCCGACGACGTCTTCCGCGCCCTGTTCGCCGACGCCCCGCACGCGTTCTGGCTCGACGCCGGAGCGGACGCCTCCACGGGCTGGAGCTTCCTCGGGACGGGTCGGCCCGCGCCTGCCGACGCCCCCGCGGCGGTGGATGCCACGACCCCGGCGGTGCACGACCCCGATGTCCCGGTCTTCCGGGGCGGATGGGTCGGCTGGGTGTCCTATGAAGGGGAGCCGGCGTGGCTGCGCGTCGACGAGCTGCTCGCGTTCGACCACGCGGCGCGCCGCATGTGGGCCGTGTCCGCCGATGCGGACGCTCTCGCCGCCGCCGCGGCAGACGTTCCGGAGGCCCCGGCGGTGCCAGAGGCGCAGCCGCGAGGAGTGGCAGCCGGTCGCCATTCACCCGAGGAGTACGCCGCCCTCATCGCGGCCTGCCGCGAACGGATCGCGGACGGCGACGCCTACCAGCTCTGTCTCACCACGCGGTTCACCCTCCCCGGGTCCATCGACGCGCTGGCGGCGTTCCGGCGGCTTCGCGGGAGCGCGTCCTCGCATCACGCCGGCTTCGTCCGCATCGGCGACACCGCGCTCGTGAGCGCCTCGCCCGAGCGTTTCCTCGAAGTAGGCGGCGGGCGCGTGCACACGCATCCGATCAAGGGCACGCGTCCGCGGCATCCGGATCCCGCCCGCGACCGGGCTCTCGCCGAGGATCTCCGGACGGATGCCAAGGAGCGCGCCGAGAACGTCATGATCGTCGACCTCATGCGCAACGACCTCTCGCGGGTGTGCGAACCGTCGTCGGTGACCGTCGACAGGCTGCTCGACGTCGAGACGTACCCCACGGTGCACCAGCTCGTGAGTGAGGTCTCCGGGACGCTGCGGCCCGGGACGACGATCGGCGACCTGCTCGACGCGGCCTTCCCCGCCGGCAGCATGACCGGTGCACCGAAGGCGTCGGCGATGGAGATCCTCGCGGGGCTCGAGGGCGCCCCGCGCGGCGTCTACTCCGGCACGTTCGGCTGGATCGGCGACGACGGCGCCGCGGACCTCGCGATGGTGATCCGCAGCATCGTCGTGGAACCGGATGCCACCTGGGTCGGCGCCGGCGGAGGGATCACGTGGCGCTCGGTCGCGGCATCCGAAGTCGCCGAGGTGGGGATCAAGGCGCGGGCTCCGCTCGCGGCGCTCGGGGCTACCGTGCCGGTCGGATGGTGAGGCCCCGGCCGCTTCGGAAGCGGCCCCGCAGGGTCCGGTAGCCTGGACGTTGGCCCTCGTGGCCTCCCGACTTTCACGATTGGTCTCACCCGTGTCTCAGAACCCCTCTTCCGCGCCGTCCGCCGACGGAGGCTTCGACCCCCATGAGATCCAGGCGAAGTGGCAGCAGGCGTGGGCCGAGAAGGACCCGTTCCGCGCCGGCGGCGACGCCGACACGCGTCCGCGCAAGTACGTGCTCGCGATGTTCCCGTACCCGTCCGGCGACCTCCACATGGGTCACGCCGAGAACTACCTGTACTCGGACATCGTTGCGCGCTTCTGGCGCCACCGCGGCTACAACGTCCTCAACCCCATCGGGTGGGACTCCTTCGGCCTCCCCGCCGAGAACGCCGCCATCAAGCGGGGTGCCGACCCCGTCGAGTGGACCTACGCAAACATCGCGCAGCAGAAGGAGAGCCTGAAGGACTACGGCGTCTCGTTCGACTGGAGCCGCGTGCTGCACACGAGCGACCCCGAGTACTACCGCTGGAACCAGTGGCTGTTCCAGAAGCTGTACGAGAAGGGCCTCGCGTACCGCAAGGACGCGCTGGTCAACTGGGACCCGGTCGACCAGACGGTGCTCGCCAACGAGCAGGTGCTGCCCGACGGCACGAGCGAGCGCAGCGGCGCCGTCGTCGTCAAGAAGAAGCTGACGCAGTGGTTCCTGCGGATCACCGACTACGCCGACCGTCTGCTCGACGACCTCAACCAGCTCGAGGGCTTCTGGCCGCAGAAG
>NZ_BADA01000551.1 GCF_000333395.1 Microbacterium sp. B19
GCGGAGGAGTTCGATGACATCGAGCGGGATGCGGGAGTTGTGCGACTCCAGCGACACCGTGTCGATGCTCGACCCCTGCAACAGCGGGAATGAGTGCTCGTACTGACGCCACTCCGGACCGAGTGTCGCCTTCCAGTCCGTGTTCGCCTTGATGCCGTAGCCGTAGCAGATGTGCACGATGGTCTCGGCGCGCAGCCCCTCGATGGCCCGCTCGAGCGTCGCGACACCCCAGTCGCGGACGTCGTCGAAGAACACGTTGAAGGCGGGTTCGTCGAACTGGATGATGTCGACGCCCGCTGCCTCGAGCTCTTTCGCCTCCTGGTTCAGGATGCCGGCGAACTCCCACGCGAGCTTCTCGCGGCTCCCGTAGTACCGGTCGGCCAGCGTGTCGATCATCGTCATGGGCCCCGGCAGTGCCCACTTGATCGGCTGATCGGTCTGCTGGCGGAGGAACGCGGCATCCTGGACGAAGACCTGCTTCTCACGCCCGACCGGGCCGACGACCGTCGGGACGCTCGCGTCGTAGCGGTTGCGGATGCGGACCGTCTCGCGGTTCTCAAAATCGACGCCGCTGAGGTGCTCGATGAAGGTCGTGACGAAGTGCTGGCGGGTCTGCTCGCCGTCGCTGATGATGTCGAGGCCCCGCTGACGCTGCTCGTGCACGGCGGCGCGCAGCGCGTCCTGCTTGCCCTCGACGAGGGCGTCGCCCTCGAGCGCCCAGGGCGACCAGAGCTTCTCGGGCTCGGCGAGCCACGAGGGCTTGGGGAGGCTCCCGACGGCGGCGGTGGGGATCAGGGCATTCATGCGTGCGGTCTCCGGCGGGGTCAGTGGACGAGGGCGGGGGAGAGGCCGGCCCAGCGGGCGAGCAGCTCGCCGTGGGGCTTCACGAAGTGCTCCTCGGCGTAGGTGCCCTGGATCAGGGCCAGACGCGAGCGCTCCTCGCGGTCGTAGTCGACGCGGGTGCGCGAGAAGTCCTGGCTCTCCAGGGTCGGGCGGAAGACGTGCGCAGCCGCGGAGTTGGCGTTGTAGATCTCGGGCCGGTAGATCTTCTGGAACGTCTCCATCGTGCTGATCGTGCCGATCAGCTGCAGGTTGGTGTAGTCGTTCAGCAGGTCGCCGCGGAAGTAGAACGCGAGCGGCGCCGAGCTGCCCTCGGGCAGGAAGTAGCGGACCTGGAGGCCCATCTTCCCGAAGTACTCGTCGGTGAGCGAGTAGTCGTCCTGCACGTATTCGACCCCGAGGACCGGATGCCGGTTGTCGGTGCGCTGATACGTCTTGCTGGTCGAGACGCTGATGCAGATCACCGGCGAGACGTCGAAACGCTCGCGGTATTCGGGCGACTCGAGGAAGTGCTGGAACAGCTTGCCGTGCAGGGCGCCGAAATCGTCGGGCACCGTGAAGCCACCGGCGGCCGCGCTGGCGGCGGGCAGCAGCACGCTGAAGTCGAAGTCGCGCAGGTACGAGGAGAAGTTGTTGCCGACGATCCCGTGGTGGCGCGCGCCCGTCTTGCGGTCGACGACGACGAGGTCGAGCACCTCGAGGAGCGGGAACCGCTGGTCGTCTCCGGATGCCGCGAACTCCAGGTCGACGGAGACGATATCGATCTCCAGGGAGTACCGGTCGCCCTCGGGGTTGTCCCAGCGCGCGAGATCGTTGAAGCGACGGTCGATCATCGTCAGGGCGTTGCGGAGGTTCTCCTGCCGGTCCTCACCGCGGGCGAGGTTGGCGAAGTTCGTCGTGGCGCGCGAGCTCTCGGACGGGGAGTAGTTCTCGTCGAATCGGGTGGTCGAGATCTGGAACGTGAAGTCGGTGGACATGTCCGAGAACTCCTCTCGCGCGTCGGGAGACCGCCGCGCGGTCATCGGTGATCCCATGGTCCTCGCCCGTGGCATCCATCGGGTAATCCGTCCCAACTATTCGCTCCTATAGTCTTTGCCTATGGCTCGTCGATCGAGCGGCGTGACGCTGCAGCAACTCCAGTCCTTCATCGAGGTCGCGGCCGAGGGGTCCATCTCCGCGGCGGCCGACCTGCTCTACGTGTCGCAGCCGACGATGTCGGCCTCGATGAAAGATCTCGAGGCGCGCGTGGGGCGGTCGCTGCTTGTTCGGTCGGCGCGCGGAATCACGCTGACGTCGGACGGCGTCGAGTTCCTCGGGTACGCGCGGCAGGTGGTCGAGCAGGTCGCGCTCCTCGAGCAGCGGTACCTCGACCGGCCGCCGTCGCGCCGGCTCCTCGGGGTGTCGGCCCAGCACTACTCGTTCGCCGTCGACGCGTTCGTGCGGATGGTCAAGGCCAGCGGGGCGGAGCAGTACGAGTTCTCGCTGCGCGAGACGCGCACGTGGGACATCATCGAGGACGTCCGGACGCTCCGTAGCGAGCTCGGCATCCTGTACCGGAACGACTTCAACCGCGATGTCATCGACAAGCTGCTCCGCGACTCCGGGCTGTCCTTCCACCCGCTGTTCCTCGCCGACCCGCACATCTTCGTCTCGCGAAAGAACCCGCTCGCGGGGCGGAAGCGCGTGACGCTCGCCGACCTCGAGGGGCTCCCGCGCCTGACGTTCGATCAGGGCACGAACAACTCGTTCTACTTCGCCGAGGAGATCCTGTCGACGCGTTCCAGCACGCAGGAGATCCGGGTGTCCGACCGCGCGACGATCTTCAACCTCATGATCGGTCTCGGTGGCTACACGATCTCGACCGGCATCATCAGCGACGACCTCGATCCCGAGATCGTCGCGGTGCCCCTCGACGTGGACGAGCGCATCGAGATCGGGTGGATCGCACACGCCGCGATCCCGCTCACCGAACAGGCGCGGCGCTACCTCGACGAGGTGCGGGCCGTGGTGCGGGAGTTCGACGTCGAGCTGCTGGGCTAACGCAAGATGCCCCGCGAATTCTCGCGGGGCATCTGTTTCGGTGGACCTGAGGGGACTCGAACCCCTGACCCCCTGCATGCCATGCAGGTGCGCTACCAGCTGCGCCACAGGCCCGTTTTCTGTTCTCGCCCCTTTCGAGGCAACTCCATGAGCTTACTACACGGATTCGGGACGCAAGAAATCGGCCCCACCGGGCGTGTCGTCGCCGGCCGTGACCTCGGCGATGAGGGCCGTGCGCAGCGACTGCGAGCGCTCGCTCAGGGCACGTTGGCGAGCGACGTATCGCGCTTTACCCTCGGTCGTCTCGATCGGGACGGGGGAGTACCCCCAGTCGGTGAGGTCGTAGGGCGACGCCTCCATGTCGAGCGTGCGGATGTCGCGCGCAAGCTCGAACGCGTCCAGCAGGATGTCGCCGGGCACGAGCGGCCCGAGCTTCACGGCCCACTTGTACACGTCCATGCCCGCGTGCAGGCATCCGGGCTGTTCGACGTCGACCTGGAGGTCTCGCGACAGCACGGTGCGGTTGCGCGGAACCGCGTCCGGCGTGAAGAACCGGAAGGCGTCGAAGTGCGTGCACTTGAGGTCGTGCGACTCGACGACGGCGTCCGTGCCGTCGGATCCGAGACGCAGCGGCACCGAGTGCCGCACCTCCGCGGTGCGGTAGGCCATGGCCCACTCGTGCAACCCGAAGCAGCCGAACTGCGCCGGGCGGGCGGCAGTGGCGCGCAGCAGGTTCACCACGCCGCGGTACAACGAGCCGCGGTCGCGGCGGAATGCCTCGGCATCCACCTCCACGCCCTCGGCGACAGGGCGGTACCAGCGCCACGCGGCGCGCTCGTCGGCGTCGGCGAGGACGACACCCGGACCGGGATGCCATCGGCGCAGGATCGCCGGCTTGTAGGAGTAGTACGTGAAGAGGAAGTCCTCGACCGGATGCTTCTGGCCCCGGGCGGCGCGAGCTCGATGCGCGGCCGTGAGCGCGTCGGCGCGCTCGGCGTGGGCGTCGGCGCTCTCGGTCCACTGAGCGCGGGGAAGAACCGCCGTATCGAGGAGCGTCGTCATTCGACCGGCTCGATGAGGTCGGGGCTGTCGTTGCGCACGTTCCCCACGGCGGACGACACGACGTGGTCGTCGAGCGTCTCGGCGACATCGGGGGCGGCGTCGATCGCGGCATCCAGGATGTCGCCGACGTTCTCGGTCGTCGGGTCGAGCCACGCATCGGCGAAGTCGGGGTCCATGAACAGTGGCATCCGGTCGTGGATGGACCCGAGGCGACCGATCGCGTCGCGCGTGAGGATCGTGCAGCTGAGCACCCAGCGTGCGGGGTCGTCCTCGGCCTTCGCCGGATCCTTCCACCACTCGTAGAGCCCGGCGAAGAACAGCGGCGAGCCGTCGGCAGGGTGGATGTAGTGCGGCGTCTTGCCCGCGTCAGTCGTCTTCCACTCGTAGTACCCCGAGGCGGGGATGACCGCGCGACGCTTGATGAGGGCGTTGCGAAACATCGGCTTGTCTTCGATCTCCTCGGACCGCGCGTTGAACGCCCGCGCGCCGATCTTGACGTCTTTCGCCCAGCCCGGGACCAGGCCCCACCGCGCGACCTCCAGGCGCCGCACCGGCGGCTCGGTCTTCACCGAGTCGAGCACGATGGCCACGGATGCCGTGGGCGCGATGTTGTACGACGGGGGAGGCAGCTCATCGGTCTCGACGTCGACGCGCAGCACGCCCACCAGCTCGGATGCCACATTGGCCACGACGAATCGACCGCACATGCTTCGAGGGTACGCGGGGCTTCCGACATCCGGGCTGTGCCGCGGGCGGGGTTGCGACCCGCGCGGGGGGCCGGGATCGCGAGACTGCATGCGCCTGACAACTCGGTTGCAGGCTGCAGTGGGTTTGTCAGCAGCGTGCAGTCTCGGGGCTCGGAGCACCAGCCGCGGCCGCAACCTCAGCGATCCGCGCAACCTCAGCGGCAAACCCCGGATGCCACCCACCCGACGCGAATCGCTGACCTGATGCCGTGGCATCCCTCCCTCGGCACGCGCCTAACCTCAGCAATTCGCACAACCTCAGTCACACAACCCCGGATGCCACTGACATTGCGTCGATCGCTGA
>NZ_BADA01000550.1 GCF_000333395.1 Microbacterium sp. B19
GATGGAGGTGTCGGCGGGGGCGTGCCGCCCCGCCTGGAGGGGCCAGACGTGCTGTTCGCCCGAGACGGTCTCGAACGTGACGTCGACGCCGTCGCGGGCGGCGCGCTCGGCCAGACGCACGGCGTCCGCGTACAGGGACTCGGCGTCGCTGGCGGTGATGAACAGCGGCGGGAACCCGGTGAAGCCGTCGAGTTCGCGCAGCCGCGCCAAACGCGACGGAAGATGCCGTCGCGACGTGAACGGCGGCAGCACGCGCAGCCGCGCGGGGGCGGCGAGCGTCGCTTGACGCCCGGCCAGACCCAGCGGCCCCGCGGACCGCACGACGACGAATTCGCTGCGCAGTTCGCCGCGTCGCCGCGGCAGCAGCGAGAGCGCCGCCCCGCGGCGCTCTCCGGGCGGAACGGTGAGCCGCAGGCGCTCCGGCGGAGCACCCGCCGTCGGTTGCCACGCGTCGCGCACCTGCGCGCGGAGCGTACGCCGGCCGAGGTTGCGCACCCGCAGCTCACCGGTGAGGGGAACGTCGCGCAATGCCCGCTCGGGCAGGGCCCGTGTGACGTCGACGCTTCGGGCGTTCGCGGCGAGGATCACGTCGGCCGCGGCGAGTCCCGCGCACAGCAGCACCCACCCGCCCACCACGCTCCACGGTTCCGCCCCGGCAGCCGTGAAGAGGATCACCGGGACGACCCCCAGCGCGACGAGCAGGGCCGAGCGGCCGGTGACGTACATCAGAGCGGGACGCGCGTCTGCTGCAGAACCGAGGTGAGGACGGCATCCACCGAGACGCCTTCGATCTCGGCTTCCGTCCGCAGGCGGATCCGGTGCCGCCACACCGGGACGAGCATCGTCTGCACGTGGTCGGGGGTGATCGCGGGGTAGCCGCCGAGCCACGCCCACGCCTTCGCCGCAGCCAGCAGCCCCGTCGACGCGCGAGGGCTCACCCCGAGCAGAACGGACGGGCTCTGGCGCGTCGCGCGGGCCAGGTCGACCACGTACCCCAGCACGTCGTCGGCGACGGCGACGGATGCCGCGGCGCGCTGCGCCGCGAGGATCTCGGCCGGTGTGATGACGGCATCCACTCCCGCCTCGCCGAGACGACGGGGGTCGAACCCGCCCGCGTGGCGGCGGAGGACGTCGACCTCGGCGTCGCGCCCGGGGAGATCGACGACGAGCTTGAGCAGGAAGCGGTCGAGCTGCGCCTCGGGCAGCGTGTACGTCCCCTCGTGCTCGACGGGGTTCTGCGTCGCGGCGACGAGGAACGGGTCGGGAAGCGGACGGCTGACGCCGTCCGAGGACACCTGACGCTCCTCCATCGCCTCGAGGAGCGCGGCCTGCGTCTTCGGCGGTGTGCGGTTGATCTCGTCGGCGAGCAGCACGTGGGTGAACACGGGGCCTGCGCGGAACTCGAACTCGCCGGACCGGGCGTCGTAGACGAGCGATCCGGTCACGTCGCCGGGCATCAGGTCGGGGGTGAACTGCACGCGGCGGGTGTCGAGACCGAGCGCGCGGCTGAACGACCGCACCAGCAGCGTCTTCGCGACGCCCGGCACGCCCTCCAGCAACACGTGGCCGCGGGCGAGGAGGGCGATGAGCAATCCGGTGATCGTGCCGTCCTGCCCGACGACGGCCTTGCCGACCTCGGTGCGGACCCGGTGCATCGCCTGCCGCAGGGTCGCGTCGTCGCCGTCGGGTCGCGGGGCGGCGCTCGCCGGCGCGGCCGGGGCCGTGTGGTCGGGGGCGCCGAGAGGACTGTCGGTCATCGGGGGGTCCTTTCCGTGGGAAGAGTCGCGCGCACGCTCGTCTCGAGGTCGCGTAGGCGATCGCTCGCCGCGACGAGGTCGCGGTCGGTGCGGGGAAGATCGTCGATCAGGATGCCGTGCACCACCGCTCGATCCGCGCCGAGCCGCTCGGCCACGGCGTCCGCGAGGTGCTCCGGGGTCGTCCGGGGCGAGAGGCCCAAGAGGCGCACGAGGCGTCGGCGCGTGGCGGCCCGCACCTCGTCGAGGGCGTGGGCGGTGTCTTGCGACGCCGCGTAGAGGCGTGCGCGACCCTCCGTCGTCTCGGTCGCGTGCACTGGGACCGTGAATGCGCTCGGCTATTAGGGGGTCCGAATCGGCGTCCCCC
>NZ_BADA01000549.1 GCF_000333395.1 Microbacterium sp. B19
AGGCCCGCCGGGGGGAGAGTCGCGGACAGGTCCGTGATCGTCACCAGGCCAGCTCCAGCATCCCGGTGTTCAGCCCGGAGCCCACTCCCATCAGCAGGACGCGGTCGCCGCGGCGCAGGGTCTTCTGCTCGTCGGCCAAGGTGATCGGGATGGAGGCGGGGCCGACGTTCCCCAGGTGCGGGTAGGTGACCGGCACCCGGCCGCGGTCGAGCTTCGCGGCGCGCACGATCGCGGAGGTGTGCACCGACGACACCTGGTGGGTGATGTAGCGGTCCATGCCCGTCCACGAGAACTCGCCGCGGGCTTCCTTCCACGCCGAGACGACGAGGTCGAGGCCGCCCTTCAGCAGCGCCTTCGCGTCGGTGAACATGCCGTCGACGCTGCCGACGCACAGGTCGTAGAACTGCGTCGCCGCGCGGGTCACGCCGCCGACGATGCGGTGCCCCTCGGGGTGGTCGCTCGCGCGGCCGAGCACGGCGGCCGCCGCGCCGGAACCGAGGGTCAGGGAGGCGAACTCCTGCATGAACGCGTCGCGGTCGAGGTCTTCGCGGACGAGCCGGTTGATGGTGTTGACCTGGATCTCGTCGGCATCCTCGCCGTTGACGATGAGGGCGTACTTGACCTGACCCGACTGGATCATGCCCGCCGCGAGGCTCATGCCGTTGATGAAGCCGAGGCACGCGTTGGCGACGTCGAAGTTGATCGCCGAGCTCGGCAGCCCGAGCCCGTGGTGCAGACGCACCGCGACGGAGGGCTCGAGGTGCTTGCGCGTCACCGAGGTGTTGATGATGAGCCCGATCTCGCTCGGGTCGACGCCCGCCTCGGCGAGCGCCTGCTTGCCGGCTGCGATCGTCGCCTCGTCGGACGACTCGCCCTCGGCCCAGTTCCGGCGTTCCACCACTCCCGCGACCCGTCGGAGGAGTCCGGGCTTGAGCTTCAGACGCGACAGCGCGGGAGCCAGACGCTCCTCGATGTCGTCGGACGTGGTCACGCGGCTGGGCAGCACGCTCGCCACCGACACGAGGGCCACATCGTCGAAGCGGGTGGTGGCGTTTCCTGGCAAGAGAGCTCCCGCATCCTGTGCGTAGACGGCCGAACCGTGCGCGGAGGGACACGCCGGCGGCTGGAAAGGGTACCCCCCAGGATAAGCCGCGACGTATGCGACGGGATGCATGGTCGGCTGTGTGCTACGCCTGGGATGCCTGTGATCCGTCGCGGTGCGACGGCCGTGCTCGGTCGGGGTCGGCGGGCGGAGGGATGCCGTGCCCCGCGGCCGGGAGGGGGTTCGCGCTACAGCCGCCCGGCGGCTTTCAGCGCGAGGTAGCGGTCCGCCACGAGAGGGGGCAGGTCGTCGGCCGAGGCGGAGACCGCGTCGCCGCCCGCGCGCTCGACGGCCGCGCGCACGCGATCGGCGTCGGACCGCGCGCGCTCGACGGCGGCGGCGGCGTAGACGGCGGCGGCGTCGTCGCGCGCCGGGGTCTCGCCCGGACCGTCGGTGGCCGTGGCCACCAGCAGTCGCGACCGCGCGGCGACGGCGGGGAGCGACGCGAGGAACGCTCGCGCGGCCTCGGGGTCATCGGCGGCGGTCAGCAGCACCACGAGCGCGGGACGCTGCGTGAAACCGCGCACCTCGGCGAGCGCGGCATCCCAGTCGGTGTCGATGAGCTGCGGGTCGACGGGGGCCATGGCATCCACGAGTGCGGGAAGGAGCTGTGGACCGTCGACGCGCGTGACGCGTGCTCGGGTGACGCGGTCGAACATGAGGAGATGCACGTGGTCACCGGCGCGCGTCGCGAGCGCGGCGAGCAGGAGGGCGGCCTCCATCGCCG
>NZ_BADA01000548.1 GCF_000333395.1 Microbacterium sp. B19
GGCAGCCGGCCGACGTCAGGGTCATGTGGATGACGAGCGCGTCGTTCTCGTCGTCCCACGCGAGGTCGTAGATCAGGCCCAGGTCGACGACGTTGATCCCCAGCTCGGGGTCCATGACGTCTTTGAGCGCCTCGGTGACCTCGTCGTATTTCTCGGGAGCGAGTGTTGCGGTCATGTAACGATCTTACGCGTCGACCGGGGTACCGGCCTCGAGGAAACGGTCGTAACCCTCTTCCTCGAGTCGGTCGGCGAGTTCGGGGCCGCCCTCTTCCACGATCCGGCCCTTCACGACGACGTGCACGAAGTCGGGGCGGATGTAGCGCAGGATGCGGGTGTAGTGCGTGATGAGGAGCACGCCGAGGTCGGTGTTCTCCTTCGCGCGGTTCACACCCTCCGAGACGATCTTCAGCGCGTCGACGTCGAGACCCGAGTCGGTCTCGTCGAGCACGGCGATCTTCGGCTTGAGCAGCTCGAGCTGGAGGATCTCGTGACGCTTCTTCTCGCCGCCCGAGAAGCCCTCGTTGACGTTGCGCTGGGCGAACTTGGCATCCATCCGCAGGTTCTCCATGGCGCCCTTGACGTCCTTGGTCCACGTGCGGATCGCCGGCGCCTCGCCGTCGATCGCCGTCTTGGCGGTGCGGAGGAAGTTCGTCACGGTGACGCCCGGGATTTCGACCGGGTACTGCATCGCGAGGAAGAGGCCGGCGCGCGCACGCTCGTCGACGCTCATCTCGAGGACGTCCTCACCGTCGAGGGTGATGGAGCCGCTCGTCACGGTGTACTTGGGGTGACCGGCGATCGTGTACGCCAGGGTCGACTTGCCGGAGCCGTTGGGACCCATGATCGCGTGGGTCTCGCCGGTGCGCAGCGTCAGCGTCACACCGTTGAGGATCGGGGTCGTGCCGGCATCCGTCTCGACCGTCACGTGGAGGTCGCGGATCTCGAGGACAGACATGGGGTTCCTTACTCGGTAGTTCAGAGAGATTTCGTGACGGCGGGATCGATGAGCACGTCGTCTCCGTCGATCACGACCTCGTACACGGGGACCGGCTCGTACGCCGGCAGGTTCAGGGGGCGGCCGGTCTTCAGCGAGAACGCCGATCCGTGCGCCCAGCACTCGAGCGTCTCGCCCTCGACGAAACCGTCGGAGAGCGAGATGTCGCCGTGCGTGCAGACGTCTTCGATCGCGTGGACGTCGCCGTTGCCGTCGAGCACGACGGCGATCG
>NZ_BADA01000547.1 GCF_000333395.1 Microbacterium sp. B19
ACCCCCTCTCTCGGGTCAGTCCTCCTCGTGCAGCAGGGCCAGGCCGTCGACGGCCACCGGGCCGTCCGGCGTGATGATGAGCGGGTTGATGTCGATCGAATCGATCCACTCACGGCCCGAGGCCGCCAGAGCGCTCGCGGACAGCAGCGTCGCGACGATGGCATCCCGATCCCAGGCCGCTTTCCCCCGATGACCGTCCAACACCCCGAGATCATCGAACTCGGCGAGCAACTCCCGCGCGTCCAGCTCGGTGAACGGTGCCATGCGCCCGCCCACCCGTTTGAACACCTCGACGAAGACGCCGCCCAGCCCGAAGACGACGACGGGGCCCAGCTCGGAACGGCCGGTGATGCCGATGAACGCCTCGCCGTGCCCGTCCACCATCGCCTGGATGGCGATCGTCGGCGGGAGACCGTCTGCGGCCGCGATCCGCTGCAGATCCGCGATGGCGTCGCCGATCCCCTCGCGGGGCACCCGCACCCGCACCGCATCGTGCTCCGTCCGGTGCGCGACGTCCGCGAGCTTGACCACGTACGGACCGTCGAACGACGGATCGGCCTCGGTCGCGCTCTCCACGACCAGGTACGGCGCGACCGCGATTCCCGCCTCCGTCAGCATCCGCATCGTCGCGTCGAACCCCAGCATGGTCCCCTCGGCGACGGACAGCCGGGTGCCCGCCGGCGCAGCACTCGGCGCGACCGCGGATGCGGCAGCGACACGAGCGTCACGGCGGGTGCGCGCGACCGCACCCATCGTGTGGAGTCCTCGCATGAATCCGCGAGGCCCGTTCGTGACCACGAGATTCTCGCTCTCGAAGTCCTCGAGCCACGCACCTGGACGCCCGGCCACGGGGGCGACGACGAACAATTTGTCCGAGGTGGCGGCGACATCTGCCAGGACGCGCACGGACGGGGGCCCGGCATACTCGTCCCAGTCCGCGAACTGGCTGGGGTAGACGAGCGCGTCTACGTCGTCCTCTGCGGAGTAGGTGCGCAGGATCGTCTCCCACAGGCCCGGTTGCATGAGCCCGAAGACGGTCGTGTCCAGCGGATTCGCCGCGTCGCCCCCGGGGATGTTCTCCTTCACGAAGGGCTCGAGCTGCGTGAGCTCCGGCATGTCGACCTGCTCGACTTCGGCGAGGTCGGCCGCCATCTGCGCGAACCCGCCCGTCGCAGTCAGTACGGTGACCCCCTTGACCGGAATCCACCTCTGCGGGGGAACGCGCTCCAGCAATTGCGCCCGATCGATCGCCTCGTCGATGTCACCGGCCAGCTGGATGCCGGCCTGACGGAAGGCGACGTCGTACGTCCACGTGTCGCCCACGATCGCCCCTGTGTGGGAGGCGGCCAGGCGCTGGGCGCGGGCACTGCGTCCGAGCTTGACGGCGATGATCGCCTTCCCGTTCTCCCGCGCGAGCGCTGCGGCGCCGAAGAACTCCTCGGTCCGGCGGATCTTCTCCACGACCAGCACGATGACCTTCGTGAGCGGATCCTCCGCGAGGAACCGCGTGTAGTCCGCCATGTCGGTGACCGGCTCGTTCCCGGCCGAGAACATGAGGTTGAACCCCGGTCCGCCGGGTCGTGCGGCCGCGCCGCCGAGAGCCTCGATGGTGCCGCCGCTGTGCGTGACCGCCGAGATCCCGCCGGCGCGTGCGGGCCATCGGGGCAGCATCGTCAGCCAGTTGCCCTCGTTGACGTTGATCATGCCGACGCCGTTCGGACCGACGATCGGGAACCCTCCCGCGCGAGCGGCATCCACCAGCTGCCGGCTGAGCTCGATCCCCTCCCCGCCGATCTCGGCGAATCCGGCGGCGAGCGTCGCGATGCCGCCGATGCCCAGCTCCGCGCCTTCGATCGCCGTCTGCACCAACGGCTTCGCGGACGTCGCGCTGAAGACGACATCGATGGGCGCATCGATCTCCCGCAGACTGCGGTACACCGGCCGGCCGAACGCCTGGTCGACCTTGGGGTGCACGAAGAAGAGTTCTGCCGAGGACTCGGCCAGGGTGGCTCGAACGCCCGCCGCGTAGGCGGACGTGTCGCTCACACCGACCACCGCAACCGTCCGCGGATGCGCGATCCGGTTCAGGTCGAGGTAGCCGGTGCGCGGCTTGTCGGGGATGTTTCCGTCGGACAACGCTGTCCCTTTCGTCGAAGGCGGGAATCAGATGAAGTCGTTGCGCGGGGGCTCCAGGACCACCTCGTAGGTGTCGCGGAGAACGCCGAGCAGCCGGCTGAGGAGGTGGGCGCGCTTGAGGAACAGGTGGCTGTCCTGCTCCCAGGTGAACCCGATGCCGCCATGGTTCTGGATGTTGTCGGCGGTGGACTTCTGCGCATGACGCGCGGCCAGCGCGTAGGCGGACGCGGCCTGGAACGACGCGTCCGGCTCACCGGCGTCGAACTTCACGGCGGCGAAGGCGACCTGCGAGCGCACGGCGTAGGCGGCGACCGCCATGTCCGCGCAGCGGTGCTTCACAGCCTGGAACGTCCCGATGGGCACACCGAACTGCTGCCGGGTCTGCGCATAGAACGCGGACATGTCGCGCACCGCCTCGATGACGCCGAGCAACTCAGCGGCCGCGTGGATGCGGGCGATGGTCAGGAACGGCCCGTCCACGTCCACGGCGGTCGCGCCTCGCGTCGCACGCGCGACGCGCGTGGTCGGGTCGACGCCGTCGACCGGTTCGGTCGCGGCCACCTCGACGAGCGAGCCCGTCGTCTCGGTCAGGACGACCAGGAGATCCCCGGGCCGAGCGTCGACGACGAGGTCACCCACGGCGATACCCGCGCGGCGCTCCCCCGATACGAGCTCCGCGACGAGGTCCTCCCGCCCGGCCGCGGCGGCGATGCGCGCGGCCAGGATGGTCGTGCGCAGCGGCCCCGGCGCCAGGCGACGGCCGAGTTCGACGAACAGGAGCATCTCCTCGGCGACACCGAGTCCGACCCCGCCCACCTCCTCGGGCACACCAAGGGCCAGCCAGCCGAGGTCGGCATAGCTCGCCCACAGGTCCTCGCTCACCCCGTCGGGCGTCAGCGATTGCTCGCGCACCGTCGCGATCGTCACCGACTTCTCCAGGAAGTCGGAGACGGACTTCGCGATCTCGCGCTGTTCTTCGTCAGGTACCAGGGTGATCATCGCGGCAGTCCCATCACTCGTTCGCCGATGACGTTTCGTTGGATGTCGATCGTGCCGCCGGCGATCGTCGCACTGAAGTCCGCGAGCCACTCGCGGGTGGTGTGCGACCACTCCAGAACGGCGGTGTCGACGATGTCGAGCGCCAGGCGGGCGACCTCCTGCTGCACCTGCACGAAGAAGGTGCGGATGGCGGTCGTCTCGGGCCCCGGCTGCGCTCCCTTCGTGGTCGACGTCACCTGGTAGTAGGCCATCGACCGCAGCGCGGCGGTCGCGGCACGCGCTTGCGCGAGCCGATCGGCGATGGCGGGGTCTCGGAGCCGCCCGTTGTCGCGCGCCACCTCGATGAGATCATCGACGGCGCGGATGTAGGAGAGACGGTGATCGAGGAATCCCGGCCCCCGCTCGGCGGACAGAGTGGACATCGCGACGGACCAGCCGTTGTCCACCCGATCCACCACGTTGGCCAGGGGTACACGCACCTCGTCGTAGAACACCTCGCAGTTGTGCGGGAAGCCGTCGATCGACCGGATCGGCCGGATGTCGATCCCGGGCAGGTGCATCGGCATGATCAGCCACGTGATGCCCTTGTGCTTCTGCGCCTCCGGATTGGTGCGCACCAGCACCTCGCCATAGTCGCTGTACTCGCCGTAACTCGTCCAGATCTTGGACCCAGTGACGACGAGTTCGTCGCCGTCGACGACGGCCCGCGTGGAGAGCGAGGCCAGATCGGAGCCGGAACCCGGCTCCGAGAAGCCTTGGCTCCACGGCGTCTCGCCGCGGAGGATCTGCGGAAGGTAGAACTCCTTCTGCTGCTCGCTGCCCCGCATGATCAGCGTCGGCCCGGCGTGCCCGAAGGCGACCGCGAAGACCGACTCGCGGGGGGCACCGGCCCGTACGAGCTCTTCGTACCAGACGACCTGCTCCAGGAGCGAGAGGCCACGACCGCCGTACTCGACGTCCCAGTCGATGCCCGCCCACCCTCCGGCGAACTGTCGTCGCTGCCACTCCTGGTCGAACTCCTTGAGCGCCTCGCCCCCGGAAGGGCGCGGCTCGCGAGGGACGTTCTCCGCCAACCAGGTGCGCGCCTCCTCACGGAAGCGTGCGGAGTCCGCATCGGGAATCAACTTCATCGTCTTCTCCAGTCGTCGGCGTCGTCTCTGACGCCTGCTTCACGGTCCTGTTATTTAATCATATCCCGTAAGCATTACGATAAGGCTACTATGAGCCGACGCAGGGTTCCACCTGCGGCGCACACGCCGACGTCGACGACGACAGAGGGAGAACAGCAGATGTCCGACATAGTCGTGGATAAGCAGGAGAGCACGACGATCATCACGCTCAACCGCCCCGAAGCGATGAACTCCATGAGCAGCGGTCTGATCAGCGAGCTCACGGCCGCGATGACGGAGTTCCGAGAGGATGGCGCCCAGCGGGTCGCGATCATCACAGGGGCGGGAGATCGCGCCTTCTGCGCGGGAGCGGACCTGAAGGAGATGGCCTCGAGCGCCGCCTCCGGCGGCGGACTGCCCGTCTCGCCCGGACCCGACATCGCGGGCATCGCCGCGACGGAGAAGCCGGTCATCGCCGCGGTCAACGGCCTCGCGGTCGCGGGCGGTATGGAGCTCTCGCTCTGCTGCGACATCCGCATCGCCACCCCGGAAGCCTGGTTCGGCGTCTTCGAGGTCAAACGCGGCATCCTCGCGGGAATCGCCGTGAACGTGCTCCCCCGGGTGCTCCCCTACGGCGTCGCCGCCGACCTGCTCCTGGCCGCGGAACGTCTGCCCGCCGAGCGCGCCTACGCGCTGGGTCTGGTGCAACGGATCGTGCCGCGCGAGGAGCTGCTCGACGCGGCCCTCGCCAAAGCGCGGGCGATCGCGGAGAGTTCGCCGGCCGCGGTCTGGGGAAGCAAGCAGGTGCTGAAGTACTGGCGCAACCTGCAGCAGGCGGAGCAGCAGGCCTACTACGAGGCGGTGGTCCACCGCGTGCTGCTGTCGGGCGACGTGCTGGAGGGGCCGCGGGCTTTCGCCGAGAAACGAGAGGCGTCGTTCTCGGACGGGTGGCCGAAGGTCCCCGGGTTCTGACCCGCCGGCTCGGTCGCATCCATCACCGCATGATCACGAGAAGAAGGAGAGAGAATGCCATTCCAGAACCGCAGAGCCGCGGTCGCCGGCGTCTATCAGTCGAAGCAGGGGGATCTGTCCGATCAGATCCAGCCGATCGCCTGGATGGACGCGGCTAAAGCCGCGTGCGCCGACGCCGGCCTCACACTCGCCGACATCGACGGCCTGATCGGCGACGGCCCGGAGGGCGTCGGCATCCGCGAACAGCTGCCCGGGGCGGCGTTCGGGTACGACCTGCTCGGGAAGCCGCTGCGCTTCCACGCCCGCAACAGCATCGGAGCCGCCGCCGCGGGCGGCGCGATCAACCTCGCCGCCTACGCGGTGTCGGCCGGGCTCGCCGAGGCGGTTCTCGTCGTCACGGCCGCCGCCGGCCAGGCCGAGGGGTACGCCAGCGCGAATCGCGACGAGGCCATCAAGATGATGGCGATGCTCAGCGGGACCTACGAGTTCATCTACGGCACCACGCGGGTGTCGGACTACGCCCAGCTCGCGACGCGTCACATGCACGAGTTCGGCACCACCCCCGCCCAACTCGCGGAAGTGGCGGTCGCGCAACGCCAGGGCGCCGTGCGCCACCCGCTGTCGTTCCACGGCCACCGCGGCGAGATCACCGTCGACGACGTGGTCAACTCCCGACTGATCGCCGATCCGCTGCACATGCTCGACTGCTGCGCGATCAACCAGGGGGCGGGCGCGTACGTCGTCACGACGCTCGAGCGTGCGCGCGACGGGCGGCACGTTCCGATCGAGCTCCTCGGATACGGCGAGGGACACAGTCACATCGACCCGAACGCCTCGCCGTCGCTGGCGGTGTTCCCGGCCGCGAAGGTCGCGGCGGACACGGCGTTCGATCTCGCCGGCGTCGGTCGCGACGACATCGACGTCGCCGGCATCGGCGACCACTTCACGATCAACGTGCTGTTCGGACTCGAGGCGGCGGGCTTCTGCGGCGTGGGCGAGTCCGGTCCCTTCGTCGAGACCGGTGCCCTGCGCCTCGACGGTGCCCTGCCCACCAACACAGCGGGCGGATTCCTGTCGTTCAGCCACGCCGGGATGGCGGGCCTCTTCACCCTCATCGAGGTCGTCGAGCAGCTGCGCGGCGAGGCGGGCGACCGTCAGGTCGCCGGTGCCGAACTCGGCTACGTGAACGGCGTCGGCGGCGCCATGCAGAACAACTACTCCGCGATCCTGGGAAGGGCGTGATCTCATGACCGATGCAACGACAGACAAGCTGCTGCCCACCGGTATCCCCAGCTGGCACATGCCCTACTGGGACTCGCTGCGCGAGCACGCCGTAAAGGTGCAGAAGTGCGCGCAGTGCGGCACGTTCCGCTACATCCCGAAGGAGATCTGCAATCGCTGCTTCTCGGGAGAGTGGACCTGGGAACCGATCGAGGGCACCGGCACCGTCTACACCCACACCACCATCCGGCGGGCCCCCACCCCGGCGTATCAGCCGGACGCGCCCTACACGATCGTGCACGTCACGATGTCCGAGGGCTTCCGCATGATCGGTCGTCTGCACGGGGTCGCCCCCGAGGACGTCCGCATCGACATGCCCGTCCGGGTACGGTACGACGAACTCGGCGACTGGACCGTGCTGAACTTCGAAGCGGCCTGACGCCAACGGTGAAGCGCCCGGGGCCGAGGCCCCGGGCGCTTCACTGCGCATCCCTCACTTCGCGAGGAACGCGCGACTCCCCGGCAGCTCCATACGAGGCAGACCGAGCTCGTGCTGGGCGATCACCGTGCGGAACACCCCGATGGCACCGCCGTAGGTCTTCGTGCCCTGCGCGTAGCGGTAGGCGAAGTCCGCCATCCCCCCGTCGGCGGCCTCGTGCTCGAGAAGCGCCTCCGGCCCGATCAGCGAGATGAGCTCGGCGCCGATGCGGTCGAGGGCCTCGGCACCGAGCACACGCCCGCTGGCTCCGTCGGTCGCGAAGGCCGCTTCCGACAGAGCGATGGCATCCGCCAGGCGATCGACGACGGCGCCGTCGCCGATCGCCCCCGTCGCCTCGGCCCAGTCGAGCGCGGCATCCAGCGCGTCCCGCGCCTCGTAGAGGAAGGCCGGCCCCATCGGCAGCGCGTCGAGTCCATCGTTGACCATCCCGCCCAGGCCGTGCTCGGCGTCGAGGGGACCACGGAGCACCGACCAGCCGCCGTTGACCTCCCCGAGACGGTGGAGGTCGGAGATGCGCGCGTCGTCGTAGAACATCATGTTCGTGCGCTCACCGCTGAAGGTGAAGATCCCCTGCGCCTCCACGCCCGGAATCTTCAGGGGCATGAGGAACATCGTCAGACCTTTGTGCTTGCCGACGGCGGGGTCGGTGCGGGTCAGCAGGAAGCAGTAGTCCGCCTGGTGACCGTTCGTCGTGAACATCTTGGAGCCCGAGATCGTCCACTCGTCGCCGTCGCGCGTGGCACGCAGCCGGGCGCTCGCGACGTCCGACCCACCCTGGGGCTCGGTGAAGCCGAGCGAGAGGCACACCTCGCCGCGCGCGATCCCGTCCAGAACCTGCTCCCGCAGGGGGCTCTGCCCGTACTGCTCGATCGCCGGGCTCACGAGGCGGATCGTGCTCAACTGGCGGGTCGGGGCCTTCGCCCGCTCCAACTCCGCGCGCAGGATCGCCACATGGATCCGGTCGAGACCGGCACCACCCCGCTCGCGGGGGAGCTCGGGGCGGATCCAGCCGCGCGACCCCAAGGCACGGTAGAACTCGCGGTTGTATCCGTCGCCCGTGCGACGTTCGGTCTCGCGCACCTCCTCGGTGACGTGCTCGGCGAGGAACGCTCGCACGTCCTCGACGAAAGCCCGATGCCGACCATCCGGGTCGAGGGAACTGAAGTCCATGAGGCGCCTCCTGGGTGCTGTGCGGTGGGAACGGATCGTGCGGAGCCGCGCGTCAGTGCGCGGCGACCGCCGGGTGGGGCTCGAGGGCGCGCGCGGCCCGCCGTGCCGCGAGTTCGCTCTCGACGATGTGGCGTCGTTCGGCGCGCAGATCTCCGCCGGCCAGTGCCCACCCGTGCGCACGGAGGAAGTAGGGCGTGGTGGGCGCCTCGTTCGTGAAACCGAGCCCTCCCTGCACGTGCGCGGAGACGTTGGTTCCGCGGACCGCGACGTCATGCGCGTACACGAGCGCGGCGGCCGGAAGGTGGCTCTCGGCGTCGGGCTCGTGGTCGAGGAACCAGGCGGCGCGCAGCGCGAGGCTGCGCGCGCTGACGGCGCCGATGTGGGCGTCGACGAGCGGGAACGCGACACCCTGGAGCATGCCCAGGGGCACTCCCATGGTCTCGCGGGTGTGGGTCGCGGAGCGCTGCGGACGACACCCCGTCGAGGTCGACGTCATCCATGTCTCTCGGCATGCGGGGTCCGGTCCGGACGACCCGCTCGTGGTTGCGGAGCAGATCCTCCGTGACGCGACGCCGGGACAGGTCGTGCGCGTGCACCCCGTGGACGGGCCCGTCGCGCAGACGCTCGGGGAGGAGTCCGCCGACGCGGACCTGCTCGTGATCGGCGTCGACCCGGCGCACCCGGTGCGTGCGGCCCTGGGCGGCTGGCTTCCGGTCCGCGTGATCGGGCGGACGCGCGCGCCGCTGTGCATCGTTCC
>NZ_BADA01000546.1 GCF_000333395.1 Microbacterium sp. B19
CGCCCGGCCGCCTCCCCCGCGCCCGGCGCCTGGATCGGCGGCCTGCTGACGGTCGCGATCGTGATGCTCATCGCGCGCAGCGCGGGGATTTCGAAGGAGCGCACGATCCTCGCGGGCATCGCGCTCGCGATCCTGCTGGCCGCGGTGAACGACTACCTCCTCACGCGGGCGCCGCTCGAGATCGCGCGTAACGCCAGTCAGTGGCTGTACGGGAGTCTCGCGGCCACCTCGGGGCCCGATGTCGTCGCGCTCACCGTCTCGGTCGGCGTGCTCGCGGTCGGCATCGTCGTGGTACATCGCGACTTCCGCGCGATCGAACTCGGCGACGACACGGCGCGGGCACTCGGCGTGCGGCTGGGGCGGGTCCGGCTGTTCCTGATCGTCGTCGCCGCGCTGCTCACCGGGACGGCGACCGCCGTCGCCGGACCGATCGGCTTCGTGGCGCTCGCGGCGCCGCAGCTCGCGCGACGCGTCGCCGGTTCCAGCGGCATCCCGCTTCTCGCGTCCGCGGTGACCGGTGCGACCGTGCTGCTCGTGGCCGACGTCGTCGCGCAGCGCGCGCTCGCGCCCCTGCAGATCCCGGTGGGGCTGCTCACGGGAGTGGTGGGCGGGGCGTATCTGTTCTGGGTCGTTGCGTGGGGGCGGCGGTGAGGTGAGTCCTGCCCAAGGTTCGCGCCGTGCGCGGACGCAGGCACCCGGCTACCGCCGGTAGGGTGGATGCCACGGGCCTCTAGCTCAGTCGGTAGAGCATCGGACTTTTAATCCGCGGGTCGTGGGTTCGAGCCCCACGGGGCCCACCAGACTTGTCTTACTCGTACAAATTGCCTTGAGATAAAGGTGGCTCAGGGCGGAGTCCGGAGCGTCAGCGGTATCGCTGGCGCTCTTTGCTTTGGTCACTGCCCATTCGACGGCCGCCTCCCGGATGAGGGCGATCGGCTCGTGAACCTGGGCCTGCGCACGTGTCGTGGGGTCCCGCTGCACATCGACGCGGCGGAGTCTTTCTGCGCGTCGCTCGCAGCGTCTCGCGCCGCGGCGTCAGTCGTCGACGAGCTGCGCGCGGTACTGCGTCGGGCTCACACCGATCTCATTGCGGAAGGTGCGGGCGAACACGCTCGGGTCGGCCACTCCGCATCGCAGGGCGATGTCGGGAACGGCCAGGTTCGTCTCGCGAAGCAGCCGCGACGCGCGGGCCATGCGCTCCGAGCGGATGAACGCGGCCGCGCGCAACCCGTGTTCGGAGAAGACCTGGTGCACCGTGCGCACGGAGACGTTCTCGACCGCGGCGAGCGCGGAGACATCGAGGCGAGGGTCGTCCAGGTGCTCCGCCACGATGCGGTGGAACGACGCGAAAAGGGCCGCGTGAGACCGCGGCGGGGAACTGCGTCGCCCTCCCTCGCGCAGTGCCGCGGCGAGCAACTCGGTCGCCACGCGGATCGACTGTGCGGTGTCATCGAGGACCGGCCTGCCGGTGAAGTGCGAACGCACGACCCGGCTCGCCGTGCGCAGCAGAGGATCGCGGCGCGCGGACAGACGCTGCGCCGCGAGCGCGGACAGGGTGGATGCCGATATCCCCAGCCACTCCGTCGGTACCTGCAGTACGACGAGTTCCGCGTCGTCGGGGAAGTCGAGGTCGTACATGGATCGGGTGAGATACAGGACGCCGTCACCGGGCGCGATCGTCGCCTGTCGACCGTTCTGCTCCACCAGGTTCCGCCCCGAAACCTGGAACGAGAAGAGTGCCAGGTCGTCCGCGGATGCGGACGGAAGAGCACCATTCCGCGCGATGTGACACGCGCCCGAGCGAATCGCCGACACCGCCGCGCTCGCGTACCCGCGATGATCCAGCGAAGCCTCGAAATGCGCACCGGTCCGCACACGAAGCGGCACGAAGGCCTGACTCGATAGCGTCTCCCACTCGGGAGCGGACACCGCGGTGCGCACTGTCATGGAACGATGATGCGCCCTCCGGATGCCGCGGAGGTTGCGATCGATGAAGATTCTGTTTCCCCCGGCGACCGTGCAGAAATTGCACGACGAGCCGCACGAATCGCCTTCGTTGCGATCATGGGCCGGTCCTACTGTCTCCTCACCCCGATCTCTTGAGGAGTCCGCATGTCCACCCGTATCGCTGCTGTCCAAGCCGAACCCGGCTGGTTCGACCTTCCCGCCACCGTTGCCAAGACGGTCGATCTCATCGCTGAAGCCGCCGCCAACGGCGCCGAGATCATCGCCTTCCCGGAGACGTGGCTCCCCGGTTACCCAATCTTCCTGTGGACCTACCCGGTTCCGGAACAGATTCCGCACCTCGCCCGTTACCACGCCGCATCACCGACCGTCGACGGGCCGGAGGTCTCGACGATCCGCGAAGCCGCCGCCGCCCATGGCATCACGGTCGTCCTCGGCCTGAGCGAGCAGGACCACGGCTCGCTCTACATGGCGCAGCTCATCATCGGTCCGACCGGTGACATCCTGCTCCACCGCCGCAAGCTCAAGCCGACGCACGCCGAACGAACGCTCTTCGGGGAGGGTGACGGCGGCGACCTGCAGGTCATCGATTCTGCGCACGGTCGCCTCGGCGCACTCAACTGCTGGGAACACCTGCAGCCGCTCGTGAAGTTCTCGATGTACGCACAGCACGAGCAGATCCACGTCGCGGGGTGGCCGTGCTTCGGCATCTTCGCGGAGCACCCCTCCCTCGGGTGGGAGCCGTCGATGGCGGTTTCTCGCACCTATGCTCTCGAGGGCGGGGCGTTCGTCGTCGTCTCGACCCAGATCCTCAGCGAAACCGGGGCACAGAACTTCCTCGTCGACGGTGCGCCGTCACCGATCGTCGACCTCGGCGGCGGGTACGCGCGGGTCTACGGGCCCGACGGCGCTCTGCTGACGGAACCGCTCGATCCGCACACCGAGGGACTCGTGTACGCCGACATCGATCTCGCCGCGATCGACATCGCGAAGAAGTTCGCCGACCCCGTGGGCCACTACAGCCGACCCGACGTCTTCACGCTGACGGTCGACCGCAGCGCTCGGACGCCGGCGACGTTGAGCGACGTCAGCCCCGTCGAGGCCGACAAAGCGGGAGCGGTGCTGCTCACAGGTGAGGCGTGAGTCGCGCGACGAAGGCTGCCGACGGTCATCCGTTCCTCGCCCGTCCACGTCCGCGGCGGGGAGGGGTGACCGTCGTTCAGTCAGATGTCGCCACCCTCGTCGGCGAGACGAAGCCCGTCCTCGTCCGTTTACGCTTCTCCTTGCCAGGCGCGTTCAGAGCGGAGGGCTTCGTCCCCCCCCTGTCGGCCGAGATCGTCACGGTATCGGCGGGGTCAGGTCGACTTCCCGGAGGACATAGCGGTCCGGAACGGCGAGCGTGTGGAAATAGTGGACGAAGACCTCGCCGGCCTCGTCCGCCGTGAACACCTCGTCCGGGAACACGACAGCGCGGGCCGTTCCCTCGAAGAAATCGATCACCACCGTCGGTTCGTTCTCGCGGTGGCCGCCGTGTCCGACGGAACAGAGACGTTCCACGCCGTCTTCGTCCAGGCGCCGCCACTCGATCGTCATCGCCTCCGCAGTTCCGGCCGCCTGCAGGAACACGCTCGGCAGCGTCTCCCGCGTCACGTCCCAGATGCTTCGACCGTCGGGCAGCTTCGACAGAGCGAACGTCGAACGACCCGGTTCCCCGACCAGAGAAAGCATGCGGCGCAGGTTTTCCTCGTAGGACCGCGGACTGTTCGGGAGGTTGGCAAACGAGGCACCGTTGACCTCGTAGACGAACGTGGGGTTGGCGCTCGTCATGGCACTCCCTTGAGATTGGCGAAGGACACAGTGGTGGGGGACGGCGAGCGTGTGGAGGTAATGCACGAAGATCTCGCCGGCCTCACCCGCGGTGAATATCTCGTCCGGCTCAACGGGCGCGCGGCCCGTCCTCCCGAGGAACTCGATCGCGACCACGGGCTCGCCCGGGCGTTGAGTTCCACGTCCGACGGTGTATAGCCGTTCCACGCCATCCTGATCCACACGTCGCCACTCGATCGTCATGGCGTCGGCAATCCCGGCGGCCCGCAAGAACACCCTCGGCCATTCCGTGCGGTCCAGATCGAAGAGGTCGGCACCGTCAGGCATCTGCCACACGCAGAGAGTCGATTGGTCCTCGCCCATGAGCGACACGAGACGCCGGAGCGTGCGTTCCGCTGACGACGGAATCCGGCTCACGGTAGTTCTGGAACCGTCCGGCAGTTCGTAGACGAAGGTGTGAAGCCGGTCCATTCCTACGACACCACCTCGAGACTGATCCCCATGATTCTGATCTTCTCTTAGCGGAGCGGAGGTCAGCGAGTCCCCTCCGACGGAATCCACTCTCGAGGCCGTCAACCCGCCCCGCTCCCGGAGGGATCAACCGTCATCGAAGGCCCGTTTCGGCGGGCGACCGGCGGACGACATGGAGTATGCCGACCCGGACGGTCCCCGGCCATCGCACCACCACGCCGCGATACCCTGGAATCCGGCGCAGCCGCCCGTGCGGGCCCCGCCCTCACACTATGAAGACCTCCTCGCTCTCCGCCCTGCGTCACGACGCACCGGTGCTCGTCGTCGGCGACGGCCGAATGGGCCGCGCACTCGCGACCGCCCTCTCCGACGCAGGCGTGCCCGTGGTCGGTCCCTCGGGCCGCGGCGAGAACGGCGCGGATGCCGGAATCGTTCTCCTGGCCGTGCCGGATGCCGCGATCGCTGACGCCGCGCGGGCCGTCGCGCCCGGCCGACTCGTCGGACACCTCTCGGGCGCGCTCGACCTTTCGGTGCTCGCGCCGCACGAGGCGTTCGGCATCCATCCGCTCATGACCGTCACGGGCGCCGGAGCGACTTTCGCGGGGGTGACCGCCGCCCTCGCCGGTACGACGCCACGCGCGCACGCCGCCGCCGAAGCGCTCGCGGACGTGCTCGGGATGACGGGTGTCACGGTGCGCGACGAGGACCGCGCCGCGTACCACGCGGCCGCCTCGATCGCCTCGAACTTCCTGGTCACGCTCGAGGGCATGGCCGAAGACCTGGCCGCCACCGCGGGGGTCGAGCGGGACGCTCTGGTTCCGCTCGTCCGCGCCGCCGTCGAGAACTGGGCCGGGCGCGGGGCGGCATCCGCCCTCACGGGGCCGGTCTCGCGCGGCGACGACGTCACCGTCGCTCGCCAGCGAGCCGCGATCGCCGAGCGACTCCCCGACCGCCTGGCGCTCTTCGACGCACTCGTCGACGCGACGCGCGACCTGGCCGCGACGCAGCGCGCCGGAACGACGGCCGCCCCGTGAGCCCGCGGATCGTCCGCACCGTCGCCGAACTGCGCGCGGCGCTCGCCCCACTCAGAGCGGGCGGCGTCGGGTTCGTCCCCACGATGGGCGCGCTCCACGAAGGGCATCTCTCGCTCCTCCGCGCCGCGCGCAGCGGCAACGGCACCGTGGTCCTCTCGATCTTCGTGAACCCGACCCAGTTCGGCGAAGCCGCCGACCTCGACGCGTATCCGCGCACCGAAGGGGCGGACGTCGCCCTGGCCGCGGAGGTGGGCGTCGACGTGATCTTCGCGCCGTCGGTCGCCGAGATGTACCCGGCCGGTTTCGCCACCACGGTGTCGGTGGGCGGGGCAATCACCGGCACGCTCGAGGGCGCGGAGCGCGGGCGCTCCCACTTCGACGGGGTCGCGACGGTGGTCGCCAAGCTGCTGCTCGCCGTCCAGCCCGACCGCGCGTACTTCGGTGCAAAGGACGCCCAGCAGGTCGTCGTCGTCCGCCGCATGGTGGCGGATCTCGGCATCCCGGTCGAGATCGTCACACGACCGACGTCGCGCGACGCGGACGGCCTCGCGCGTTCCAGCCGCAATACGCGCCTCTCCCCCGGCGACCGCACGGTCGCGGCGGCGATCCCGCGGGCGCTCCGGGCGGCGCAGGATGCCTTCGCCCGTGGCATCCGGGATCCTCGGTCTCTCACGGACGCGGTGCGCGCCGAGCTCGCCGGTCTCGACCCGGATTACGTGGAGATCGTGGATGCCGACAGCCTCGCGCCGATCGCGGAGGTCGAGCGCCCCGCGCTCCTCGCGCTCGCCGTCCGCGTGGGGCCGGTGCGACTCATCGACAACGTGGTGCTGGTTCCGGGGCAGGACGACCGCATCCCCCTCGGCCCGGACGGGAGCACTCACACATGACGCGTTCGAAAGTCACCCTGCGCTCGCTGCGCGAGCTCGCCGACGCGGGAACGCCCCTCGTGATGGTCACCGCCTACGACTTCGCGTCAGGCCGCGTCGCCGAGCGCGCGGGTGTCGACATGGTGCTGGTCGGCGACTCCGGCGCGCAGGTCGTCCTGGGCCTCCCGGACACGACCTCGGTGACGCTCGACGAGATGCTGATGCTCGCCAAGGCCGTCCGCCGTGCCGCGCAGACGCCCCTCATCGTGTGCGACCTGCCGTTCGGCACCACCGAGCTGAGCGATGAGCAGGCTGTCGCGACCTCGGTGCGCTTCGTCCAGGAGGCCGGTGCCGAGGCGGTCAAGCTCGAGGGCGCGAACCCCGCCCGGCTCTCGCGTCTGCGGGCGATCGTGGCGGCCGGCATCCCCGTCGTCGGTCACGTCGGCCTGACCCCGCAGACGGCGACGGCGCTCGGCGGACTCCGCCCGCAGGGTCGAACGACCGACGACGCGATCCGGGTCGCGCGCGATGCCCTCGCCGTTCAGGATGCCGGGGCTTTCGCACTCGTCATCGAAGCCGTCCCCGCCGACGTGGTCGACGAGATCCGTCGAGCGCTGCGCATCCCGGTGATCGGAATCGGGGCGGGCCCGGCCGACGGGCAGGTGCTCGTGCAGCACGACCTGCTCGGGATCACGGAGGGGCGCGCGCCGGTGTTCGTGAAGCGGTATGCCGCCGTCGGCGACGCGATGGTCGAGGCCGTCGAGACGTACGCGCGCGAGGTCCGCGAGGGCGCGTTCCCCGCTGCAGAGCACGTGTACCCGGCGTCCGCCGAGGTCGCCGCGGCCGTGCGCGAGTACGTCGAGGGTCGCGGCGACGCGGACCGCTGAGCCTGCCCCCTTCCGCGGAGAGCTGCCGAGCTCAACCGAGAAGCGCGCGCACACCCCCGGCCAGGCAGATGACGCCGGCGACCGCCGCCACGACGCTGAAGAGCCGGACGCCGGCGTCGTTCGTCACCGGCACGGGTTCGCGGGCCAGGGTGACGAATCGCGGCGGTCCCGTCAGTTGAGCCCGCAGGCGGACCGAAAGGTAGGACAGCAACACGAATACGCCGCCTAGGACGAACAGCGCTGTCAGGACGATCGGCGTGAATCGGGGACCATGGGCGCGATCGGGCCACACGCCGAGCACGCAGAGACTCGCCAGCACGAAGAAGACCACGGACATGAAGGCAGTTCCGACCGCCACCGGGATCATGGACTTTCCGTCTCGCTGCCGCTCCGTCAAGAACGACCCTCGGAAGGGGATGCCGGGATTGTCTCGGATGAAACCGACGATCTCCACGGCAAGGAAATCGCGAGCGACGAAGGTCCCCGCGGAGATGACGAGCATGACAGACCCCAAGAGGCCAAACAATCCAGAGCCCAGCCCGGTCCACATCGCATCCCCCGCCCGCCCGCCCATGGCGACGACGCAAGAATACCGAGTCGAGTGACTCACACCGCCGGCGAGAGTCAGCGCGGCGAGCGCACCACCAGCAGGAAGAGAGCGGATGCCACGCACGCGAACAGGCACGCCCCCACGCCCCAGGAGACGTCCGGGTGCGGCCACGCATGCTGGTCGGCGCGGTAGAGGAGGATTCCCGCGCCGGCCACTCCCGCGAGCGCGGCAGCCGCCGCGGGCCAGCGCCGAATCCGGTCGGGGATCTTCTTCAGCGTGCGACGAGCGGTCACGAGCAGCGTGACAGTGGCCAGGAGACCGCCCTCGATCACGACGACGATCGAAGAAACCTCGAGCGGGAGGATAGGACCGCGCTTACCGATACCCGTTGCCCCGACGACGAGGATCGTCGCCAGGAACGGCACGGCCCAGTCGGCGACCTCGACGAAGGGATCGGCCCGCCGCACCGGCACGTCATGACGTGACCGCCAATCGCGGCGCGACCCCCGCACGGGCGGATCGGCTCGGGACTGCGCGCGGGCATCCATCGTCTGCTCCGCCTCCCGCAGGGACGCTCCGTCCGCCCAGAGCTCGAGCACGCTCAGGAAATCGATCCGTCGAAGCCGAGCCGAGCGGGGCACGAACAGTGCGTTGCCGAGCGCGACCGCAGTGAGCGGTGTGGACCACAGACGGCCACCGCTCGTCCGCCATTCGATGGACGGTCGCCGGATGTCCGTCGTCACGCCGAGGACGCGCGACCGTGGAATGGTCCGTGACCAGGAGAGGCCGACGACACGGACCGCTTCGTCGTCGCACTCGACCCGCAAGACGAACACCCGCCAGGCGAGGAATACCCCGATGAGAAGGAGGGACGCCCCCAGCAGAGCGCCGGCGGCACCGTTCGGCCTTTCCCCCAGGAACACCACGCCGGGGACGATCAGCACGCAGGCGGCGAGGACGTTCAGCCCGGTCGCGAGCGGAGTGAGCCGGAAGACGCGAGTATCGCGCGAACGGGTCAACGACGGCGCTCCTGCCCGAGAGCGAAGACGGCCGCTCCCATCGCCCCCAACTCCCCCGCGCGTCGCGCGTTGCCTCGATCGGGAAAGAGTATCGCGAGGATCGGGCAGGGAATGACCTTCTGCCGACCCCGTTCTGGACGCGGCGAGTGCCGGGGACTCAGTCGGCCGAGTTGCTCTTCGCCCAGCCGTCCGGGGCGGCGATGTTGAACATCCAGGCGACGCCCCACGGATCCACGATCTCGCCGTAGAAGTCGCCCCAGACCTGCTTCTCCAGGGCCTGCACGACCTCCGAGCCCTGTTCGACGAACCGGTCGTAGAACCCGGCGACGCGGTCGATCTCGTCGCTCATGAACGCCGCGTGCACGCGGTTCTTTCCCCATCCTTCGGACGGTTCGCCGAAGGCATCCGCTCCCATGACCGTGAATCCCTCGGCGCGGAGCTCCGAATGCATGATGCCGTCCGCGGGAGCATCGGGGATCCCGAAGTCGGCGAACGTCGAGATCTGCAGCTCACCCCCGAACACCGACTGATAAAAGGTCATCGCCTCGCGGGCTCGGCCTGCGAACGAGATGTAGACGACGAGCGAGGTGGGCATGGCGGCATCCTTCCCGAAGAGGGGCTCTTGATTGCCACGGTAGACCCGAGACGCCACGCGCTGAAGAGCAGCCCGGCATGGGGTGCGGCATTTCGCGAAGGCGACCCGCACCGAGTGGCAGGATGCCAGCGTGACCAAGGATTCGCGGGCAATGGACAGCGGGCATCGCCCGCGGACGCTCCTGTGGGCGCTCCTGTGGGCGCTCCTCGGTCTCGGCGCACTCGTCCTCGGCGTCGCCGCAGCAGTCGTCACGGGTATCGCGCTGACGGCCGGCGCAGTCGAGGCCGATAGGTCGGGCAGCGCGGGCGCGGCTGATCCGTTCGTGCTCACGTCGTTCGTCGTCGGGGGAATCGTGGGGGTGGTCGGCTTTCTCGTCTTCGCCACCCACACGGTGCGCGCTGTCGAGCACGCACGCGTGAGCCGTCGGCCGCGGTCGCACTGAGCCCGCTCGACCGCGAGGCAAACAGCCCGCTTCGCCTCCCGCAGATTGTGTCCGCCGCCCCGCCGGTGGGTCCCGGCGAGGAGAAGCACGCCTCGGCCCGCCGGTGGGAGCGAGTCGCGAAGCACGCCCCACACCACTCATAGACCGGACATAGGAACGGTGAGGATGCCATGAGGGCGGGGCCGTGATGCTGACGGAGTCCCCGACCGACCGGCATCCAGGAGTCCGATATGAACCGCATCCCCGAACCCGAGCAGACGCCCTCCGGCCCGGCGTACGAGGGGCGCCTGCTCGACCGACCCGACGACGAGGTGGTGGACCAGGGCGCCGGGTTCGACCTGCGGACGATGGTCGGGCGCCGCGGACTCCTCGGTCTCGTCGGCCTGGGCGCGGGTGCGACGATCCTCGCCGCGTGCACGCCGCAGAGCGAGGCCGCTGTCACCACAACGCCTTCGCCCACGGCCAGCGCGACACCGACGGCCTCGGCATCCGCCGCGACCTTCGCGACGGAGGAGATCCCGCAGGAGACGAACGGCCCCTACCCCGCCGACGGAACCGCGAACGTGAATGTGCTCGAGCGCTCGGGCATGCTGCGCAGCGACATCCGCTCGAGCCTCGACGGGGGTGCGACCGCCGATGGCATCCCCCTCACCTTCACGTTCACGTTGAGCGATCTCGCGAACGGCAACGCCGCGTACGCCGGCGCGGCCGTGTACGTCTGGCACTGCGACGCCGGAGGGCTGTACTCGATGTACTCCGAGGCGATCGTGGATGAGACCTACCTCCGTGGCATCCAGGTCGCCGATGCGCAGGGGCGCGTGACGTTCACGACGATCGTTCCCGGCTGCTACCGCGGACGCTGGACCCACATCCATTTCGAGGTGTACCCGGATGCCGCGTCGGCGACGAACGTCTCGAACCAGATCGCGACGTCGCAGGTGGCGTTCCCGAAGGACATGCTCGACGCGGTCTATCGCGACTCCGCGTACACCGGCTCGGCCGAGAACCTCGCCGACCTCGGGAGCATCGACAACGACAACGTGTTCTCCGACGGGTACGCCCTGGAGATGGCGAGCTTCGTCGGCGACGCGAGCAACGGCTACGTCGGAACCCTCGCGGTGGCGGTGGATGCCGCGACCTCGGCGGCCGTGTCTTCGCGCAAGCCCTGACGTCGTGGTGCGGCCCGACGCTACCGTTACCCCTACTGTTGGAGGGGAATTCGAGCGAAAGGTCCCGCATGGCTGCAACCGCCCCGAGAAAGCGACGCGCGCGAGGCTCCGTCGAGCCCGAGAAGATCCTCGACGGGGCCTTCGAGATCGCCGCCGAGAAGGGTCTCGACGGGCTGTCGATGCCGGACCTGGCCGCGCAGCTCGACGTCGGAGTGACGAGCATCTACTGGTACTTCCGCAGCAAGGACGAGCTGTTGCGGCAGATGAGCGCTCGCGCGATGAGCCAGATGCAGCACGAACTGCCGCGGCCCGACGGACGCGACCCGCAGACGTGGCGTCAGTTCATGGAGGAGTACACCCTCGCCCAGCGGGAACTCCATCGCGACCACAACCTGCTCACCGAGCTGCTCATCATCCGGCTGAACACCTACGGCCGCCGCGCGACGATCGCCGCCTTCGAGCGCATCGAATCCATCCTCGGGTTCCTCGTGGAGGCCGGCTTCACTCGCGCCGGCGCATGGCACGTGATCTCGTCCTACTCCCTGTACATCCGCGGGTTCATCCTCACCGAGTACCACCGCGATGTGAACAAGACCCCGCCCGAGGGCCCCGCGCAGTTGAGCCTGCTGGCTCCCGAGGGCATGCCGCTCATGAGCGACCTCATCACCGAGGACGACATCCTCCTCGACATGTCGGGCGAGGAATCGCTCAGCGCCGGCATGGCCATGCTGGGCGACGGCGCGGAAGCCCTTCTCCACCGGCTCTCGACGTCGGCCTGACGCGGCTCGGGGCGCCGCCCCCGAAGGAACGGCGCCGCGAGCCCGGTCGGCGCTCGGGATCACGGAGTGTCGAGCTGCCTCTTCATCGCCTCGTTCGCTGGAGAGGCCGCGGTCTCCTGCAACAGCGCCGCGGTGGCGGCTTCGTCCTCCGCCTTCGTCCCCTTCGGCAGCGTCAGCACCACGACGACACCGAGGACGCACGCTGCCGCGACGAGGTATGCCGGTGATGCCTGATCCCCGGTCGTCGTCAGCATCAGCTGCGAGAAGTAGGGCGACAGACCGCCACCGAGCACCACGCCGATGTTGAAGCCCAGGGCGGCACCGGTGTAACGGATGGCCGGGGGGAAGATGGCGGCGAAGGTGCCGAACGACGGCGGGCTCTGCGCGTTGGCGAAGAGGTTCCAGATCGCCAGCGCGATGAGCACGACGAGGATGCTCTTGGTGTCCCGCAGGATGATGAAGGCGGGAATCGCGTAGATCCCCAGCAGAATCAGGGATGCGAGAAGCGTTCGCCGTCGGCCGATGCGCTGGCTGAGCAGCCCCGAGCCGATCATCGCGGCGAAGGACACGATCGCCGCCCCCGCCGTCACGAAGTACACCTGTCCGGCAGGGAATCCCGCGTTCGCGATCAGCGCCGTCGTGATGTACGTGGAGCCGACACCGCCGACGATGTTGATCACCATCGCCACCGCGAGCACCTGGAGCACCTGCTTCTTGTAGGAGCGCAGGACCGTGCGGATCGGGGTCTTCTCGATCGCGGAGTTCTCCACGAGCAGCTTGAACTCGGGCGAGTCCTCGAGCTTCAGCCGGATCAGGATCGTCACGACCATGAGCGGCAGGCACAGCAGGAACGGGATGCGCCATCCCCACTCGGTCATCTGTTGCGGACTCGTCGTGCTGGTGACGATCGCCGCGGTGAGCGCCGCGAGCCCCACCCCGACCGTGGAACCGGCGGGCGTGATGGCGCTGAAGAGACCCGAGTACTTTTTCGGCGCCGCCTCGGCCAGATACGTGACCGACCCGATGATCTCGCCGCCGGCGGAGAAGCCCTGCACGAGGCGCACCACGATGAGCAGGATCGGCGCGAGGACCCCCACCGCCGCGTAGGTCGGAAGAAGACCGAGCGCGACAGAGGACAGACCCATCACCAGGACGGTCACCATCAGCGCGGTCCGGCGACCGCGCTTATCGCCGAGACGCCCGAAGAAGAGGCCGCCGAGCGGTCGGACGAAATAGCCCGTGGCGAAGACCAGGAACGCGGACAGGATGCTGAGCGACTTGTTCTCCGCGGGGAAGAACAGCGGCGCGATGATCACGGCCAGATAGCCGTAGGAGAGGAACTCGAAATACTCGATGACCGTGCCGAAGAAGCCCGCGAATGCGATGCGCGTCGCAGTTCGCCGGGATACGAGGTCGGTTACGAGGGGAGGCGTCATTGCCATCTTCCACCTTCTATTTCGCACATCGATGTGCGGGACCAAGGAACGAGGTTGTCGCTCAGCCGCTGGGGCTGACCGGGTCTGGAGCGGCGTCGGGTGAGACGATGGTTCACTTTACCGTACTTGATTCGGTACGCAATCCCGACTTTGGTTCTTAGGACCTACTCCCCCGTTCTGGCGGCGTGTCGGACGTATAACTCGATCTGCATCAGGGCAGACGGAAGGTTCGCACTCACGCGGAGGTTCTCCCACCCCGCCGACCAGGTGAGTCGCGGCGCCAGCCCCCACGCGGTGAGGGCACCCTCACGCCGCAGCACGTCCGCGACCTCTCTCGCCCTGCGGCGAACGTGACGGGCGGTCTGCAGCCGGCGCTCGCGCAATCCGCGGAACCGATAGCCGTGACCGGGGACGACGTCGAACGTGTCGTACTCGCTCATGGCATCCAGCGAGACGAGGAAATCCTGCACGGGGTCCTCTCCGGGATCGGGAGCAAGACCGATGCCCGGGAACACCGTGGGGAGAATGTGATCCCCCGAGAGCAGGAGTCGATGACTCGGCTCCACGAAGCACAGGTGTCCCGGCGTGTGCCCGGGCGTCGCCAGCGCACGGAACTCGTACGGACCGACGGCGACGAGATCGCCGTCCTCAAGCACGCGGTCCGCCCGGGCCGGAACGCCCGGTTCGGGTGCCCGGGACATGGACGTGAGCACGGCGTTCAGCTCGGCTCGCGGAAGCCCCCAGCCGCGCGCACGCTCGGCGAAACCGCGCTGCGGCGCGACCATCGATTCCTGTTCGCGCCGGCTCCACGCCAGTTGCGCGCCCACCGCATCCCGCAGGTCGACGGCAAGACCGGCGTGGTCGGGGTGACCGTGCGTCACCACGACCGATCGAACATCCGAGAGCGAGAGCCCCTGACCGCGCAGGAACGCATCCCACCGTTCCAGCGCCCCGTCGCTCGCCCACCCGGGGTCGACGATCGTGACCGCATCCCGTCCCCCCAGATGCACGACGCTGAGCGAATACCGCAGGGATCCAAACGGCATGGGCACCGGGACGGACCACAACGCCGCCGCGAATTCCTCCGGCTGCGGCACGACTCCGGCCCGGTAGGCCGAATACTCCTGCGCACTGAGAACGTCCACGTCGCCTCCTCGCCACCCGCGGGCACCCGGCGCTCCGGGGAGGCCCCTGCTAGCATACTGAAACATGAACGGTAACAATGTCGATATCGAGACGTTGCTCGCGCTCTCGCCCTCGGCGGATCCGTTCCGCACCTCGGGCGTTTCCCAGGGGCGCGACGCCGGGTGGCTGTACGGCGGCCAGCTCCTCGGGCAGGCCGTCGCGGCTGCCGGACGAACGGTGTCGAACAAGCAGCCGCACTCGATGCACGCCTATTTCCTGACACCGGGACGCTTCGATCGCTCCGTGGACTACGTCGTCGAGGACGTGCGGGACGGCCGCTCCTTCGCGAACAGGCGGGTCGAGGCATTCCAGAGCACGGACGACCCGATTCTGCACGCGAGCGTCTCGTTCCACGCCCCCGAGACCGGCGCCTCGCATCAGCGTGACGCTCCCCCGCGAATCCCGGCGCCCGAGAGCCTGGATCCCGCGCACGGGAGCACGTATCGATCCGGGCTGGAGTCCTCGTTCGACATCCGCCGCATCCCTGCCGACCTGCTCTCCGATCCGGACACGGCGCGCCGCGGCGTCTGGCTGCGCGCCACCTCCCCGACCTCGGACGATCCACTCTTCCACGCCGCCGCGCTCGCCTATCTGAGCGACTTCGAGCTCTTCCTCCCCGCACTCCTGCGGCACGACCTCCTCGGCGACGGCGTGATGGCGACGAGCCTGGACCACGCGCTGTGGTGGCACGTCCCCGCCCGCGTGGACGACTGGCTGCTGTACATCCAGGAGAGCCCGCGCACCTCGGGCAGTCGTGGCCTCGCGTACGGACACTTCTACACGCTCGACGGCACGCTCGTGGCGTCGAGCGTTCAGGAGGGCCTCATGCGGGTGCGCGAACCAGCGTAGATAGATATGGTTGTGCTTTCGGTATCAACGACGATATAGGAGGCTCCCATGCCCGGTTCCGACATACTCCGCTACGAGAAATCGAGGCGCGTCGTCACGATCACCCTCGACCGACCGGAGGCCATGAACGCGCTGAGTGTGCGCCTGCGGCACGAACTCGACGAGGCGATGGGCGAGTTCACCCGGGACGGCGACGCTCTGGTCGCCATCCTGACCGGCGCGGGAGGGCGCGCCTTCTCGGCGGGGGCGGACCTGAAGGAGATGTCGCAGACCGCGGCAACGGCGGACACGACCACGAGCCCGTGGACACCCGACCCGGAGACGGCCGTGCGGCGGGACATCCCGGGCTTCATCGGCATCGACCGCACGCCCAAGCCCGTGATCGCCGCGATCGACGGCTACTGCCTGGCGGGCGGGTTCGAACTCGCGTTGTACAGCGACATCCGCCTCGCCACGACGTCGTCCAGTTTCGGCCTGCCCGAGCCGCGCCGGAGCCTGCTCGCCGGCCCGGGGTTGATCAACCTGTCGCGCATGATCCCGCTCGGCGAGGCACTCCGGATGCAACTCACCGGCACACCGATCACGGCCGAGCGAGCGCACCAGATCGGCCTGGTGCAGGAGCTGCTGCCCGATCGAGAGGCATTGTTCGACCGTGCGACGGCGATCGCGGAGGAGATCCTCGCGTGCGCGCCTCTGGCGGTGCAGTTCATCAAGCGCATCGTTCGCGGTGGACGCGACCTCCCGGTGGACGCGCAGTGGCAGCTCTCCGACATGTACACCCGCGCGATCGCCCAGACGGACGACATGCGCGAGGGTCCGCGGGCCTTCGCCGAGAAGCGCGCGCCCCGGTGGACCATGACCTGAACGCAGGAGAGGGGGT
>NZ_BADA01000545.1 GCF_000333395.1 Microbacterium sp. B19
TTCTGGCATCCCCGTCGATCCGGGGGCGTCGTACCAGTCGACCGGCTCTTCGGTCACACGGTAGCCGAGCTTGTGCGCGAGGTAGAGGACCTCGAGGTCGAACGAGAAGCCGTCGACGACCTGGGTGGAGAAGAGGCGTTCGGCCGCGGGCGCCGTGAACAGCTTGAACCCGCACTGGGTGTCGGCGACGTCGATGCCGAACACGCGCGACACCAGGATGTGCAGTCCGCCGCTCAGCACCCGGCGCGCGAGGCTCTTGTTGCTCACCGCCGCCCCGGCGACGGCGCGGGAGCCGACGACGACGTCGAATCCGTCGTCGACCCGGGCCGCCAGGCGGTCGAACTGCTCGATCGGGGTGGACTGGTCGGCGTCGGCGAACAGCACGAGTCGTCCGCGCGCGGCCAGCATGCCCCGACGGACGGCGTCCCCTTTCCCCGCGTTGCGCGGGGCGGTCAGCAGACGCAGGTTCGCGAAGCGGAGGTCGCGTACGAGGCTCGCGGTGGCATCCGTCGATCCGTCGTCCGAGACGATGAGCTCCCACGGCTCGCCGCGCGCACTCATGTGGGTCGCGATCGCGCCGATCGTGGGGAGGATCCGCCACTCCTCGTTGTACGCCGGGATCACCACCGTCACGGCGGGGTCCTCGGTCAACGGCTCCAGGACCCACTTCTTGTAGGCCCGGTAGGCCGATGTCGGTTCGCTCACGCGCTTCCCCCTTCCGCGACGATCCGCCGCCCGCCCGCCGCAGACACCAGCGCGTTCCCGGCCAGGACGACCAGCAGCACCGACATCGCGACTCCCTGCGCGGCGATGAGGGATGCCATGTCCCCGTGCCACACGAGGAGGAGGATCACCTGCAGCACCGCCGCCCCGAGGAGGATCCACGACGGCCGGGTCCGCGACCGGGACAGGTGGTAGCTGGCCACGAGGTTGCCGATCGCGAAGAGCGTCGTGGTCAGCGCGTAGGCCGCGATCGGCACGGACAGTCCCGCGTACGCGGGCCCCAGGACCACGCCGAGCACGGGTCCGCCCCAGAAGAACCCGCCGACGGCGCAGACGAGACCGATGGCGGTGACGATGACGATGCCGTTCCGCAGCACGTTGGAGGCATCCTCGCCCGCGGCGTGGCGACGGACCGCGACGGGGAAGACCACCGTGGCGACCGACCACGCGAGGAAGAACACGGCACGACCGACGAGGGCCACCGCGGCGTACACACCGGCGTCGGCCGGCGGGAAGACCGCCTTCGACACGAGGATGTCGCTGTTGTTCGCGATGATCTGCCCGACCAGCAGGATCGAGACCATTCCGGCGTAGGCCCGCACCTCGCGCGGGTCGATGGCGCCGCTCACCGGGCCGTTGCTCGCGCGCGCCACGGCGCTCACGACCGCGCACGTCACGACGAACGACACGCTCAGCGCAACCGTCGCGCCGATGACGCCGAATCCCGCCCACACCAGGGCGATCCCGAGCCCCACGCGCGTGACCATCTCGATGAGGAACGACAACGCCAGGGCGGGGAAGGCGAGCCGCGCCTGCAGCGTGCCGCGGCCGACCGCCTGGACGAGCCAGAACGGCACGCCGACGGCGAGCACGACGAACGGCCACGGCGACGCCGTGCGGAACAGCTCCGACCACAGCGGCGACCCGGCGGCGAGCGCCACCGCCGCGACGACACCCGACCAGATGGCGAGCCGCCGCAGCCGGCGCACGAGCGCATCCGCGTCGCCGGGGTACCCGGACGCATCGGCGCGCGCGACGAAGCGGGCGGCGACCATCTGGAGGGCCAGGGCGACGGAGGTCAGGGTGAACAGCAGCGTCACCATGAGGTTGGCGTCGGAGAACTCCGCCGGGGTGAGGACCCGGCCGAGGAAGAGGTTGAGGGCGTAGTTGCCCGCGTTGGCCACGAGCATCGCGCCGGCGAGCATCGACCCGCCGGCGACGAGTCGACCGGCGCCGGCGGCCGGCGCGCGCCGCTCCTCGGTCACGTCCGCCTCCGCGTCCGCAACCGGTCGATGTGGGCGATGTGCCACTGCACGACCTCGGCCATCGGGACGCCGCTCGCGGCGGCGAAGTTGCGGCGGCCGAGCTCCTCGCGGCGTTCGGGGTCGTCGAGGACCAGCGCGAGCGCGTCGGCGAGGCTCTCCGCATCGCCGGGCTCGAAGTACACGCCCTGGAACCCCTCCTCCTCGATCACGTCGACGAGGTCGCCGATGCGCGGCAGGACGGCGGCGCGCCCGTACTCCCCCGCTTGGTGCAGCACGCCGGAGCTTCCCGTCGTGGACGTGTACGGGAAGGCGACGACGGATGCCGAGAGGAAGAGCGGTGCGACCTCCTCCTCCGCGATGTAGCCCGGCATCTCGAGGTGCGGGACATCGGCGTACCGCTCCGCGGCCTCGGCCATGTACCCCGGCGAGTTCGGGCTGTCGGTGCCGGCGAGCACGAGCCGCAGGTCGTCGTATCCGCGGGCGAGCAGGAGGCGGTAGGCCTCGACCAGCAGATCGACCGTCTTGTACGTCCCCCACTTGCCGAACGCCATGATGGTCCGACGCCCCGGCGGAACGCCGAAGGACGGCTTGGCGATCTCCTCGAAGCTGCCGTGCGGGGCGAGCAGCGCGTTCGTCGCGCCGTAGCTGTCGCGGAGGAACTCGACGTACCGCGGGATGGTGAGCGCGACGATGTCGGCGCGCAGGAGCGCACGGGTGAGAATCCGGCCCGCGAGCGTCATCAGCCGCGCGGTGAAGGCCGATCCGGCGAAGCCCGCGTCCTGCATGTCGACGTTATCGGCCAGATTGTGGAGGATCACGAGCGTCGGCACGCCCCGGGCCCGCAGCAGCGCGGGGAGGAGCAGCCCGAGCGCGCCCGGCACCCGCTTGTCGCCGAACGTGGCGAACTGCAGGTTGAGGATCACGGCGTCCGGTCGGGTGCGGGCGATGGCCCGGGCGACACGCGGAACCGTTCGCACATCGTTGAACGTCCAGCTCGGTTCGAACTCCACGCGGTCGAGGGGCGCCGGCTCGCCGGCATCCGTCTCGTCCCTATAGACGACGACGTCGCTGACCTCTTCGAGTCGACTGAGGTGCCGGACCAGGTGATAGCCGTATTCGTTGAGGCTGTTCCGGCCGGGCGGGAACGCCGTGACGACGCCGATGCGCAGGCGCACAGCCGTATCGAGCGACCCTGCTCCCTGCTTCGGCACCATGGCTTCCCCCCACCGCGTGAGGATGACAGTACTCGTATGGCGGGCGTCGTTGTCACCTTCGCGATCACCCCGCCAAGCGATTTTGTTGACATCTTGAGAGCGCTCCTGCAACGTGGTGCCATCGCGCCCGCTGGGAAGTTCGGCGCGGCAGGCAGGATGCCACGATGACGCGACGAAACCTCCTCGGTCTGGAGCCAGGACAGGGCACTCCGCTGTGGACCGCGTTCGCCCTCGCGCTGGTCGTCACGGCGGCCTACGCCGCGTCGCTCTGGGTGCTTCCGGACGAGGGACCCGCGCTCGCGTGGTTCATCGCGGCGCGTCTGCTCGTCGAGTCGACCGCGTGCGGCCTGGTGATCGCGCGCGTCGTCCGCGTGCCGCGGGAGCGCGCGGCGTGGAGCGTCATGGCGGTCGCGCTCGGCATCCTCGTGCTAGCCAACGCCGTCGAGTCGACCGCGGGACTGCCCGGGGGCACCCTCCGGTGGCTCGTCCCCGCGTTCAACCTGCTGTTCTTCCTCGCGCTCCTCGGATGCCTCGGCATCCTGGTCCGCGATCGGTTCGCGCGCCTGTCCCTCTCGACGTGGTTGGACGCGCTGATCAGCACCCTGGGCCTGCTGTGCGTCGCGTTCTTCCTCACCGCGCTCACCGGCGTGGAGGAGCAGGCGACGCTCTTGAGCCTGGCGTACCTCATCCCGTCGCTGCTCTACGTGAGCGTCCTCGTCGCGCTGCTCTCGGCGCTCAACCGGCGACCGTCGGCGAGCTGGTGGCTGAGCCTCGCGGCCGCACTCCTGCTCTTCATCGGCGGTCTCGCCATCGGTCCCGCGCTCGCGGTGGGGCAGCCCATCCCTCCCTCGCCGATCGACGCCCTCTGGCCCGCGGCCGCGCTGCTACTGGCCCTCGTCTCGTGGTGCGCTCCGACCCGACGACCGGGCACGAGCGGCAGCCTCCGCGTCGTCGTGTACGTGCCCGCGATCTTCACGACCGGCGCCCTGGTCATCCTGGTGTTCAACGAGTTGGACGACGGCGGCGGGATCATCGAGTTCCTGGCGTTCGCCACCCTGGCCGCGGGCATCGCGCGGCTCCTCGCCTCGGTCCTCGAGGCCGAGCGTCTACGGCGCCGCGAGCGGGAGCTGAGCGTGAGCCTGGAACGCGCCCGGGATGCCGCGCTGGCGGCGACGTCGGCGAAGAGCACGTTCCTCGCGACGATGAGTCACGAGATGCGGACGCCGCTGAACGCGATCCTCGGGATGAACGAACTCCTCGCCAGCACCGACCTCGACCCCGTGCAGCGCGACTACGCGGACCGCGCGGCCGCGAGCGGCTCCCTGCTGCTGGACGTCGTCACCGACATCCTCGACTTCTCGAAGATCGAGGCGGGCGCGATCGACCTGGTCGCCGCGCCGTTCGACCTCCGCCGCCTGGTGTCTTCGACGGTGACGGTGCTGTCGTTCGCCGCGGAGAGCAAGGGACTCACGGTCGCCGCCGACTACGAGGCCGCCGTCCCCACGTACGTGATGGGGGACGCGACGCGGCTGCGGCAGGTGCTCGTCAACCTGCTCGGCAACGCCGTGAAGTTCACCGCCGCGGGCGAGGTGCGGGTCCGCGTGACTCGCGGCGCCGGACCGGATGCCGTGCACTTCGCGGTGACCGACACGGGAATCGGCATCCCGTCCGAAGCTCTGCAGCGGATCTTCGAGCCGTTCACCCAGGCGGACGAGTCCACAACCCGCACCCATGGCGGCACCGGGCTGGGGCTGTCGATCTGCGACGCGCTCGTGCGCATGATGGGCGGCCGGATGCACGTCGAGAGCGAGGTGGGGCGAGGCAGCACGTTCTCGTTCGAGATCGCCCTGGCCGCCACGGCCCCGCCGGCGGATTCCCCGCGTGCCGTGGTCCGGATCGGCCGCGACCCCTCGGCGCCCCGTCCGACCGGCGAGACCGAGCCTCCCGCACCCCAGCGCGACTCCGCGGCGGTCGTCACGGCATCCGTCGGTCTCCCGGGTGTCGGCGCGCTGAACGTGCTGGTCGCCGAGGACAACCCGACTCTGCAGCTCCTGTCGACGCAGATCCTGAGCCGGCTCGGGCACCGCTCGGCCGTCGTCGGCACGGGCGCGGATGCCGTCGACGCGGTGGCTCGGGAGGCCTATGACATCGTCCTGATGGACATCCACATGCCCGTGATGGACGGGTTGGAGGCCACCCGGGCGATCCGCGCCGCCGGCGACGCGATCCGGCAGCCGTACATCATCGCTCTGACGGCGGGCGCGACGGAGCAGGACCGCGACGACTGCCTCCGGGCGGGCATGAACGGCTACGTCACGAAGCCCTTCACGATGAAGGACCTGCGCTTCGCGTTCGAGACGGCGGAGCTGAACACCCCGGCACGGGATGCCGAACCGGCCGCCGCGACCCCGCACCGCTTCACGCTGCTCAACGACCTGGGCCCGGAGGTGAAGGCCGACGTGCTGCGCACCTTCGTGGATCGGAACTCCGACGACCTGGCCGCGATCTCCGACGCGGTGCACCGCGGGTCGGCCGACGAGGCGCGGGCGCTCGCCCACCGCCTGCGCGGGGCGAGCCTCGCCCTGGGCGCCACGACGCTCGCGGAGGCGTGCGCGCGGATCGAGCGGGGCTCCGACGAGCAGGCGCTCGATCCGCGTCGCCTCGCCGCGGTCCGGGACGCCGCGGCGCTCGTCGTCGACGACGCCGAGAGGGAGCTTCGTGCCCTTTCGTCGCGCTGAGCGCGCGGCATCCGTTTCCTCCCCCGAGACGGATCACCCGCTGCCCGACGACGCGCACGCGGAGCACCCGCGCCCCGAACGCGCGCGGAGCCTGTCGACGCGGACCATCGCCCTCGTCGTCGGGGCGGTGTACTTCGTCGGCTCCCTCGTGATCTTCCGCGACGTGCTGTTCGCCATCCCGTCGGTGCTCCGCGGCGACGCGGTCATCGCGGGCGACGAGCTCGTCCCGTTCTTCAACTGGCACAGCCAGCTGCTCGACCAGGCCGCCGGGCAGTTCAACGAACTCGTCAACGGGTACGAGTTCCGGGTCCGCTACGCGTTCCTCACCACCTGGCTCCGGTACTACACCGTCCTGCCGTTCGCGATCCTCATCGTCATCCCGGCACTGTTCTGGGTGGCGTACCTGACGGTCGCGCGATTCATGGACAAGGTCTTCACGTCGCTGTCCTCGCAGGCGATCTACCTCGCGACGTTCTTCCCCGTCTCGCTGATCTACCTGATCATGGTCTACGCCAAGATCACGCACTTCTACACGCTGGTGCTCGGCCTCGTCCTCATGACGATCTCGTCGCTGTGGATGCTCTACGCGCTGCTCTTCGCGGGCCGCAAGTGGAAGCGGTGGATGGTGATCGCGGCGCTCGCCACGCTGTTCAACCCCGCCATCCACTACCTGGTGCTGTTCAGCCTCTTCTTCGCGATCACCATCGTGACGCTCCTCGTGGGCGAGATCGGCAAGTGGATCCGCACGGGCGGCCCCCGCCGCCTGCATCGGCTGCCCGGACGCGTGCGCACCCTGGTCCTCCACGGCGGACGGTGGAAACGCCTCCGCGCGTGGTTCGGCCGCTGGTCCCTCACGACGACCGGGCGCATCGTCTGGGCGATCTTCATCTACGGCCTGATCACCCTCATCCCCTACGCGCTGTTCGTGAAGTACGTCGCGCTCGCGGGAGTGTCGAACCTCAGCGACACGGTTCCGGGCGATTTCTACTTCATTCAGGATGCCTCGGTCTCGTGGTTGCACGAACTCTCCTGGGACCTCGCCGGGATCACCGACAAGATCCTCTTCGGCGACTACCTCGCGAAGGTCCCCCGGTATCCCGACGCGGTCTACACGCTGCTGCTGTTCGTGCCGCTCGCGGTCCCTTGGGTGCGCCGGCGACTCTTCCGCTCCCGCCCGCACCGGCAGTTGCTCGGCGTGCTCATCGTCGCGATCGTCTTCGCGCTGTGGGCGACGATCGGCTATGGCGAGCCGCTGTGGTTCCCCACGTTCCACCGCACGCTGGCGGCCCTGGCGATCACGGCCAACGAGAGCCACTCGGCGATCGGCAACCTCGTCGTGACCGCCGCCGGCACGGTCGTGCAGATCCTGCGCTTCCCGCACCGGTTCCAGCTCATCCTCTTCATGCTCGCGCCGCTGGTCATGTCGCTGACGCTCGCGCTGTTCATCGACGTCGTGAGCGGACGGTGGCTCGCCCCGCGCCGGGGTCGGGCTGCCCGGCGGAGACAGGCTCCCCCGTCGGCGAGACCAAAGGATCCCGTGCGGGTCCGCGCCCGCAGCGAACTGCTCATCTCGCTGCTCGCGACCGCGTGCATCGGGGCGGTGTTCTTCACCCCGTTCTGGTCGAACAATCCGTACCGGTCGGTGTTCGGGTCAGGGAACATGGCGGGCTTCCTCGCGCCCTTCCCCCTGCACGACCTGCAAGAACTCAAGCAGGAATTGAACGCACTCCCCGAGGGGAAGACGGTCGTCCTCCCGCCCACCGAGACCGCGAAGCTCGTTCAGGATGCCAACGGCGTCGACCACAAGTTCATCGACAAGTTCTTCATCTACTACCTCGACAAACCGAGCTACTACTACGGCCTCACCGGGGACGTGAAGAACAAGTTCGACTTCTTCCTGATCCTCCGCGGCCTGTATTACCAGCAGGACTGGTGGATCAACGTCGCCCGCGACATCCAGATCAAGTACATCGTCGTGAATCGCAAGATCCACTCGAACAACGGCGTCGGCGCCGAATACCTCCCGAACGTCGAGAGCTACGTCGAGCCCGGGCTCCAGCGGCTGAAGGGCGACGTCGAACTCCGATTCCAGAACGACAGCTACGCGCTCTACGAGATCACCGACCAGCCGCACGCGGACCGCGAGACGATCCTGGTCGATTCCAGCTGGCAGACCTACCTCAACCTCGTCTTCAATCGCCGCAACCTCAGCCGCTGTTACACCTTCCAGTACACGCCGTACTACGACCCGTCCGAGGTTCCTGAGGGGTCCACGATCCATCTGCTCAGCGACGACGAGACCACCTCGGCGCTCGACCTGTGGCTGCTGGACCATCCGGAGGCCGTCGCGGGTCCGGACACCCGGATGTTCGCGTTCAACCCCGACGTCGTGGCATCCAACTACTACCTGTCGCCGATGTTCCGCTCGTTCCTGCTGTTCTCGAACACCAAATGGAACCGCACGGGAATGATCACGCCGGGGGTCTTCGGCACGCTGCGCGGATCGTTCATCGGTCTTCCGCGCGCGACCGAGATCAGCGTTCCGGTCACGGTGAAAGAGCCCGGGAAGTACCACCTGCTGATGCGGTCGGCGAACACCGCGAACACGCTGCACATCTCCTCGTCGACGCTGTCGTACGACGAGTCGTTCGAGCTGCGCTCCCCGCCGCAGAACGTCAAGCTGTTCCCGGTCGACGACGTGTACAAACCCGGCCGCGTGGCCACAGACACGTCCGGCATGTCGGTCGCCGATCTCGAGCAGCAGATCCCCGACACGCTCGTCCCGGTCAATTCGGGGTTCAGTTTCCAAGACCTCGGAGTCGTGGATGCCGAGGCCGGGAAACACACCTTCGCGATCGACAAGACCGACACGAATCCCATGCTCTTCGAGGGCCTCATGCTCGTGCCCGAGGAGACCTACCGGTCGCTGACGCTCCCGTCGAATGTCGAGCGGATCACCGATCCGAACGCCCTCGACTGCTCGGAGCGCACCGAGAGCGCCGGCGGCAAGGACGGCTACGTCGATCCCGCCGCCAACCCCGAGCACGCCAACCTCACGCAGGACGAGCTGCTCAACCTCGCCGCGGCCGACGTCACCGACCTCGAACCTCCCAACGGAGGCGTCGTCGGGTCGAGCTGGGTCGGCGTCGGACTCACCGTCGCGCTCATCGGCGCGAGCCTCGTGCTCGTACGCTGGCGCGCACGCTTGCACCACGACGACGACGAGGACGAGGATCGCGACGACGACGATCCCGACGACGACACCACCGACCCGCCACCCCAGGAGCCGCGATCATGACCGCACCGTCCCGCCGCATCGTCTTCCTCGGCACGCACGGGCAGTACAACATCGGCGACGAGCTGCTGCTCGAGACGTTCCTCACGCAGCTCGGCGCGCAGCACCGCTACCTCGTCAATAGCTACGATCCGGCCTTCACCCGGGCGCAGTTGCGCCCGCGGTTCGACGTCGAGGTGATCGACACCGGCGCGGACCGCCTGCGGCTGCTGCGGGCGCTGCGGGGTGCCGACCTGCTCGTCTTCGGCGGCGGCTCGATCATCAAGGAGCTCTACGCCTCGACGGGCCGGAACCCCTACTCGACGCTCGCGATGATCCTCGGGGTCGTGACGTTCGCGCGGCGCATCGCCCGGAAGCCCGTTGCGATGCTCAATATCGGCGTCGGTCCGCTGCGGACGCCGACCGGGCTGTGGCTGGCGCGCCGGATCCTGTCGCAGGTCGACCTGATCACCGTGCGTGATCAGAAGTCGTTCGACACGTGCCGCGAGATCGGCATCGACGCGACCCTCGTCCCGGATGCCGTGTTCTCCACCGACGAGGAGTTCCTGCTCCGGCCGGCCGACGATTCCCCCGCAACCCGCCCGGGCGGTCCGCTCCGCGTGGCCCTCAACCTCAACTTCGACATCGAGAACCCGGATGCCTGGGAGCCGTTCCTCAACCGGCTCGCCGCCGCCCTCGAGTCCGTCCACGCCCGGCATCCGATCGAGGTGCATTCGCTTCCGATGCAGATCGGTTTCAAGGACCACGACGACGTCGAGGTGCTCGACGCCCTCGCCGGGCGCTTGGCATCCGTCCCCTTCGTCCGCCACGAACCCCGGACGCACGTGGATGCCGCCCGCCTCATCCGCGACAGCGACCTGCTGGTCAGCGAGCGGCTGCACGCGATCGTGATGGCATCCATCCTCGGGGTGCCCTCGTTCGTGCTCGCGTACGACGTGAAGGTGCGCGAACTCGCCAAGACGCTCGGCCTCGAGGACCGCACGATCGACATCAACGAGCCGTTCGAGGCAGCCGCGCTGGCCGATGGTCTCGTCGACCTGATCGAGCGGCGGGATGCCGTGGGATCGGCGGTCGGCGCCCGGAGCGCCGAGCTGCGCGCCGAGGCCCGCGCCAGCTTCGCGCGGGCCCGCGGCTGGGTCGAGAACGCGTGAGCTCGTCGAGGCCCCGAGCCGTGACCCTCGTTCGCTCCGCTTCGCTGACCGATCGCGCCGAGTACGCCTACGCAGCAACTGCCCCGGCCGACGCGCGACTCGTGTTCCTCGCGGGGTCGTGTCCGCTCGATCTCGAGGGATCCGTGGTGGGCATGGGCGACTTCGCGGCGCAAGCGGCGAAGTGCGTGGAGAACCTGGCGATCGCGCTCGCGGAGGCAGGCGCCGAGCTGACGGATGTCCTCAGCACCCGGGTGCTCGTCGCGTCATCGCAACGGGAAGATCTCCTGGCGGCGTGGCGCGTGGTTCGGGATGCCTTCGGGGAGCACGACGCTCCGAGCACCCTGCTCGGCGTGACCGTCCTCGGTTACGAGAACCAGCTCGTCGAGATCGAGGCCGTCGCCGCCGTCCTCGACGCCGTCACCGAGTAGTCGGCGTTCCAGCCTCCGCGTCGGACAGAAAGTGCCGCAGCGCCAGCGGCCTCCGCAGGAACCGCTCCTCGTCGGGGAACGTCACCGGTTGCGTCCGCCAGTCCTCGCCCGCGTAGGAGATGAGCGCGGCCTCGTCCGCCCATTCGCTGACGTACTGCACCCGACTCGGCTCGGCCAGGTCGACGAGCACGTCGGCTGAGGAACCCGCGATACCGCTCCAGGAAAGATGCGAAAGCGTCAAGAAGGACAGGATGAAAGCCAGATGGTGGAGAACTCCGCCCACGACAAATCCCCGGCCCGCGCAGCGGCAACCGGGGCTTCGTTTAGTTCAATTTGCAGGCGCAGCCGCGGCCACTTTCGTAAGCAGATTCACGAAGGCCGAGCACGTGACGAGCAAGTAGACAGCCAGTGCGGCGTCAACCTCCTCGCCCCCGATGTTGGCGTGACGGATACCACCCGCTTGGCTCGTGTAGCCGTACATGGCGCTCCAAGCCTTCAGAATGGCGGGATGCACTGGGAGCCCCCTAGCACCCAGTTCCTTGACACCATCGCCGAGGGTTTTCTTTCCCGTCAGTGAATACACGGTAGCCTCCACTGCCAAGACAGCCTCGCTCGCCACCTTCGAGTACTGAGGGTTCTGCCGGTCGGACAGTAGCGCGGTGGCGCGCTCGAGATGTGACCTTGCCGCGTCGGTGGCCGATGTGATCGCCTCGCCAATCTCCGCCGCGCTCTGGTCGTCATCGACTCTTACGAGCACGGCACCGACGAATCGATAGCCAACGAGATTCCGCGTCAGGACCTCGTTGATACGTGACCGGAACTGTTTCGAGAACTCATCAGGGAATTGCTGGTCGAGGGCCACCCCGAGGCCTTCCACTAGTTCGAACATGTCGACCCAATCACCCTGCAGCACCGTTCGCTTAATAGCTGACTCGCAGCCAGCCCACGAGTATTCGTCGAGCGGGCGGCGCAACACCTCTGCCCAGACGTGCTTCATGGCGGGTTGAGACGAAGTGCGCAGCTGTGTCCAGAGAACCTGTATAAGCGGATGGATCACATTGAAGACTGCAACCCTAGTTTCCTCGTCAATTGAGTCCGTCTGAAGAACTACCCGCACCGGCCGCTGCCCAATACGCTGCCCGAATCGTTCCACCCGATGCCTCCCTGCAGGCAATGACCAATTCAAGTTACCGCACCACTTCGCATATCACGCCGCGCAGGGCAAGAAGGCGCCCGAGTCCGCGAAACGCAGCAGGGTGTCACACGGGGCTATCGGAACGAGGACACAGGCGTCGAGGAAGGCCGCGAACAGACTCACGCTCAGGCCTTGCGAGCACGCGCCAGGGCGTCGGAATAATTCGACGCCTCCACCTCGTAGAGACCATCGTCGTTCGCCTGTCGGGTCATCTCGTCCAGACGACTGCGCCGTTCGTCTCGCTTTCGGTCACGGTATGCGAGGACGTCATGGAGCCGAAGACGCCGATGACGCGACTCCCCGAGTCGCTCGAAAGGCAATTCGTGCTCATCGAGGAGCCGCACCAAAGTGTTTCGGCTGATGCCCAGCAGAGTTGCCGCCTGTTGTGTCGTCAGCTGCCGATCGATGGGCTCGAGACTGACGGACTCTCCTCGCTGCATGGCCGAGACCACTCGCCGCAACGCCTCGTAGGCCGGAAGCGGCAGTGCAATCTGCTCCCCGTCCGGTCCGAGGAGCATGGCGGGTGCCGAGTTCTGCTCGAGGAAGTTCGCCAGCTTCAGCATCTCTTGGAGATCGTGAGGAGGCTCCACCACCTGTGCCTGGCGAGATGAGATCGGCGTGCGTGTCATGGCATCCATTATCGCCCAATTCGCCCAAAACGTTCAAAACGTTCAGCGCGGCAGGGAAACGACTTTCGATCGATCTGCCTGTGGCGGGCCATCCGCCAGCCATGCATCGACGACCCGGGCGCCATGTTCGACGTCCGCCAGCGACGAGTTCGATGCATACAGAAGGCGGGTTCGTCCGTTCTGCAATCGAATCTTGACCGTGTAGAACGTGCCCCCGCTGTTCATCAACAGGGCCAGCCCGAAGTCTGCGAGGATCCCGAGCTCGCTGGGCTCAGCGCTCTCGACCGTCGCTCGCGGGTACCTCCGCGTGAGCAGGTACCCACGGGCGATCAGCGTCGTCGGAGTGAGTTCCACCCCGCAGATTCCGAGTCGGACAAGGAAGAGAGCCGTGAAGGCGGAGGCGAAGGCGAATAGTGCTGTGACGATCAGACGATTCCAGAGATCGGTCGTCCCCTCCGTCCAGACGTGGATGGGCACCACCGCCAGCAATCCGAGAAGGAGTCCGCCGAGGGGAACGGCCAGCACGTTCCAGATCCGAAAACGTCTCCCGAGCGACCACACCACTCCGATCAGGCTCTTCTGTCCGTAGTACCGCGCGAGCACGGATGACGGAGGGCTGAGGAGGACAAGGGTGGCGCCCGCCCACGCGAGGAGGCCGACAACGGCGACGACGATGTCCGGCTCGAAGGTGTACTCGGGCTTCCCCGTCGAGATGAGGATTACCCGCATGAGCAGCCACCCTCCGGCCGCGCAGCCGGCCAGGGCGATGACCGGGGACCACGCGAAAACCGCCCTCCAGAGGCGGGCCGACACCCAGTCCCGCGACTGCCGGTCTCGGTTACGACGAGATCGGACGGCGCGCGTGGTGTCGCCGACGACGTGCTCCCCCGTCACCGGCGCAGCCCCGGGTCCTGCTCGATCGTCGGCATCGACGATAGGAAGTGCCGCAGCGCCAGCGGCCGCCGCAGGAACCGCTCCTCGTCGGGGAACGTCACCGGCTGCGTCCGCCAGTCCTCGCCCGCGTAGGAGATGAGCGCGGCCTCGTCCGCCCATTCGCTGACGTACTGCACCCGACTCGGCTCGGCCAGGTCGACGAGCACCTCATGACGGAGCAGCCCGCGATACCGGCCGGGGAACGTGGCGACGAGCCCGCGCAGCACCGCGAGGAACTCGTCCTCCATGCCCTCCCGGACGTGCGCTTCCGATACCCGGACGATCATCCCCAGAACCCCCGGTGCGGCTCGGCGGCCTCGTCCTCGAGGTGCGGCCCCGACACGGCGACCGCCGGCTCCCCGTGCGCGAACACCTCGCGCGACGGCAGGTCGAGCTCACGGCCGCCGTCCTCCGACTCGGCGAGCGCGATGAGTCCGCGCCCCGAGAGGGCGTAGACCATGCGCCCGATGCCCGCCCAGAACATCGCCCCCGCGCACATCGCGCACGGTTCGCACGATGTGTAGAGAGTGGATGCCGCCAGGTCGGTGGCATCCACGGTTCTCCAGGCGAGGCGGACGAGGTTCGTCTCCGCGTGCGCCGTCACGTCACGGTCGGTCAGCACGGTGTTCTCGGCCTCGAGCACGCGGCCGTCGGCGGTGACGAGCACCGCACCGAACGGATGGTTGCCGTGGGCGCGCGCGAGGATCGAGAGCTCGATCGCGCGGCGGAGGTGGGCGAGGTCGGTCGGGGCGAGGTCGTCGGCCATGGCTCGATGATGGCAGGATGCCGCCCGGCTTACACCGAAGTCCTGCGGACGGGTTGCCGGAGGATGGTGCGGAGCTTGTCGGGAGAGGTTCGGCGGGCGTCGCTGAGGTAGATCTCGTGGTGCTCCCCGCTCAGGCTGAGCCCCTGACCGGGGATGAACGTGTGGTGCAGCTCGTCCAGCACGTCTGCCTCATCGTCGAAGGAACCGAGGTGCAGCGTCTGCACGCACAGTCCTTCGGCAAGGGTCTCCATCCGCACTTCTTCCAGCCGGGCGGCGGATCCTGCGGCGCGCACGGTCTCGACGGCGGAACGGAACATCGCGTCGTCGATCCAGTCGGGGACCAGGAGCATCATCGTCCAGTCCCACCGCGACTTGTCTCGCGCCACGGTGAAGGCATCCATATCTTCCGCCCACCACAGGCCCTCCAACGGAGGCACCACGTAGTCGCGGCCGAGTTCGCGTTTGCTCGCGAACTTCAGCTTGTACGCGACGGGGTACAGCGCCTGCAGGGCCTGCGTGTAAGCCGGCGCGGTGTTGGGGTCGCCGTGCCCGTCGATCATCAGATATCGCAGGTCGGGAATCTCCACGATCCTGAATTCGCCGACCCTGGCCTGATAACTGTCGAGAGACTTCTTGAAATCGACCTTGGCCGTCATAGTGCTCCTCCCCTCGCTCCGCCAGCCTGGCAGGCCACCGCGATCCGAGGTAGTGGCACCCGCCTTGGTCGATGCCCCGTTGCCTGTCAACGCCCGCGCGCACACCGCGCTCACCGACCTACCGTGCCGCAATGGCAGTGGAACGACTCTGGCTCATCCGACACGGCGAGAGCGAAGGCAACGTCGCGGCCTCGAGGGCCGAGCACGGCGGATCGCCGGTGATCGCGCTCGACACCCGCGACAGCGACGTCGAGCTCTCCCCCGTCGGCGTGGAGCAGGCGACGGCACTGCGGGCGTGGGTCGACGCGCTCGACGTCCCCGTCGACGAGTACTGGGTGTCGCCCTACTGGCGCGCGCGGCAGACGCTGTCGCTCGCGCTCGGCGACCGGCCGGCGTCGGTGCCCACGCTCATCGACGAGCGGCTGCGCGACCGGGAGCTCGGCATCCTGGATCTCCTCACCACCCGCGGGGTGCAGGAACTGCACCCGGAAGAAGCGGCCCGCCGGCGCCACCTGGGCAAGTTCTACCACCGGCCACCGGGCGGAGAGTCGTGGGCGGATGTCACGCTGCGGCTCCGGTCGTTCCTCGGCGAGCGCCTCGACGCGTCACCCGCCACGGTGCTGGTCGTCGCGCACGACGCCGTGATCATGCTCGTGCTGTACGTGCTGCTACGGATGACCGAGGCCGAACTGCTCGCGTTCAGCGCCAGCCACACCGTCCGCAACGCCTCGGTCACCGAGCTCGTGCGCACCGACGACGGCTGGAAGCTCGTGACGTTCTCGTCCGTCGACCACCTCGCGGCCGAGGGCGCCGACATCACCGTGCACTCGGGAGGCGACGATGTCCACCACGCCTGAAGAGGTCACGCTGGCGCTGCTGCGCGAGTGGGGTCGCCCCGACCCGGCCGGGTCGAAGAAGTCCCGCGGGCAGGTGGTCGTGGTCGGCGGATCGCCGCGCTCCCCCGGCGCCGTGCTGCTCTCCGCCGAAGCGACGCTGCGCGTCGGCGCCGGGCGCACCGCCCTCGCCGTCCCCGCCGAGATCGCGCCCTACCTGGGATCCGCGATGCCCGAGGCCGGCATCCACTCCCTCCCCACCGGCTCCGCTTCCGTGGACGACGCTCTGCGCGCCACCCTGGAATCCTCGGATGCCGTGCTCCTCGGCCCCGGATTCGACGATCCGGATGCCACCCGCGCGGCCTTGCACGCCATCGCCGAGGCCGACATCGACCGGCTCGTGCTGGATGCGTTCGCGCTCGGCATCCTGGGGTCGGTCGATCGGGGCATCCTCCCCGCGGAGCTGATCCTCAACGCCAACGAGGAGGAGGCCGCGCTGCTTCTCGAACGCGACCTCACCGACGATCGCGCCGCCGACATCCGGGAGATCGCCGAACGCTACGAGGCCGTTGTGCACTGCTTCGGCACGGTGGCGCACCCGGACGGACGCACGTGGCAAGCCGAGCCGGGCAGCTCGGGCCTCGGCACCGCCGGCAGCGGCGACGTGCTGTCGGGCGCGATCACCGGCTTCGCCGCGCTCGGCATGGAGCCGGAACGCGCCGCGGTCTGGGGCGGATGGACGCACGCCCGCGCGGGTGACCGGCTCACCGAGCGGGTCGGCATAGGTTTTCTCGCGCGGGAGTTGCTGCCGGAGCTGACCGCGGTCGTGCACGAGAGCTGATGCGCTGAAGAGACAAAACGTAGGCAGATAGCTCTAGCTGGGTACGAATGGTTCCGCCATCCTTGCTGACCCCGTCAGAACCGCCGCGCCTCACGCCCGAGCAGTCCCGCGTTCAACGCCCACCCGGCGAGCGTCACCAGCACGATCGCCCCCGCCATCGCGAGCAGCTGAACGGGCTGGGTCAGGATGCCAAGACTCACGATCAGCGTGGTCGCACCGGCCGGAGGGTGCGGGGTCTTCAGCAGCGTCAGCACGACGGTTGTCACCGCCACCGAAAGCGCCCCCGCCATGAGGTACCCCGGGGTCAGTCCTCCGACGGGAGCGGGCGGCTGACCGCTGAGACCCAAGGCGTAGAAACACGCGACGCCGACCCCCAGCCCCACCGCGTGCCCGATCAGCGCGTTGCGCGGGCGCGACGCGGGCTGCTCGGGCGACTCGAAGAACAGCATCACGGTCGGTCCGAGGCTCGGGAACAGCCACGGTTGATGCAGCGCCAGACCCACGGCGCCGGTGAGCGCGAGCACGACGAGCGACAGCACACCCGCGTACGCCGCCGCACCCGCGCGACCTTGCCGCAGCTGCGCACCGAGCCTCACGACGCCACCAGCAGCGCTTGCGGTGCCGCCTGCTTCAGCCGGGTCGAGAGCCAATCCTGCTGCAGCTTCGTCTGCGGCTCGCAGTCGTCGATGATCGCGAGCAGTTCCTCGTCACGCAGCGCGAGCGCGGCCTGCTTCACCACGGTCCACGTCGTGTCGACGAAACCCACGAGCGCGTGGAGGTCCTGCAGGTCGCGCAGCAGTCCGAGCGGCCCGCTCCGGCTCTCGCTCATCGCGTCGGCGTGGAAGCGTTCGGGCTCGGCATCCGGAGTCTCCCCGTACCGCTCGACGACCGGACCCAGCCTCCGCCCGTGCTCATCGCACTGCTTGGCGAGCGTGTGGCACAGGTGGTAGACGTCGGGCTCGTCGCCGTGCCCCTCGGCGAGTTGGCGGAACGACCGGGCGAGCACGTCCTCCCCCGCGTGCAGCAGGCCGATGTACGACGCGAGGTTCATGCTTCCTCCCGGGTGGCGATGCGCGGCGGGTCGACCGGTCGCAGGGATTCCTCCGCCTCACCGTCCGGTCCACCGACCGTGGCCGGAACGCGCGAGGGATCGACCGGACGGGATGCCGTGGTGGTCGGCGCGGGCGCGGGGGCGGTGGCATCCGCGATCTTCTCGATCTGCACCGCGGCCACCTTGAAGATGGGCTGCTTCGACACCGGATCCCACTCGGTCATCGTCAGCTCGTTGGCCGCGGTGGGGTGCCCGTCGGGTCCGGTGCGCCCGTCCTCCCAGTACCCGTAATGGAACGGGGCGAAGACGCAGCCCTCGCGCACCTGGCCGATCCGCGCCGGAACGACGATCTCGCCGCGCGCCGACCGGACGCGCACGAGGTCGCCTTCGTGGATGCCACGCGCCTCGGCATCCGTCCTCGAAAGCTCGACCCACGCCGACGGAGCCGCCCTCTGCAGCTGCCGCGCGCGACCGGTCTTGGTGCGGGTGTGGAACTGATAGACGGTGCGGCCCGTGGAGTACTGCAGGGGGTATTCGTCGCTCGGCGTCTCGTGCGGAGGGTTGTACGCGGCGGCCTTGAGGATCGCGCGGCCGTCGACGCGCATGGCTCTGTAGTTCGTGGGGCCGATCGTCGCGCCGGTGAGGAGGTCGTGGCCGAAAGTCTCGGCGCGGTCGACGTCGGTGGGGAAGATGCCGTCGCCGTACAGGCGGACGGTCCCGTCGGGGTGCTCGTCATTACAGGGCCACGGGATGCCACTTCCCCCGCGCAGCTTCTCGTAGCTGAGGCCCGTGTAGTCGCAGAGTCGGCCGCGGGTGCACTCCTGCCAGGCGCGGAAGCCGTCTTCGGGTCCGGTCCAGTCGAGGAGCGGCGAGCCGTCGTCGCGGCGGAAGTTCATGCGCCGCGCGTAGTCGAGGAAGATGTCGAGGTCGCTCCGCGCCTCGCCCGGCGGCTCGACGGCCTTCTCCGACAGGTGCACGGTGCGGTTGACGTTCGTGAACGTGCCCTGCTTCTCGCCCCAGTCGGCGGCGGGCAGCACGACGTCGGCGAGCATCGCGGTCTCGGTGAGATAGAGGTCTTGCACGACGAGGAACAGTTCGGGCTTCGCGAGGATCTGCCGGATTCGCTCGGACTGCGGCATCGACACCGCGGGGTTCGTCGCCTGCACCCAGAGGAATTCGATGCTGGCCTGCTCGACGTAGCGGAAAATCTGCATGGCGTGCGTCGGCGGCGACCAGTGCGGGATCTTGTCGACGTGCACGCCCCACAGCTCGGCGAGCTGGCGGACGTGCTCGGGGTTCTCCCAGTTGCGGAACCCCGGCAGGTCGCCGTCCGCGCCGGCTTCGCGCGCGTTCTGCGCCGTCGGCTGGCCGTTCATCTGCAGGATGCCGCACCCCGGCCGCCCGATCCGTCCGGTGAGCAGGTGCAGGTTGTTGACCTGGCACGCGGATGCCGTGGCATCCGACGCTTGATAGAACCCCTGCAGCACCGTCGAGAGGACGCGCGGCGACTCGGCGAAGATCCGGGCGGCGGCGCGGACGTCGGCGGCATCCACCCCGCACGTCTCGGCGACGGCCTCGGGCGTCCACGGCTCGACCGTGGCCTTCAGCTCGTCGAAGCCGATCGTGTGGGCGGCGATGTAGTCGTGGTCGATCCAGTCGTTCGCGAGCAGCTCGCGGATGAGCCCGTTCATCAGGGCGAGGTTCGTGCCCGGCCGCACGGGGAGGTGCACCTCCGCCTCGCGCGCGACCTCGGTAAGACGCGGGTCGACGCACACCACGCGCGGCGGATTGGGCCCTGCGAGCCGGTCGAGTACCCGCGTCCACAGCACGGTCTGCGTCTCGGCCATGTTGTGGCCGAAGAGGAAGATGGCGTCGCATTCGTCGATGTCGGCGTAGCTGCCGGGCTGGCCGTCGGAGCCGAAGCTTTCCTTCATGGATGCCGCGGCCGTCGCCGTACACAGCCGGGTGTTGCCGTCCATGTGCGGGGTTCCGAGGCCGGCTTTACCGATGATGCCGAGGGCGTAATACTCCTCGAGGAACAGCTGTCCCGACGTGTAGAAGCCGAGGCTGAGCGGGCCTTTCTCGCGCAAGAGCTGCTGACTGCGCTCGACGATGCGCGACATCGCGGTGTCCCAGTCTGTTTCGACCAGTTCGCCGTTCTCGCGGATCAGCGGGCAGGTCAGCCGGTCGGCATTGGCCATTCCCTGCCAGCTGCCGAACAGGCCCTTGGGTCCGAGGCGCCCGTGGTTGACGATGTCGACTGCGCGCCCGCGGACGCCGACCATCTGGCCGTCCTTCACCGCGATGTCGGTGCCGCACCCGTTGCTGCACAGCACGCACGCGGACTGCACCCAGCGGTCGACGTCGTCCTCGGTGAGGCCGTCGGCGAGCTTCAGGTCGACGCGGACCGGCCACCGCTCCCCTCGCGCGAACGGTGTGCGCGTGCCCCAGATGTGCTCGATGCGATCGACCATGATCGTGTCCTCCCTGCGGTACGCGGGACAACGTAGGGCGGCCCTGCGGGATCGCCGAGAGCCTCGACAGGGGGCCGCGGCAGTGCCAAGGTTCGCCCGGCTGCCAGACTCTTTCGTGGTTCACCGCCACGAATAGGAGACGCCTGTATGGAGATCGAACCCGGCATCTACGAGCACTTCAAGGGCCAGCGGTACGAGGTGTTCGGAATCGCGCGGCACTCGGAGACCGAAGAGGTCTTCGTCTCGTACCGGAAGCTCTACGACGACTACTCGTACTGGGTGCGTCCGGTGGAGATGTTCCTGGGGGATGTAGAGCGGGACGGGTACGCGAGGCCGCGGTTTCGGCGGGTCGATTAGAAGCGCAGCGCCAGGCCGCGTGGAATCGTTGTCGGCATGATGCGTACACGCAACCGAAAAGCACCCACTTGCGAAAACGACGAGCACTCAGCTGACTATGACCGCAGGGTTAGTCGCTCCAGAAACTACGTCGATCCGAGGACTGGTTCTTCGACCGGTTCCCCCAGAAAGCTGCCACCTCATCACCGCGCCGAAAGCACGCGGGGGCAGCCAAAAGATTCGAAGTCCGTCGCGATCGTGTCCAGCGGATCGGGGAAAACCCCCTCCCAAGAACAGGCCCTAGACCCCAGAACCTGGCCGTTCTGAAGGGCCGAAATCATGCTCTCAAGATCCAGAGCGCCCCCGTTATCCCCCAGAAGCCGGTCCAGCAACCCCGCCGTGGTCCAATCTCCTGCACCCGCCGAATCCACGAAGTGGCGAAGAGGGGGAGCGGGAAGGTGGTGCCAGTTCCTCGACGACGGCGTTCTAAGCCTCGACCCGAAACGGCCTTGCGTCTCCACAACTGCGGACTCGACCCCATTCAGTATGGAAAGAAATGAGCCGGACCGCTGGGAACTGAACTTGATCAGATTCGCTGCCCTAACTGCCCGCATGAACAAGCTCACCAAACCGAGAGAGGAAGGTTCAAAGACGACGAAGCTGCCGCGACGTGACCATTCCTCCGCAAGCCGTAATGTGAACCGACTAGCACGATCGAAGAAGAACACGTCGGGCGTGTCGAGTTCGCCCAAAAGATCATTTGCATCCGACTCAGGCGGCGGACGATGAGTCGCAAATCTCTCTCCGCAAGCTGGGCAACGAAAGCGCCAGCGATGATCCCCGCGGTGGGCCTCCTGTACCAAAACAGGCGTACGCCAGTCCGAATCACGCCGGAGGTGGTCCGTCCGGACCCCCGCTTGATGGAGTCGATTGACGACGAGATTGCCTGCCGGGTCGTCACCGACTCTTCCAACCAGGTCCGCCTCCCACCCGAGCGAAGCGAGCGCTCGCGCGACGTTAGCCGCCGTACCTCCGGGCGCCGCCCGGACGGACCCATTCACCAGCGCGTCGACTGTCGTGTAGCCACTACTCGCTAGGCGGCGTCGATGTACCATGCTCTGCTTTCGCGGTAGGGGGAGAGAATCTGAAAGTTGCGGCCCGTAGCCTCAGACGTCCCAGTATCCGACCGAGCGCAACCTCGTTCTGCACATCGGTTCCGAATAATGGCCAGCAACGACTCGGATCCGCAGAGGTCTGGCCGACCGTGATGGAGTCGACCGACGCGTGCAGGAGGTCGAAGTCGTTTCCTCCCGGACCACCTTGGTCGCCTATGGAAAGGTAGCGACCGTAGCGAGTCTGCACCCTGTCGAGCGTCATCACTTTGCCTGCTGTCGAGGGGAAGACGTCAACGCTGTGGGCGCTCGTTCGCAAGCTTAGCGAACCGCGAGAACTCGCCGGCAGTAGAGAGGCGGCAAGATGATGAAGCTCCGTGATCGACTGTGACAACGTGCTTGGGCTCAGCGAGATCTGATGCGCGCCAACCTTCACCTTGGCGACGCCCAAATGCTCAAGGCGCGTCAACACGCCACCCGCTTCCCTGATCGATTCGACAGACCTGGGTTCCATCAACTCATCCGCCAGGTTCTGCTGCCACGACCCGTTATGCAGGCCGAGATCGACGAGCGGCCAGAAATCTTTGGGAATCCATTCCCGAAGCCCAAAGAACAAGCTGTCACCGCGGCCAGAAGCCACAGCCAGACGAACACCGGCGCGCAACATCCCGATCAAAGAGCTGCGAATTTCATCTGCAGGAGGGTCCCACCTATTCCGCGTTGCGACGCAGGTCCCGTCATAATCAAGCAGCAGGCCCACGAACTCAGCGCGGCAAACTTGCTTTCGCCACGCATCATACCCCTCAGAAAAGAAGTGATGTAAGTCGCGTTGTTCTGCCGTAAGACCGGCAGCCCGCAGCTTTTGCTCGACGGGCGCGAGCGAGAACACGGGGAGCGATCGTTTGTAAGGGAGGTGGTACAACTGCCGACCAAAATAGGGCACCTCCGGACGACTTGGCTCGATTCCGGCGGCATTTGCGAGGGGGATCGGAACAGACATGACCTTGATAAGAAGCTCGACCGCAGCCTTCAAGCCGCTCTCAGCGCTCTCCACTAAAGTCACGCCCTCGTTTCCTGGAATGCGCCCCAACGTACGCAAACAGAGTTCGCGCGAGTCCTCACCGGTCAATGCAAGTATCGTTGTCGCCTCACTGTGGCGGCTGAAGCCAACATGGCGACCATGTGCGAAGTTTCGGAAATCTGTCCGCTGTACCGCAGCCAACCCGAGCTCATGGAGGCGAGTTTCCACGTCGACTGCAGCCGCCACTCCTTCAAGACCGTGAAGGACAATCACCCTCTCCTGAATATGCACCGAGGGCTCGATTGACGGCGATGAGACTGGATATCCGTAAACTCGCGACAGGACCACAGCCATGCGTACGACTGAACCGGTGGCCAAGAATCCGTCTTCGGTATCGCCTGGCGGAACCGTCAAAACAGAAAGGTTGCCGACCTTCAACGCCTCCGGCAGGTCTTCAGGTGCCCTCTCCGTCACGAGGAGAATATCCAATCCCTCGCGACGCGCCCGCGAGACGGCGAGCGCCGTGTCGGGGTGCTTGGCGCGTGCGGAGAACACAAGCACCACTGTCCCCGTCGGCATCGGACCGGACTGAGCAAAGCCGAGAGGCGTCATCGCCCAGGCAGAGCGACGTACGGACTGACGGTGCGCAAAGGCGGCCAACTCCGCAAGCGCCAAGGCCCCACCGCTTCCGACGGCAACAAGACATCTCCCCGAAAGTTTTTCCGCGAAGGCGGCCAGGGCCTGATGACTCGGCAGTTCCGAGGCTTTCCGTACGTCCGCCGGGATTCCAGACACACTCGCTGCATACGTACTCATGTATCAACCATCTCCCGGGGTTCCGACATCGTACGGCGAACCGGTCAACCATGCGCCATACAGCACCGGGAGTCGGTCTGACGCGAGGTCCGGGCTCGCGAAGTCATAGCTCGTCGTGTCCACCTGCGCCACAACGAGATCCTCTTCGTGCGCGGCCAGCAACACCCCGAGACTCATGAGCTTGCTGCCGTGTTCGCTCGTCGCGATCGTTGGACTCCCCAGAGGGCTCAGCGCCGCTCGGTAGCGGCGAGCGAGCGAAACCATCTGGCGATATACATCAAAAGGATTGAGTTCAGACGCGTGCAGAACATTCCGAGGTTCGAATCGCAGAACTTCGAAGAGAAGATCACCGTGTTCAACGATAAGGTCGTCGGCGCGTCGAGCGCGTGTCGACGGAAACGGAACGACTGGACAGACCTCCTCCGGATCGAGCATAACTCGGATTCTGCTCAGCTCCTCGCCAGCCCCCTCGCCCAGTATTGGTATCCAGATGACGGGTTGACGCGAACTTGGCAGCCGGGTCAACGCGTTCAGCACGCTCGGCCTACCAATTTCGCTGCGAACGATCCTCCTATCCGTCTCAGCATCCTCCGATACGAGCACTAAGAGGTTCCCCCTAAAGCCGGCGTCTTCGGAGCCATTCAAAAGCAGGTGAATAATGGGAAACGAGATGGATGACGGCATGCCGCTCATGTCTACGATGACTGTATCAAACTCGAGCAAGCCATGATCCGCCACCAACTTGCGCGTCAGTATAGTTGCAGCTGAATTTGGCTCCGCCACCTGCGGAGCCTCGACAACCTCGAGGTTTTCACGGAATAGATCACGTAACTTTTGCAGATTCCGGGTAGCGGATTCCTTCGCGTCGGCGTGAGAGCCCTGGGCGTTCGGCCGCAACGCCAGCACCCGAAGATCCCCGACGCCGATACCAGCGACGGCTGTCGGAGCATGCAACGTTCGAGGATCGAAACCGCCCCCACATAGGAGCAGTGTTCGAACATCGTCCGGACCGACCGCCTCCTTGACGAGACCGACCGTGTCCTGCGTGTTCGCCGTGAAGACGTAATCGTTCCAGCGAGGAGTGGATGAAGACGTCATCTCGGCCAACCCGGAATCTGGGCAGGAGTGAGTCCGATCGCACGGGCGGCGTCCAGGTCAAGCCGCACTACTGCTTCGAAACGCTTCACAAGTGTCGCGACACTCTGCTCTCTGAACCCACTGCGTTGCAACGGCAACTTTAACGCCGGAAGAAGAAGCCGATTCAGATGGAAAAGGATCAGATCCTGATTTTTCACGCGCGCAATTTCGCTGGACATTTCCAGGAGGTTTTCGGCAACCGCAATTCTGAGTGCGGCACTTAGACGATTCCTGATCTCGCTCTTGCCTTTGAAGCCATCCAGAAGCGCATTCCTCTGCAAGTATGGCAGAGCCGTACCCGTCACTCCGGGAGCATACGGAGCGTTGCCGCGGTAGGTCTGTTCAACGCTGACGGCCGCGATCACCGTCAAAAGTGCGAGCACGTCCGCTCCCCTCTCAACCCGCCTCGGAATCTCGTTCCAGAACGAATAACTGGTCCGCCTGATCAAACGGTCCTGATCCGCAGCAGACAGCGTAGCGTTTCCTCGGCGTGAACGGCGAGAAACGGCCGCGACCATCGCATCGAATGCATCGCCAGATATACGCAGAAATTGCTCTACGTTTCGACTCGACAACGCGGATAATGTCTCTGGGCCATAATAGTAGGGTAGGGAATATTCGTTCGACAGGAACAGTCTCGCCGCCCCTCGATCCTTCGATTGCGATTCTGGAACCAATTCAACTTCCACTGTGTCGTCGAACTCGGCACTAAAAAGAGTCTCAGCCGCACGATTGTGCTCTCGTTCGAGACGGATGAATGCTTCGCGGAACGCAATGGCCGACTCGAGGCTATTGCTGCCGGAAACGCGATCCTCGATGTCCTCGAACCACGATTGGTATGCAGGATGATCGCGTAGATGCTCCATAACAGCTCGGCGAGATCCCTCAAGGGCTGCCGTGATGCCTTTTTGTTCGAGGGACGCATCCCCGTCCAGCAGGTCGCTGAATGGAGAGTGGACGTCGATTGCACTCAAGCCCTCGACACCTCGTGTGTCAGCAATGTGTTTCAGCAGTCGGTGACGCTTGGTGTCGCTCACCACTCTTCCGTCATCGACAGTGATAATTAGCAGGTCTCGGCCCACAGTTTTGCCAATCAACTCACCCGACGATGCGGCAGCTTGCCGTTCAGCCACCCACCGCGCGAAGCCGATGCGCCGGTCGAGGAGTGCGTCGTAAACGGCGTCCCTCTGAAATTCGTGCAGCTCGTCGACGTCGTCGATCAGTAGCAGCGGGTCAAGCGCTGCGATCACGCCGTCTACGGCAAACCTCGACTGGTCAAGCAAATCCAAGCTATACAGCTTTGTGTGCCCATCGATCTGGTCCCATTCGACGGGCACCAGGGAGTCGAGCAAGTTGAGGACTTCCTTCTCGATCTCCTCTGCGCGCGTAAGTACTTCGGAAGCCGGCACTCGACCGTCGTGCAGCCGCTCGTCCGTGGCGTAACTGAGGCGCCGAATAGCAGCAGATCCAGTCGCATCGAGCGCTGAGAAAACGAGTTCCACGCGATCCAAGCCCTCGGGAAACTGCACCTGCCGAGCAAAGGCGATTGCCTCCAGCGCGGTCCTAATGATGCGAGCGTCCAGCAGCTTGAAGAGTATTTTCGAGGCAGACGCACCATTGGGCCCGAGGTCTACCAGAGCCTTATAGTCGGGGCGCATACTGAGGAATATTCCCAGGCGCTTCAAGCCCTTGGCATCAAGCGCTCCGCGGATTGTGATCTCCCTTCGCAGTGCTAGCACCGAGACCTCCGGGTGCACATAGGCAGACAGCTGAGCTAGGGATTCCGCCGAGAAAAGTCTAAGCAAAGAAGTCTTACCCGCCCCAGGAGCGCTCCTCAGAACGACCAACCGGTCCCAAAGTGACTGGCCCGTCGGCATGAGACTGAGCATCTCTACACCGAATGTGCGATGAAAGTTGGACAGCTGACTCAACTGCTCTGTTGCGCGGTAGCGGAACGGATTATGGATGACCATTATGGTCGCTCCGAACTGTGTCGCTCATGGCGGGGGAAGACTCCGCTCCACGCGGATCCAGTATCTGACTCATCCAGCTTCCAGATTACCGGGGGAGTATTGTTAGGGGCGTTGTGGTGCAGGACTAGAGGAAGTCGACTGTCAGCAAAGCCAAAGCGAGGGTGGCCCGCCTTTCTGTTATGCGCATCCACCCAATCCTCATTGAAGTATTTCCTGAATATGTTTAGATAATCGTCGTCTCGACCATCGAGCAAGGGGACGTCGTCACCGAACGTGTGTGCATCCCGCAGCTCAAACTCGGATTTCAGCCCGGAACGTTCCATCCTCTCAGCAAGAGCATGGCTAGACTTCTGAGTCATGAGGTAGATGAGCACAACAATCCGCGCATCGTCGGCGACGAGGTGGGCTTCCTTCAATTGAGCTAGGTGCTCTCGGAGCCTGACGAGTTTGCCCTCCCAAACGCCGACCTTTTCGGTCCCGTCCTCGTTTTCTGCGGGGCGCAGCATCGTCGTGCCGCTTGCGGTGAAGTCGTCGACCACGACCACGGTTGCGAAGCTGGCCGGCGCACTCGAGCCCATTTGATTGAGTGCCTTCTCAAGCTTTTCCCTGAGGTCATCCTGCTTTGCTTTGTCAAGGGTCGACACTAGATGAAACTGCTCGGTAGAAAAGGAGGATGCTCTTCGCAGCTTGTCCAGCCGCGCACCGTCACTCATACCCATGATGAGCGTTCGCCGGTGCAGTTCCTGAAACTCCACTGATGAGGTTATGCGTCGCACTTGCGTGGGACTGACACCAAGCACCTCGGCAGTCTTCCTGATGAAGTATGGCCGGAGCCGGTCCGGATATATAGTTCCCACTAAGTGATCCATCTCAGCAGCAGAGACGAACAGCAATCTCTCGTTGATGAATCGGAGCGCGATTCGTCGGTCCGACGGGTCGAGCTGACTCAACCAGGTCGCAAGTGACTCGAGAAACTTGACCGCGGGGCTGAACCCCTCGTATTCGTCGTACTTGAGTGCCGCCAAACGAGTTAGTTGCACGGTTTCGACCGCGACTTCCTCGGTAGATGGTCTTCCATCGTCCGAGTCCCCGTAAACCACGGTGTCTAACAGGCGCCTCGCCAAGATTTCCTTCACGGTCCCCCACAGCCGAATCGACGACAACAACGTCATATCGGACGGTATCAGGCGAGGAGTGCACCGCGTAGGAGGCATGGCTCTTCGCTGACGGTCCGGCCCCGCCAGGTGGCGAGCGAGGTCGGGGGTAAGCAGTGCCGTCTCCTGTATTGCTGTGCGATGAACCTACGTGTCCTGCATGTTACGGAGGTCTCTCGGCGGTCGCCTCAACCCGGTGAGGCAAGCGTTACTTCCTAGCCCCACCGGACGCGGTCCCGGGTAACGCCCCCTTCCTACGCTGACGGCACGCCTCGTCGATGCGGGGCGCTGCACCTCCCCCATCGCTGACCGGAGGAACCCCCGTGACCGTCACCGACCCGCGCCCCGAAACCGCAACGCCGCCCGCGGCCGCAACGACCAACGCCGCCAGGCCCGCGGCCCCAACCGAAGCAGCCACGCCAGAACTGATCCACCGCCCCGGCCGCTGGATCGACAACTGGAACCCCGAGAACGCCCAGCAGTGGGCCGAAAAAGGCAAAGCCATCGCCGCCCGCAACCTGCGGTGGTCGATCTTCGCCGAGTTCCTCGGGTTCGTCGTGTGGCAGCTGTGGTCGGTCGTGGTCGTGTCGCTGCCGGCGGCTGGCTTCCAGCTGTCGACGGGCGAGATCTTCTGGCTCATCTCGATGCCGAGCCTGGTCGGCGCGACCCTGCGGATCCCCTACACGTTCATGGTTCCGCGCTTCGGCGGCCGCAACTGGACGATCGTGTCGGCCGGTCTCCTGCTCATCCCCACGATCGGGCTGGCCATCGCGGTCAGCAACCCGCAGACGCCTTTCGGTGTCCTCCTCCTGATCGCCGCCCTCGCCGGCTTCGGCGGCGGCAACTTCGCCAGCTCGATGGCGAACATCACGTTCTTCTACCCGGCCGCGCAGAAGGGCTACGCGCTCGGACTCAACGCTGCCGGCGGCAATCTCGGCGCCTCGGTCGCGCAGTTCCTCGTCCCGATCGTCATCACCGTGGGCGCTGCCGCGACGCTGAACCTGCCGCTCGCGGGGCTCATCTGGGTGCCGCTGATCCTCGTCGCCATGGCCGGCGCTTACTTCCGCATGGACAACCTCTCGGCCGCAAAGGCCGACATCGCGGCATCCCTCGCAGCTCTGAAAGAGCCGCACCTGTGGATCCTCGCCGTCCTCTACATCGGCACCTTCGGCTCGTTCATCGGCTTCGCGGGCGTCTTCCCCAAGCTGCTCGCCGACACGTTCCCCGACTTCAAGGGCTTCACCATCGGCACCGCCACGGTGACCCTCGCGTTCCTCGGCGCCCTCGTCGGCTCGCTCGCCCGCCCCTACGGTGGCAAGCTCGCCGACCGCTTCGGCGGCACCCGCATCACGATCGGCGCGTTCACGGCGATGGGTCTCGGCATCCTGAGCGTCGTCCTCACCCTGCCGCTGCAGAACTTCGCGATCTTCCTGCTCTGCTTCCTCGTGCTCTTCGCGGCCGCGGGCATCGGCAACGGCTCGACCTACCGCATGATCCCGACGATCTTCGCCCTGCGCGCGAAGGACGGCGTCGGCGCGCAGCGCAAGGCCGCCGCGGCCCTCGGACTCATCTCGGCGATCGGCGCGTACGGCGGGTTCTTCATCCCGCAGCTGCTCGGCCTGTCGAAGACGTCGTTCGGCTCGTACGTCCCCGCGCTCACGTGGTTCATCGGCGCGTACGTCGTCTTCCTCGCGATCACGGCCGGCGTCTACCTGACGATGTCGAAGAAGACCGGCACCCGCATCTGATGCACACCATGAGCTCCGCCGACACCCACTGCCCCTACTGCGCGCTGCAGTGCGCGATGACCGTCCTCCACGACAGCGAGACGGCGGTCACCGGCCGCGACTTCCCCACCAACCGGGGAGGACTCTGCGCCAAGGGCTGGACGTCGGCGGAGCTCCTGGCATCCCCCCACCGACTCCGGATGCCACTGATGCGGCGCCCCGACGGAACCCTCGCCGAAGTCACGTGGGACGAGGCCCTGGATGCCGTGGCCGCGGCGTTCCGCGAGACGCGAGCGAACCACGGACCCGACGCGAACGCCCTCTTCGGCGGCGGCGGCCTCACCAACGAGAAGGCGTACCTGCTCGGCAAGTTCGCCCGCGTCGCTCTCGGCACCTCGCGCATCGACTACAACGGTCGCTTCTGCATGTCGTCGGCGGCAGCGGCATCCAATCGGGCCTTCGGAATGGACCGCGGCCTGCCCTTCCCGGTCACCGACCTCGACGACGCCCGGACGATCCTGCTCCTCGGCTCCAACGTCGCGGCGACCATGCCACCGTTCCTCGCGCACCTCGCGGGGGCGCGGGCTGCGGGCGGACTGATCGTCGTCGACCCGCGCCGGTCGGCGACCGCGCGCCTCACCGAGGACGGCGCCGGTCTGCACCTGCAGCCCGCGCCCGGCACCGACCTGCCGCTCCTCCTCGGCCTGACGCACATCGTGCTCGCCGAGGGGCTGGCGGACGACACCTATATAGAGGCACGCACGACCGGGTTCGACGCCGTTCGGCGCAGCGTCGCCGCGTGGTGGCCCGAGCGCACGTCCGCGACGACGGGCGTCCCGGTCGCGCTGCTCCGGCAGACCGCGCGACGGCTCGCGGAAGGCGGCGCGTACATCCTCACCGGACGCGGCGTCGAGCAGCACGTCGACGGCACCGCGACCGCCACGGCCGCGATCAACCTCGCGCTCGTCCTCGGGCTCGTCGGCCGCGAGGGCTCGGGCTACGGCACGCTCACCGGGCAGGGCAACGGCCAGGGCGGCCGCGAGCACGGGCAGAAGGCCGACCAGCTCCCCGGCTACCGCTCGATCCGCGACCCCGACGCCCGTCGGCACGTCGCCGGGGTGTGGGGCATCGCCCCGGACGAGCTCCCGGATGCCGGCATCCCGGCCACCGCCCTCCTCGGCGAACTCGGCGGACCGGTGAGGACGCTCCTCGTCGCGGGGTCGAACGTCGTCGTGTCCGCTCCCGACGTCGAGGCCGTGCGCGCCGGGCTCGAGGCCCTCGACACGCTGATCGTGTGCGACTTCTTCCTCTCCGAGACCGCCGCGCTGGCCCACATCGTGCTGCCGGTCCTGCAGTGGGCCGAGGAGGAGGGGACGATGACCTCCCTCGAGGGCCGCGTGCTCCGCCGCCGCCGCGCGCTGCCCGGACCCGACGGAGCCCGCAGCGAGCTGTGGATCCTCGCCGAGATCGCACGGCGCCTGGGCGCGGCATCCACGTGGCCGACCGAACCGGCCGAGGTCTTCAACGAACTCGCCCGCGCCTCCGAGGGCGGCATCGCCGACTACTCGGGTCTGTCGCACGCGCTGCTCGACACCGGCGTCGCGGCGTACTGGCCGTTCCGCTCCAAAAGCACCCCGCGTCCGTTCACCGAACGCTTCGCCCACCCCGACGGCCGCGCGCGCCTCATCCCCGTGGATGCCACACCCCCGACGCCCACCGACGGCGCCGGCGAACTGACCCTCGTCACCGGCCGCTACCTGCAGCAGTACCAGTCCGGGACGCAGACGCGGCGGGTGCCCGAGCTGAACGCCGCACGCCCCGAGGCGCGGCTCGAGATCCATCCGGCGACGGCGTCGGGGCTCGGCATCCGGGAAGGCGATCTCGTCGCGGTCTCGAACGCGCGCGGCACCGTGCGGGCGCGGGCGAGCGTGACGACCGACATCCGGCACGACACGGTGTTCCTGCCGTTCCACTACGCCGGCGACGAGTGCGCCAACCGGCTCACCGAGGCGATCGTCGACCCCACGTCGGCGATGCCGGAGTTCAAACGCACGCGCGTGCGGCTGTCGATCGAGGGGAGCGCGCATGTCTGAGCGGGTGGTTCTGGTCGGCTACGGACCGGTCGGAGCGCGACTCGTCGAGGGGCTGCTGCCCGCGGTTCGCGACGGACGCATCGACCTCACCGTCGTCGGCGCCGAGACGCACGACGTCTACAACCGCGTCCTGCTCGCCGAATACGCCGTCGGCCGCGCCGACCGCGAGCGCCTCGACCTCGCCGACCGCCGCGTCGCCGAAGACGCCGGCGTGCGGTTCCATCTCGGCAGCGCGGTGGTCGGGATCGACCGGCACTCGCGGGTGGTGCGCCTCCACGACGGCGAACGGATGCCGTACGACCGACTCGTGCTCGCCACCGGCGCCCGCGCGAACGTGCCGACGCTGGCCGGACTCGAGCGTGCGCACCGGGATCGCCGGGCCGCGCCCGGGGCGCCCGCCGCGCTCGACCACGGCACGGCGCCGCTCCCCCGAGGGGTCGTGGCGCTGCGCGACCTCGCCGACGCCGAGCAGGTGCGCGCGGCCGTGCGGGCGGGGCAGCGGATCGTCGTGCTGGGCGCCGGGGTGCTCGGCATGGAGTTCGCCCTGGCCGCGGCCGAGACGGGCGCCGCGGTGACCGTGGCGTACCACTCGCCCGCGCCGATGAACCGCACGCTCGACGAGAACGGCGGGCGCGTGCTCGCCGCCGCGGCCGTCGCGGCGGGCGTCGAGATGCAGCACCACGCCCGCGCCGAGAGCATCGACTTCCGCTACGACGACCACGGACGCGCGTGGTTCGACGCCCTCGTCTGCGCGGACGGCCGGGTGCTCGCGGGCGACCTGCTCGTGCTGTCGTGCGGGGTGGCGGCGCGGACGGAGGTGGCATCCCTCTCAGGCCTCGCCACCGCGACCGGCGTGCTCGTCGACGCCGACTCGCGGACGTGGACCGACCCCGACGTCTTCGCCATCGGCGACTGCGCACACGTCGCGGATCCCGCGTCGGAGGGCCGCGTCACGGGCGGCCCGAGCGGACTCATCGGCCCCGGCTGGCGTCAGGCCGACCGGCTCGCCGCGCTGCTGTCGACGGGAGACGCCGCGCCCGCCGCCGCCGAGCGCCCGGGCGTCGTAATGCTCAAGGCCGAGGGCATCGACGTCGTCGCCGGCGGCGCGGTCGACGTCGACCCGTTCGCCCACGCCCCCTCCTGCTCCGGGCCGCAGGTGACGCTGTGGGCCGACCCGGCCCGCGGCGCGTACGTCAAACTCGTGACGGTCGACGGCGTCCTGACCGGTTTCGTCGCGGTCGGGATGCCACGCACCGGCGCCGAACTCACCCTGCTGTTCGAGCGCGGATCCGAGCTGCCGGCCGACCGGTCGTCGCTCCTGCGGCTGGACGCGCCGGACGTCGGGATGCCCGCGGTCGGCGACCCCTTCGCGGCGGATGCCACGGTGTGCTGGTGCAACGGCGTCAGCGCCGGCGCCATTCGCGAGGCGGTCGCGGCCGGAGAGCCGACGGTCGCCTGCGTCAAGGCATCCACGCGTGCGGGAACCGGCTGCGGCGGATGCGTCGGGCGGATCAGCGAGCTGCTCGCGCGGGAGGGCGTCGGGGTGTGAGCGCGTCCCAGGGTGGTCCACGCGGGGTCACCTCCGACTCGTTGCGACCCCGGGCTTTCGGGGCGCCCCGGAATTAGGCTGAGCCGCGTCGGACCACGACCGCCGAGAGGGGACACGACCGTGTCGATGAGCGATCCGTTTCTGCCCGTGCATCGCGACGGAACCGAAGAAGACCCGCGCGAGATCGACCTCGACCACGACGTCGACGTGCTGTTCGACGACGGCGCCGAGGGAGAGACGCTGCCCGCCTCGACGGCGACGCCCCCGTTCCGCACGCCCGTCCCCGGCGACGCGCTCGACGAGGAGCAGTTGGATGAGGACCTCGGCGTGACTCCGCCGCCCGGCGAGTGATCAGCGGACCGGGAAGTAGTGCTCCTCGACCGGCTCCCCCACGGTCAGGTTGATCGCGGCATCCAGGATCCCCCGGTCGTACCCCGTCCACCGTTCGACGGACGCGCGTGTGAACTCGCCCCACGACGGCACGACGAACTCCTCGCGGTAGACGTTCTCGCGTTCTCCGCTGCGGTCGAGGCGCCAGTCGCTGGCGCCGGTCCGTCGACGTGAGCGCTCCACCGCCGCCATCGCCGTGACGAATTCCGTCTCGTCGCCGGGCTGCACCGTGTAGGTGACCGTGATCGCCACCGGTCCATCGGCGGGACCGGGGAGGAACACGAGCGTCGGCGCCGCCGACGCGAGCGCGACGACCGTGCGGTCGAGCCGCCCGGTCGACGGGAGCAACGGCAGCAACGGCACGCTCGCGGCGACGAGCACGAGCATCGCCGCACCGATGAGGAAGCACGCCAGCGACCCAATCGCCTGTGCGAGGGCGCCCCAGAAGAACGACGCGACGCCCTGCCCGCCGATGAACACCAGCAGATAGATGCCCATCCCGCGCGCCCGCACCCACGAGGCGAGCGTCAGCTGCAGCGCGGCGTTGAGGTTGGTGACGGTGGCGATCCACGCGGTGCCCACGAAGACGAAGGACACGACCACCGCGGGCAGCGACCCCGTCGCGGGAACGGCGAGACCCACGGCGTAGACCGCGGCCGAGCCGGCGAGGATCCACGAGTCCGACAGGCGCCGCCGGAGCACCGGCATCACGAACACCCCGAGCACCGCGCCCACGCCCAGCACGCCGAGGAGCAGACCGTACCCGGCCGAGCCGAGGCCCAGGTGCGCGTTCGCGACGTCGGGGAGGAGCGCCCACAGCACCGACGCGGGGATCACGAACAGCCCCGACCTCAGCAGGATGCGCCGCACGCCCGGTGCCGACCGCACGTAGCGGATGCCCGCGGCCGCCGCCGGGAGAAACCGCTCGCGCGCGGGGCGCGGGGGCGTGGCATCCGGTCTCCATCTCGCGAGCACCGCGACGACGCCGACGAACGACACGGCGTTGAGTCCGAACACCAGCGCGGGACCGCCGAGGCTGACGAGCACGCCCGCGAGCGCGGGGCCGATCGCCCGCGCACCGTTGACCGTGATGCCCGACAGCGACGCGGCCGCGGGAATCTCGGCGCGCGGCACGAGATCGGGCTGGATCGCCTGCCACGCCGGGTTCGACAGGGCGGCGATGCATCCGAGCACGAACGTCATGAGGAGCAGCGACCACGGCGCGAGCGCGCCGACAGCCTCCATCACCCACAGCGCGCTCGCGGCGACAGTGGATGCCGCCGACAGCACGATCAGCAGGCGCCGCCGATCGCCGCCGTCGGCGAGCACGCCCGCGACCAGCGAGAGCAGCAGAACCGGGAGAAGGGATGCCGTCTGCACCCACGCCACGAGCGCGGACGAGTGCGTCGCCTCGAGGAGGAACCACTGCGCACCGACCGACTGCATCCAGCTGCCGATGTTCGAACCCAGCTGCGCGAGCCACAGGTTGCGGAACGCGGGGTGGGCGAACGGCGCCCACGCCCCACCGCTGGCGCCGGTCCGATGTGCCATGCGTTCTCCCATCGGTCCGCCCACCCCGCCGCCCGAACGTACGACACTCTCCGCGGCGAGGCACCCGACAACTGTCGAGAGGCCGCGGCTCCCCTAGGCTTCCCGTCATGACCGACGCCCCCGCCCCTCCCGGCCGCACCGCCGTCGTGGCCGCCGCGATCGCGCTCTTCGCCGAGCGCGGCTACGACCAGACGTCGGTCGAGCAGATCGCGCAGGCGGCGGGAGTGTCGCGGTCGACCTTCTTCCGGCAGTTCGGCGGCAAGGAAGACGTCGTGTTCGCCGACCACGAGGTGCTCCTCGACGAGACGCGCACGTTCCTGTCGCAGCCGCACCCCGACCCGTGGGCCGCGGTGTGCGACGCGTCGATGCGCGTGTTCCGGCACTTCGCCGCCGACCCCGAACTGGCCCGCCGCCGCTACGCGATCGTGCGCGAGGAACCCGCGCTGCGCGACCGCGAGATCGTCACGGTGTTCCAGTACGAACGCCTCTTCGACCAGTACCTGCGCGAGTCGCTTCCCGGCCTCGACCCCCTGGATGCCGTCGGCTTCGCCGCCCTCGTCACCGCCGTGCACAACCACGTGCTGCGCCGCCTCATGCGCGGCGCTCGGGTGCCGGCATCCACTCTCCGCCGTGCCCTCGACGACGTGCTCCGCCGCTACGGCGTGCACCCCGACGGCGAGGACGCCGCGGGCGACGACCTCATCGTCGCGGCGTTCCCCCGCCGCATGCCGGCGGCCGAGGTGACCCGGCGCTTGCGCGCGAGCCTGCCGCAGTAGGGGCACGGGGTCGCTGCGCGGGCGCCGGTGGCAGCGCCGGCGCGCACGCTGCGGCGGTCCTCCCCCTGTTGAGTGTCCAAGACACGCCGCTGCGCGGCCGCGCGGTGCGGCGTGCCTTGGACGCTCGGGCACTCACCCCACGCGCGCGTGGCGCACATGCGCTCCATCGATGATCGAGCGTCCAAGACACGCCGCTGGGCGGCACCCCGATGCGGCGTGCTTGGACACTCGGTGTTCGCGAACACGTGACACTCAGTACCACCATGAGCGATACTGAGTACATGAGCACCGACGCCCAGACCCGCGCGCTCCCCGGCGAGCGCATCGCCTCGTACGACCTCCTCGGCCGCCGCGACACCGACTACTACGCGGTGTTCGCCGACATCCCCGACGCCGACCGCGACGCGTGGGACCGCGCCAAGACCTTCGTCGACGAGGTCGGCACCCGCATGCAGGGCGAATGGGATGCCGCGACCTACCCGGTCGAGCTGCTCCGGCGCATGGGCGAGCTCGAGCTGTTCACTGACGGCATCGAGCACCCCGAGCTCCCGGCATCCACTCCCCTCGCGGCGGGCCTGGTGAACATGGAGGTTTCGCGGGGCGATGGCTCGCTCGCGACGGCCCTCGCCGTGCAGGGCGGCCTGGCGCTCCGCACGCTCGCGCTCTTCGGCTCCCCCGAGCAGCAGGCGCGCTGGCTGAAGCCCCTCGCCGAGGGCACGGTGCTCGGCGCCTTCGCACTCACCGAGCCGGATCACGGCTCCGACTCCGTCTCACTCGAGACCACCGCGACCCGCACCGACGACGGCTGGTCACTGTCGGGCACCAAGAAGTGGATCGGTAACGGCGCCTCCGGCGGCATCACGTTCGTCTGGGCGCGAGTGGATGCCGAGGGCGACGCCGACCACGATCAGGTCCGCTGCTTCCTCGTCGAGCAGGACAGCCCGGGATACACGGGCACCGTCATCACGGGCAAGGTGTCGCTGCGTGGCATCCATCAGGCCCACATCGCGCTCGACGATGTGCGTCTTCCCGCGGATGCCGTGCTCCCGGGCACCCACACCTTCAAGGACGCGTCGACCGTCCTGTTCGCCACGCGCTCGGGCGTCGCGTGGTCGGCGCTGGGCCACGCGACCGCCTGCTACGAGGCCGCGCGAACATATGCCACGGAGCGCATACAGTTCGGCAAGCCCCTCGCGAAGTTCCAGATGGTGCAGGAACGCCTCACGCAGATGCTCGACGAGCTCACCGCGATGCAGCTCTTCTGCCGCCGTCTCGCCGATCTCGAGACCTCGGGCGGACTCCGCCCCACCCAGGCCTCGCTCGCGAAGTACCACAACACCCGCGCCGCCCGCCGGATCGCGGCGATCGCGCGCGACCTCCTCGGCGGCAACGGCATCCTGCTCGAGAACGGCGTCATGCAGCACATGGCCGACATCGAGGCGATCCACACGTACGAGGGCACGGAGAGCGTGCAGGCGCTCCTGCTCGGCCGCGACATCACCGGGATGAGCGCGTTCGTCTGATCCCGGATGCCACGCCCCCGGCGCGTAACCACCGCCGGTGTCGTGCGCAACCGCCGGACCCATGTCGGTGGCGTTCGCTACCTTCTGACCATGGGCCTGTTCTCTCGCCATCCCGCCGCTCGTGACGTCGCGACCACCGTCGCCCAGACGGTGCAGGCGCCACCCCGCAGCCTCTGGGCCGACGGGTTCGGCCGTCTCGCCGTGCGCGCGGTGCAGATCATCGTCGTCGTGATCCTCGTGGCCGGGGTGATCTGGGGCATCCGGCAGCTCACGTTGGTCATCATCCCGCTGGTCCTCGCGCTCATCTTCGCGTCGGCCTTCGGACCCGTCACGATGTGGCTGCGCCGCAAGGGCGTCCCCGCGGTGCTCGCGACCCTGCTGACGCTGCTCGCGGTCGTCGTCGTCCTCGGCCTCCTCGGGTGGCTCGTGGTCAGCGCCGTCATCGACCAGTGGCCCAAGCTCAGTTCGCAGGCGACGCAGGGCTTCCAGCAGGCCCAGGATTGGTACCACACGCTGCCGTTCGCGATCTCGCAGGAGCAGGTCGATCAGGCGGTCCAAGGCATCCAGGGCTTCGTCACGAGCTCCGACTTCGGCAACAGCGCCCTGGCCGGCGTCAATGCGATCGCCTCTTTCGCGACGGGCTTCGTGCTGCTGGTCGTCATCCTGTTCTTCTTCCTCAAGGACGGCCCGCGCATGTGGGAGTTCGTCCTCCGCCCCTTCCACGGCTCGGACTACGACCGCGCGCGCCGCATCGGCGACAAGACGGTGACGGTCCTCGGCTCGTACATGCGCGGAACGGCCTCCGTCGCCGCGGTCGACGCGATCGGCATCGGCATCGGTCTGCTGATCCTTCAGGTGCCGCTCGCTCTGCCGCTCGCCGTGCTCGTGTTCCTTCTCGCGTTCATCCCCATCGTGGGGGCCGTCACGGCCGGCATCCTGGCGGCGCTCGTCGCGCTCGTGACCAACGGCTGGGTCGTCGCGCTCATCGTCGTGGGCATCGTGGTGCTCGTGAACCAGCTCGAGGGCAACTTCCTGCAGCCGGTGCTCATGGGCCGCTCGATGAAGCTGCACTCCTTCGTCGTGCTTGTCGTCCTCGCGGGCGGAACGGCGATCGGCGGCATCCTCGGCACCCTTCTTGCGGTTCCGCTCACCGCCGTCGTCTGGGGGATCATCACGGTCTGGAACGGTCCCGACCAGCCCGCCGAGTGGGCGCGGCGGAAGAAGCGCCGGAACCCCGTGCCGCTCGCCGGCGACGAGAGCGAGGGCTGATCCGATGCCGTACGACATCCCCGCGCCGATGCTGGCGAAGGCCGTACCCGCCGTGCCCGAACCCGGCAAGGTCGAGGGCGGGCTGTCGTACGAGCCGAAGTGGGACGGGTTCCGCGCGCTCGTGTCCTGGGACGGCACCGACGTCGAGATCGGCAGCCGCGGCGCGAAGCCGCTGACGCGCTACTTCCCCGAACTGGTCGAGGCGTTCTCACGGCTCCTGCCCGAACCGTGCCTCATCGACGGCGAGGTGGTCGTGGCCCGCGGCGAGGCCGGGGCGCAGCGCCTCGACTGGGAGGCGCTGTCGCAGCGCATCCACCCCGCCGCGTCGCGCGTGAAGCTGCTCTCGGAGGAGACCCCGGCGATGTTCATCGCGTTCGACCTCCTCGCCCGCGGCGACCGCGACCTGCAGGAGGCTCCGTTCGCGGAACGCCGGGCGCAGCTCGTCGACCTCCTCGGATCCGTGCCGCACCCCGTGCACGTCACCCGCACCACCGACGATCCCGACCTCGCGCGCCGCTGGCTCGCCGAGTTCGAGGGCGCCGGGCTCGACGGCGTCGTCGCGAAGCCGCTCGCGCAGCCCTACGCGCCGAACAAGCGCACGATGTTCAAGATCAAGCACGCCCGGACGGCCGACGTCGTCGCGCTCGGATACCGGATCCACAAGTCGGGTCAGGGCGTCGGGTCGCTGCTCGTCGGGCTGTACGACGCGGCCGGCCGTCTGCACGGCGTGGGCGGCGTCTCCGCGTGGACCGACAAGCGCCGCCTCGAACTCATCGACGAACTCGCGCCGCTCGTGGAGCGGGATGCCGAGGGGGAGGCGGTCGTCGGCGAGACCGATCGCTCGAGATTCTCGGCATCCAAGGATGTGTCGTTCGTCCGGCTCCGCCCCGAACGCGTGCTCGAGGTGCGCTACGACCAGCTCGAGGGCATGCGCTTCCGCCACACGGTGCAGTTCGAGCGCTGGCGCCCCGACCGCGACGCGACGTCGTGCACCTTCGAACAGCTCGAGACCGTCGGGGCGTACGACCTGGGCGACGTCCTGGACTGACGCCGGAGCGCTACTCCGCCGGCATCCTCGCGCGCGAGGGTTGCACGCGCGGCGGCTCCCCCGGCATCTTGGGGAACTCCGGCGGGAACGGCAGCTCGCCGAGCCCGGCGTCGAGGTCGCGCTGCCACCATTCGAGCAGCGTGTCGATGCGGCCGGGTGCGGCGCCGAAGTCCGCCCACGGATCGCCGACGGATGCCAACCTCTCCGGCACCGAGCGGACGGTGAAGGCCGTGGGGTCGATGGCATCCAGTTCGTCCCACGTCACCGGCGTCGACACCGTCGCGGCCGGGAGCGCTCGCGGCGAATACGCCCCGGCCATCGTCCGGTCGCGGTTGGCCTGGTTGAAGTCGACGAAGATCCGCTCGCCGCGCTCCTCCTTCCACCAGTGGGTGGTGACGGCATCCGGCATCCGGCGCTCCAGTTCGCGCGCCGCCGCGATCACCGCGTGCCGCACATCGAGGAACTCGTGCGTCGGCTCGATGGGGCAGAAGACGTGCAGACCACGGTTGCCGCTCGTCTTCGCCCACGCCTCGAGACCGGCCTCGCGCAGCACCTTCCGCAATTCGTGCGCGGCGACGACCGCCTCGGCGAAGCCGGTGCCGGGCTGCGGGTCGAGGTCGATCCGCAGCTCGACGGGATGGTCGGGGTTGCTCGCGAGCGACGCCCACGGGTGGAACACGATCGTGTTCATCTGGGCCGCCCAGACCGCCGACCCGATCTCGGTGAGGACGAGCTGGGGATGCCGCCGCCCGCTGTTGTACGTCACGGTGACGGCCTCGACGAACGACGGCGACCCCTTCGGCGGGTTCTTCGAGAAGAAGCTCTCGCCGCCCACACCGTCCGGGAACCGTTCGAGAGAGACGGGGCGGTTGCCGTTGGCCGCGAGGAACGGCTCGGCGACGGCGATGAGGTACTCCGCGAGCTCGCGCTTCGTGATGCCCACCTCGGGCCACAGCACGCGGTCGGGGTTGGAGACGCCGATCTCGCGATCGCCCTCGGGCCCGGGAACGGTGAGCGTGATGCGCGGGGATGCCATGCCCCGACGGTAACGGTCAGCGCGCGCCGTGTCTGCCCCGTTGCCCCGCCCCTGAGGTCTCGCCTTGCTGCGTGAGGTGCCAACATTTGTCGCCTCCGGGCGCGGCGAGGCGACAAATCTTGGCACCTCACGCGCTGTTCAGGGCACTGTCCAGCCCTCCCCATGGCATACCGCGCCCGCCTACGCTCGATGCATGACCTCCCGTGCCGCCCGCACCGCCCTCGACGTCGCCGACTGGCGGCGCCGCGTCTTCGCGCTCTACGCCGCCATCCGCGAGGAGGACGACCCCGAAGACGCCCACGAACTGTGGCGCATCGAGCGCGACGCTCTCTTCGCCGATCACCCGGCGACTCCCCTGCTCCCGGAGCAGCGCGAAGGATTCACGGGCCTGCCGCTCGCCCCGTACGACGCCGCGTGGCGGTTCGAGGTGACGCTGCTCGACGCCGAGGAGGCCTCCTTCGTCGCGACGACCGGCACCGACGGCGACGTCGGCTTCGAGCGCATCGGCCGCGTCGAGCTGCCCGACACCGGGTCGCTTGACGTGTGGCGCCTCACGTCGTACGGGGGCGGGCTGTTCGTCCCCGTGCGGGACGCGTCGGCCGGACGACCGGGCGGCACCTATGGTGGGGGCCGGTACCTGCTCGACACGATCAAGGGCGCCGACCTCGGCACCGGCGCCGCACCCGACACCCTCGTGATCGACTTCAACTTCGCGTACAACCCGTCGTGCGCGTACGACCCGGCCTGGGCGTGCCCGCTGGCTCCCGTCGGCAACGTGCTGCCCGTGACGGTGCCCGTCGGCGAGCTGTACGGGGTGTAGCCCGCCGGCGAGCCGGCCTGCGCGTGCCGGGCTCCGTGTGCCGAGCTCCGTGTGCCGGGCTGCGCGTGCCGGCCTTCGTGTGCCGGGCTCCGTGTGCCGGGCTCCGTGTGCCGGGCTCCGTGTGCCGGCCTCCGTGTGCCGGGCTCCGGAGAATCCCGCCGTCCGTCCCGCAGGGCCGGCCTACAGCCGCGCCACTCCGCCGACATATCCGGAGCGCGGCACGTGCCTCCGTGCCGAACTCCTGAGAAATCCGGCGCGGAGCGCGCGAAACCAGTCCCCGCGGCCCCGCGGGGGCAGAAACTCAGGAGTTTCGCCCGCAGCGCGGCCCCGCCGCAGGCCGGCCGCATCCACAGCGAAGACGTCGGCCGCCGGCTGTTGCGGCCGACGCGACCGTGCCGAACTCCTGAGAAATTCGGCGCCGAGCGCGCGAAACCAGTCTCCGCGGCCCCACGGGGGCAGAAACTCAGGAGTTTCGCCCGCAGCGCGGCCCCGCCCCAGGCCGGCCGCATCCACAGCGGCACGCGCGCGGCCCCGCCGCAGCCCGGCCGCATCCACAGCGGCACGCGCGCGGCCCCGCCCCGCCGGAGCCCCGCCGCAGCGGCGCCGGAGCCCACCCGCGGCGCGGAGCGGGTCGGACTACTCCGCCAGAGCCAGCAGCCCGCCGAGGTCGTCGCGGGTCAGCCGGATCCACGGACCGGCCGGGTCGACGAGCAGCCCGGTGAGACCGTCGTCGCCGGCGATCGCCTTGGCCAGCTGCTCCTTCTGCAGCGGCACGGCCTGGTCGCCGCGGCCGAGCGCGAGCAGCTCGAGCGGGTGCGAGAACACCTCGAGGAACCGTTCGCCGGTCGCCGTCCGCGACTCGGCGACGCCGACGGGCCCGCCGTCCTCGGGCTGAGCGACGGCGATCCACAGGGGCGCACCGGCAAGGATCGCTGCGGCGACGGTGGATGCCGTGGCCTCGGTGCGCGGCTCGCTGAGCGCCGTCTTGATGCGCAGCTCGGGATCGGCCTCGGACACCATCCGCTCCAGCAGCGCCGTGGGCAGAACGGCCCGGGCGTCGCCGGACGAGTGGTCGAGGACGACACCGGCGAAAGGTCCGCTGAGCGCGTGGTTGATCATCGCCATGACCGGCTGCCCCATCGCCGAGGTGTCGCGGTCACCGTCCGCTTCCACGGCCTGGCTGAGCGCCTGGCCGCTGCTGTACGCGAGGACGAGCTGCTCGTCGCCGCGGGTCGCGATCGCGAGCGGCAGGTCCTTGCCCTCGGCCACGAGCGCGCGGGCGTCGCCCTTCACGCGTAGGAAGACGTGGCCCTGCAGGAGCTGGCGCGCGACGTTGAGGAGCTGCGACGGTTCCGCCGAGCCGGTGATCTCGGCGAGGGCCATCGCGAGCAGAACGTTGTCCTGGACCCCGGGGATGGATTCGCGAGGTGCGGGCGCCTCCATCGGTCCGGGCTGCCGGGCCGACGGGCGGGCGGCGACCGGCGGAGTGGAGTCGGTGACGGGAGCCGCATCGGCCGGGGCGCCGACGCCGCGGAAGGACGACGTCGAGATGGTGACCTGGGGCACCGGAGCCTCGGACTCCGCCGGGGCGGGGTCGACGGGCTGCTCGCCCGGTTCGATCACACCCTCGGGGCGGTCGGCCGACACGTCATCGGAATCGGAATTCTTGCGGCGCGAGAAAAGTGCCATTGTTCGACCCTATCCGTGCGGCGTGTCCGCCCGGCGTGTCGCGGGTCGCCTCACAGCTTCGAGATCGGCGCGATCTTGACGAGCAGCTTCTTCGCGCCGACCGTCTCGAACCGCACGTGCGCCACGCGCTTCGCGCCCTCGCCGGTGATGGCATCCACGCGTCCTTCGCCGAAGTCGTCGTGGCGGATGCGATCTCCCGCCGCCAGTTCCATGTCGCCGTTGTCGCGCACCTTGGCGGGAATGCGGTTGGGGAACTTGCTCGGGTCGGCCGGCGCGCGCTTCGGCAGCGGGACGAGGTCGTCGCCGTACCGGCTGCCGCCGCCGGTCTGTCCGGGCCGGCGCCCGCGGGCGTTGAGCGCGCGGGACTGCGTACCGCCCCGACCGTTCACGTCGCCGGGCGACTGGCGCCAGTCGATGAGCTCGGCCGGGATCTCCTGCAGGAACCGGCTCGGCATCGCGACGGTGACCTCGCCGAACTGCGCCCGGGTCATCGCGAGCGAGACGTGCAGGCGCTTCCGCGCGCGCGTGATGCCCACGTAGAACAGACGCCGCTCTTCCTGCGGGCCACCCGGCTCCCCGGCCGAGATGCGGTGCGGGAGCAGGTCTTCCTCCACGCCGGTCAGGAACACCGCGTCGTACTCGAGACCCTTCGCGGTGTGCAGGGTCATGAGCGAGACCGAGCCGGACGCGTCGTCGAGGTCGTCGGCATCCGCCACCAGGGCCACCTCGGTGAGGAAGTCGATGATCGTGCCGTCGGGGTTGTTGCGGGCGAACTCGCGCGTCACGGCGACGAGTTCGTCGAGGTTCTCGAGTCGCGCCTCGTCCTGCGGGTCGCGGCTGGCGCGGAGCGCGTCGAAGTAGCCGCTCTTGTTGAGCAACAGCGTGAGTCCCTCGGTCACGGAGGTCGAGGGGGCGAGTTCACCGGATGCCGGGAGCATCACGGCCGTGGCCTCGCTCAGCACCGCGTCGAGCTGGTCGATCGCCTTCTGCAGCTTCGGGCCGACGCCGAGCTGTGCGGAGTTGGCCAGAGCGTCGCGGAACGTGATGTCGTGCTCGGCGGCGTACCGCGCGATCGCCGTCTCGGTGACGTCGCCGATCCCGCGCCGCGGGCGGTTGAGGATGCGCCGCAGAGCCATCGAGTCGGCCGGGTTCGCCACGGCGACGAGGTAGGCCAGCGCGTCCTTGATCTCGGCGCGCTCGTAGAACTTCGTGCCGCCCATGATCTTGTACGGCACCGCGGAGCGGATGAAGATCTCTTCCAGCGCTCGGGACTGCGAGTTGGTTCGGTAGAACACCGCCATCTGCGCGTAGTCGATGCCCTTGCGATGCAGAGCCTCGATCTCGTCGGCGACGAACTGCGCCTCGTCGTGCTGCGAGTACCCGGTGAACCCGATGATCGGGTCGCCGGCGCCCACGTCGGTCCACAGCTTCTTGTCTTTGCGGTCGAAGTTGTTGGAGATGACGGCGTTCGCCGCCGAGAGGATGTTCTGCGTCGAGCGGTAGTTCTGCTCGAGCAGCACGACCTTGGCACCGGGGTAGTCGCGCTCGAACTCGCTGATGTTGCGGATGTCGGCGCCACGGAAGGCGTAGATCGATTGGTCGGAGTCACCGACGACCGTGAGCGACGCCCCGCTCTCGCCGGAGGGCTCGGGCTCGAAGATCATCATGCCGCCGCCACCCGAGAGCGGTTCGGCGTCGCTGCCCGGCGGGCGGGTCAGCTCGTGGATGAGGGCGTACTGCGCGTGGTTGGTGTCCTGGTACTCGTCGACCAGGATGTGGCGGAACCGCTTCCGATACACGTCGGCCACCTGCGGGAACGCCCGGAACAGATAGACGGTCTGCGCGATCAGGTCGTCGAAGTCGAACGCGTTCGCGCGCTGCAGCTCCCGCTGGTACGCCGCGAAGATCTCGATGAACACGCGCTCAGCGGGATCGCTGGTGTTGGCCTGCCGCGCGTAGGACTCGGCATCCGCCAACTCGTTCTTGAGCTTGGAGATACGACTCTGCGTGCCGGCGGGGGTCAGGCCGAACGCGTCGCCCTCGTGGTCCTTCACGAGACGCTTGATGAGCGCGCGCGAGTCGCCCGAGTCGTAGATCGTGAACGCCTTCGTGAACCCGAACTGCTGCGCCTCGCGCCGCAGGATCCGGACGCACGCCGAGTGGAACGTCGAGATCCACATGCCGTCGGCGCGCTGCCCGATGAGGTTGTGCACGCGCTCGCGCATCTCGCCCGCGGCCTTGTTGGTGAAGGTGATCGCGAGGATCTGGCTGGGGTACGCCTCGCGCGTGCGGAGCAGCGACGCGATGCGCCGCGTCAGCACACTCGTCTTGCCCGACCCGGCCCCCGCGACGATGAGCAGCGCCTGCCCCCGGTAGGTGACGGCCTCGCGCTGCGGCCCGTTCAGCCCTTCGAGCAGGTCGGCGTCGGGGCGGGCATCCGACGGGGCGGAGCCGCCGACGATGAGGGGGGTGGAGGCGTCGGTCATGGCGATATCAAGTCTAGGCGGGGCCTCCGACACGCCGCCCGTTCGGGGATCATGGACGCATGCGCCTGATCCTCAACGTCCTGTGGCTCGTCCTCTCGGGGTTCTGGCTGTTCCTCGGGTATCTCGCGGCGGGCATCGTGCTCTGCATCCTGATCCTCACGATCCCGTGGGGCATCGCGTCCTTCCGCATCGGCCTGTACGCCCTGTGGCCGTTCGGTCGCGAGATCGTCGCGAAGCCGACGGCGGGCGTCGGGTCGTTCCTGGGGAACGTCGTGTGGGTCGTGCTCGCCGGGTGGTGGCTCGCTCTCGGCCACATCTTCACCGGCCTCGCACTGTGCATCACGATCATCGGCATCCCTCTCGGGATCGCGAACTTCAAGCTCGTTCCGGTGTCGCTCATGCCGCTCGGGAAAGAGGTGCGAATCCGACGTGGCGGCCCCTTCGACCGCACGCTCGCGGGCTGACCTCACCGCTCAGGCGGACCTGGAGGCTCAGGCGGGCCGCCACGCAAGCGGGCCACCGCTCAAGCGGTCGGTCGCCGGCGCCGGTGCTCCCCCGGGCGCAACGGCAGCGCGAGGATGAGACCGGTGATCGCCGCCAGCGTCGCGATCACGGCGACGGTGACGAGCAGCCCGGTCGGGAACCGCTCGTCGGAGAGGCCCGTGACCCGCGCGAGATGCCACGGCAGCACGCCGATCTGACTGTTCCACCCGCGCAGCGCCTCGCTCGCGCCGATCGCGGCGGCCGTAGCGGTCGGCAACGCGAACACCGCGCCGACCCCGGCGAGCGCGACGCCCACCGCACGGCGCACGCCGAGCTGCGCTTCGAGCGACCACCCGGCGACGACGAAGACCCACGCGACGAGAGCGAGCGCGACGGTCACGTAGACGATGCGGACGAACGGCAGCCCCCACAGCGCGGGCCAGATCCCTTCGGGGCCGGAGAGCGAGATCGCGCCGAGCGTCACGATGCAGCGCAGCACGATGGCCCCGCCGACCGCGGCGATGATCGGCCACGGCGAGCGCGCACCGAGCAGCAGCCGCACGACGAGGGCGAACACCAGCCACCCGGCGATCGCGAGCACGACGCCGCCGAGCCCGTCGCCATGCGCCTGCAGGATGCGTGTCGCCAGCAGCAGCACCCCGGCACGAGGATCATGCACCCCGGTCGAGCGGCAGCACGCCGAGCGTCGATTCGCGCGCACGCCAGGGCCGGGTCGAGGCGATCCACGTCGCCCGCGCGGCGGCGGCACCGGGTCGTCCGACGAGACGCGTCCGCGCCGCCAGCATGCCGATCACGACCCAGGCGACCCCGAGAACGAGGAGCACCCGCGCGACCCACTCGGTCGCGGTGTCGACCTCGATCGGCATCCTCGCGAACGGATCGACCAGCAGCGCGAGCAGCACGCCGATGACGAGGAGCGCGGCGACGGTCCCCAGGGCCAGGATGCCTCGCCCCGCCGTCGTCGCCATGTGCCCACGTTACCCGGCCGGGCGGGGCTCCCCCGCCCACCCGGCGCCGGCCCGGCAGCCGGGGCGCTTCCCCAGCCCGGCGACCCCGGCCGCCCCCGCCCCGCCGGGCGGGGCGCACCCCACCCGGCCGCCCCCGTCAGGCGCGGTCGTGAAGGGTCACGTGGTAGCCGTCGGGGTCGGCGAAGGTGAAGGTCCGCCCGAACGGCCCGTCGATGGGGGCCGAGACGATGCGGTGTCCGTCGGCGGCGAGCGCGTCGTGGATCGCCTGAGAGTCCGTCGCGTGGAGCCACAGGGCGACACCGATGCCCGGCTGGGCGATCGCGTCGAGGTCGGTGCCGGGGACGAGGTCGCGAAGCGCGAACGCGATGGGGGCGGTGTCGAAGACGACCGCGTGCGGAGGCCCGGCGGGCGAGCGCACGAGACCCAGGTACTGCTCGTAGAACGCGCGGGAAGCGTGGAGGTCGCGCACCTGCAGGGAGATGAAGTCGGGGCCGGTGACGGGCATGGGATCCTTCTTTCGTGTCAGTTATCTGACATGGAGCATATGTCAGAATACTGACATGACGCAAGAGGCGATCGACCTGGACACCTCGCTCGGCTATCTCCTCAAGGAGGCGGCGAGCGCCCTGCGGGCGACGATGGAAGACGTCCTCCGCCCCCTGGGCATGACCATCACGCACTACTCGTGCCTCGAACTGCTCGCGCAGCGCCCCGGCTCGTCGAACTCCGACCTCGCGCGCGGTGCGTTCGTCACCCGGCAGTCCATGAACGTGCTCCTGCAGTCGCTCGAGCGCGACGGTGTCGTCGAGCGACCCGCGACGGCCCCGTCCGGCAAAGTCCTCCCCACCCGCCTCACCGACAAGGGGCGCCGCGACCTCGCCGCGGCGAGCGCTGCGGTGCGATCGGTCGAGCGGCGCATGCTCGGCGGGATGACGGATGCCGAGCAGGCGGCGGCGCGGATCGCACTGCGATCGATGGTGCAGGCACTTCGCGAAGGATGACGCGGGAGGCGGA
>NZ_BADA01000544.1 GCF_000333395.1 Microbacterium sp. B19
GGCCGGTGACGGGGTCGTCGTCCACGACGAGGGCGTCGCTCACGGGTCCTCCTCCTCGGCGGAGTCGCGCATGACGAAGATCTGGTCGACTGCGTCAGGCGGAACACCCGCATCGCGTCGTCGGACCGCGGGCGGATGAGCGTGACCGATCCGCCGGTCAGACCGCGATCCCGGCGCGCCCGCGCGAGCACCGCGAGGCCCGCGCTGTCGACGAACTCCACGTCGGTCAGGTCGATCGTGAGGCGGGAGGCCGCCGAGACCTGCGGCCCGTCGAACACCTGGCGCGCGCGCGGAGCCTCCACGGCATCCAGGCGGCCGGCGAGCGCGACCAGCGCGTACACGGCATCCACGTAGACCACATCGATCCTCAGGGCGCTGCCGCCCGTCGAGTCAGCGCTGTGCATCGTCGCCCCCGATCTCCATGCGCAGTTCCAGTTCGTTCGTGTCGCCCACGCGCCGGTAGGCCACCCCGGTCGTGAGCGAGCGGATGATGGTCAACCCGTAGCCGCGCTCGCGCTCCGGATCGGCGGGGAGCGCGGCGACCCCCGACGGGTCGAACGGCGCACCCCGGTCGACGAGCCGGACGACGAGCTCGCCCGGCGTCGCCTCGAGCGCGAGGTCGATCGTCGACCCGGCGGGCAGGCCGCCGTGCTCGATGACGTTCATGCAGGCCTCGTGGACGGCCAGCTCGGCGCGCGCGGCGAGCGCGGACGCCGTGTCGGGCTCCAGGTGCGCGACGGAGGCCGCGAGCCAGCCGCCGATGCGCCGGGTCGCGAGGGCCGTGGGCTCGAGCTCCAGACGGGAGCGGACGACCTCGGTCATGCCGCCGACCTCTCCCGCCGCACGACCATGAGCGTCGCATCGTCGGACGGCGCCGCGCCCCGGGCGAAGTCCTGCACGGCGTCGAACACGGCGGACACGAAACCCGCCGAGTCACGGCGGTCCGCCGTCGCGCACAGGTCGGTGAAACGCTCGTAGCCGAACTGCTCCCCTTCCGGGTCGGTCTGCTCGACCAGCCCGTCGGACCCGATGACGAGCGCGTCGTCCGGTCCGAGGACCGTGGACCAGACCCGCGGCACGCGCCCGCGGACGATGCCGAGCGGAGGAACGGATGCCTTCACGGTCTCGGCATCCGCTCCGATCCGGAGGACCGGTGAATGCCCGGCGTTGACGAGCGACACCTCGCCCGTGTCCTCCTGCAGCACACCCACCGCGAGAGTGATGAAGACGCCGACGTCGTCGAGGTGGTCGAAGAGCTCGTCCTCGATGCGCTGGAACACGTCGACGACGGAGTCGTCGGGGCGCGTGAGGAAGGCGATGCGGCACGCGGCGACGGCGCGGGTCATGAGCATAGCGGCGGGGAGGCCCTTGCCGGCGACGTCTCCCACCGCGAACCACAGCGAACCGGTCGAGCGCCCGAAGACGTAGAAGTCGCCGCCCGTGAGCGCCGCGGGCACCGTACGCGCGGCGACGTCGACCCCGGTCGACGGCGGCGGCTCGGTCGAGATGACGGACTGGGCGAGGACGGATGCCAACTGGTGCTCGCGCTCCACGGCGGCGCTCTCGAACTCGTGCCGGTGCAGTTCGCGGAACGCGAGCATGATGCCGATCGCCGACACGATCGCCTCGATGAGCGGCACGTCGCTCGTCGAGAACGGGCGGTCGCTCGACCGGAAGAACGCGATGTGCTGGTCGTCCTCCCCCTCGGGGTCGAGCACGGCGACGACCGCGGTATCGGAAGCGACGGCGCGGACGGCGTCGTCCTCGGCGGACCGGAGGACGTCCTCGACCAACCGGACGTGGGCCTCGAGGTCGGTGTGGTCGCCCCGGACCAGCGCGACCTCGCCGTGCTCGAACAACACGACCTGTCGGGAGTCGGTGATCGAGAGCGCGCGGTCGAGGAGCAGCGCGAGGGTGTCGTCGCTCGCGGCTCCGCGCAGGTTGATGCGGGCGAGGGCCTCGACGGCGAGCTGCCGGTCCTGGCTCGCGATGAGCGCCTCGGTGAGGGCGAGCTGCGTCGCCTGCAGCTCGGCGACGGCGTCGCGGACGACCCGTTCCGCGAGGGCGATGCGGTCGCGCTCCTCCGCGCCCGCACCCGTGTGCGCAGCCGCGGCGGCGAGAACCTCGATCGCGCTCGACAGGGAGTCGGGCGCGCCGACACCCGCGCGGGCGCCCGTCTCGTCCGTCCTCATGACGGATCGTCGCCGGAGGAGCGGATCGTGAACAGCTCGGCGAGGTCGGTGATCTCCAGGATGACGCGGACGGCGTCGGCGGGGTCGACGAGCACGACCTCTCCCCCGAACGCCCGGGCCTGCTTCTGGAGCCGCACGAGTTCGGCGAGCGCCGTGAATCGAGGAACGCCACCTGCGACAGGTCCA
>NZ_BADA01000543.1 GCF_000333395.1 Microbacterium sp. B19
GCGGCGGCGCCGAACACCGAGAACGACACGCCCCGGCGACGAGGTGATCCGTGACGCCGAGCCGGCCGGCGAGGAACGTCGGGGCGACCGAGCCGAAGAGCCCCGTCACGGCGAAGGCGGCGAAGGCCGCGGTCCCCGCCGCCCAGTAGGCCCGGCGTCCGTCCGCGGGGATGCGGACCCGCTGCGGCCGGTACCGGAAGGATCGGTCGACCTCGACGGTCTCGGGCACGAACGCGTACGCGAGCCCCAGCGCGAGGAAACCGACGAGGAACACGACGTACGGCAGCACGAGCGGCGCCGGGGTGAACTCGGCGAAGAGGCCGCCGATCAGCGGACCGAGCGCCAGGCCGCCCATGTTCGCGACGCCCGCGACCGTGGCGGCGAATCCCGGGGATGCCGGGTGCGACACGCGCCGCAGGTCGGCGAGGTGCGCGGTGGCCGAGGCCGTCAGGAGACCGATGCCGAGCCCGGCGACGAGGCGGGCGGCGATGACGCTGGCGGCGTCGGCGCGCAGCACGAACACCAGGGCCGCGGCTATCTCGAGCCCCGTCGCCGCCAGGATGAGCGGGCGGCGACCGAGCCGGTCACTGAGGTGCCCGGCCAGGTACAGCGACGCCATGACGCCGATCGAGTACGCGGCGAACATCACCGTGATGAGGAACGTGGGGAAGCCGTCCCGCGCCTGGTACAGGGCGTAGAGCGGGGTCGGCACCGTGTTGAAGGCCATGAGCGCGAGGAACGTGGCGGCCGTGACCCAGAACCCGGTCCGGTGCGAGAGACGCGCGGATGCCACGGGGGCGGCGACCGGAAGGGTGATCGAGGAAGTCATGACCTCAGGATGCCGCGGACTTCGCATCGAGGGAAACGAACGTTTTCGATTGCAGTGATCGACTCGCTCTATCATTGCCGCATGGAGACGCGCCTGCTCGAGTACTTCGTCACGGTGGCCGACGAGCGCAACGTCACGGCCGCCGCCGCTCGCCTGTTCGCGGCGCAGTCCACGGTGTCGGCGGGCCTCGCGAGCCTCGAGCGCGACCTCGGGGTGCGCCTGTTCGAGCGCTCCACGAAGTCCGTGCGCCCGACGGCGGCGGGCGACGCGCTCCTCCCCCTCGCCCGCGCGCTGCTCGCCGATCTCGATGCGCTGCGCGGGGTGGCATCCGAGTCCGGGACCGGAGTCCGCGGTCTCGTGCGCATCGGGACCTTCGCGGGCCTGCGGGTGATCGACCTCCCCGAGATCCTCGCCCGGCTCCGCCGCACGCACCCGCTGGTCGACGTGCGGGTCACGGTCTCGACCACCGGCTCGCGCGGGCTCTTCGACGAACTCGATCGCGACCGCCTGGATCTGGCGTTGACGGCTCTGCCCCCGGCATCCGGTGCCGTCTCGAGGCACCTCGCGTCGTTCCCCTACGTGGCCGTGCTGCCCGAGGCGCACCCCCTCGCCCGCGTCGACGGACCGATCGCCCTGGCAGAACTCGCCGACGACGACTGGATCGACGTGCTCCCCGGGTTCGGCAACCGCGTGCAGCTCGACCGGGAGCTCGACCGCCTCGGCATCACCCGGCACGTGCTCGCCGAGGTGGGCGAGCTCGCGGCGGTGCCCCGAGTACGTCGCCGCCGGGCTCGGCGTCGCGGTGATCCCGGACGTCGTGCCGACGACCGGATGCCGCGTCCGCCCCGTCGCGGACGACCTCCGGCCGTGGACCGTCTCGCTCACGGTCGGCGCGGGCGCCGTGCACCGCCGGCACGTGCAGCCGGTGGTGGAGGCGATCCACGCCCCGGGATGAGGCCCCGGGCCGCGGCATCCGGGCCGAGGCATCCCGGTTTGGGGCGCATCCTTCCGTTCGGGCGCGATTATCACGCCCCAAACCGAGAACTACGCCCCAAACCCAGAAGGAAGAGGGATGCCGCGGCCTCAGCGCTCCGCGACCGCGAAAGCCGCCGGAGGGCAGGAGCACCGAGATCTCGCCGTCGAACGCCGTGGTGCGCAGCAGCCTGCCGCGGGCGTCGTAGACGCGGACCGTTCCGCCTCCCGAGACGGCCGTGCGCTGCGCCCCCGGCGCGCTCGACTGCACGAGCTCGCTGCGGCTTCCGGCACCCTCGAGCACGAGGCGCGACACGAACGGCCGCACGATGAGCCCGTCGAGCACGAGGTCGCCGCGCTGAGCGGTGACGTTCAGCTCCGTCTGCCGCTCGGACACGGGGGCGGTCAGCGCGTGCGGCAGCAGCGCACCGGGTGTCGGCGAGATGCCCTGCGCGGGGCCGGTGAGCTTCAGCACGCCGTTCCCGCGCCAGCGCGAGAGCGACTGCTCCCCCGGCTGCGAGAACACGACCGGCTCGACCCAGCGCTTCGTGTCGGCGGAACCGATGTCCCACGTCGCGCTCTGCCCGGGCTTCAGGGTGAGGGCGTCGCCCGACCAGCTCGACTCCCCCGTCCACGACGTCGGCGTCGACACGGTGCCGTCGGTGGACGTGGCATCCTCCGCCTGAACGAACGTCAGACCCACGCGGTCGGTGACGGAGGTGAGCGCCGTCGCCCGTGCGGCGATCGCCGGGTGCGCGTCGAGCGCGAGGGCGGTGAGCAGGCCGTGGATGGTCGACTCCGCGCCGCTGTTGCGGTTCACCGTGCCGTCGGGCTGCAGCCCGTCGAAGGTCACGCCGGTCGCGGGGTCGTACATGCGCGCGCCGGCATGGTTGCCGCCGAAGAACCACGCGGCCTGGATGCCGGCGAGGTCGGCGAACGCGCTCGATCCTGTCGTGTCGGCGAGCGCCACGAGCGACTGCACCCGGGAGTCGGCGCCGTACGCGATCTGCACGCGGTCGGTCGGGCTCGGGAACCAGCCGTTGTCCGGCCCGCCCGCGGTGAGGAGCGTCGTCGTGAAGCCGGTGGCGTCGGCGATCGCCGGATCGGCCAGCGCGGGGTCGTCGAGGACGTCGGCGGCCACGGCGAGCGCCGCGGGCATCTGCGAGCCCCACGCGTGCCACATCGCGGGCGACTGCGCCCACGGGAGCACCGCGCCGTACGGCCATTCGCGGGAGGTCCCGGATGCCATGGCCGCCACGCCCTCGGCAAGCTCCCGCGCCGCGGTGGTCGAGGAGTCGTCCCCGGCCCGCACGGCGGCGGTCAGTCCGAGGACCGCCTCGGCAGAGGCATCCGCCCCGTCCACGATCAGCCACGCGGGCACTCTCTTGCCGTCGGCCTCGACGTACTGGCCGTATTTGGAGAGGACCTCGCGCTCGATCGCGCCGCGCGACAGGGCCAGGCGGTCCTTGAGGAACGCGGCGAAGTCGGGGTCGTCGTCGGCGAACGCCGCGTAGCCCTCGCCGAGCGCCCACACCGTGCGCGCGAGCCAGTAGCTCGGGCCGGAGTCGGACGGATCCGGCAGCTCGACCGGTTCCGCGGAGGGGTTCAGCTCACCGTCCGGCTGCATCCACAGCACGACGTTCCCGGCGTCGGGCCCGTCGGTGGTCTGGTGGTACGCGACCGTGCGGAGCAGTTCGTACGCCTTGTGGCGGCTGTCGGCGTCGCCCGTCTGCTTCCAGTGGCGCAGGTAGACGACGGCCGCACGTGTGGTGTCGTCGGCGTTGTAGGCGCCCTGGCCCCAGTCGCCGGTCGCGGGGTCGAGGGCGCCGCCGCCGATGCGCTCGAACGTCCCGCCGTCGCGGGCGTCGGCGTAGGTCCACGGCGCGAGGAGCGTCGGCTCCTCGGCGAGGCGGTAGGTGGTGTGCCCTTCGACGCCCGCGGGCGTCGGCGAACCGAGGAGGAAGTCGAGGTGGTCGAGGTTCGTCAGCGGTGCGGCCGGGGCCGCCTCTGCGGCAGCGGCCGGCGCCAGCGCCGACGCCGGTGCGGCGCTCAGCGGCACCGCCAGGGCGACCGCGCCCGCCAGGGCCAGGCCGCGCGCACTCCATCGTGCGTTCATGGGGGGATCCTTTCGATGGGGGTGGGGCACAACTCCTGCGAAGCCGCCCGCACCGCCGTCGGGGGACGGCCGGAGCGGCGGTTCCGCAGGAGTTGTGACGCGTCAGTCGGTGCGCTCGAGCAGGGCGACGCCGATCTTCGAGTCGGCCATGCCGTAGAACACGAAGTGGCGGCCGTCGATCTCCTCGATCGCGGTCGGGAAGACGACGTTCGGCACGATGCCGCTGCGCTCGTCGTCGGTCTCGGGGGCCAGCAGCGGCTCGGGCGTCCGGGCGATCACGCGGCTCGGGTCATCGGCATCCAGGATCAGGGCACCCGCGGCGTAGTTGACCTTCTGCTGCTGCGAGAACGCGCTGTCGATCACGCCGGTCACGCCGTGGTGCAGCACGAGCCAGCCCTCGGGGATCCGCAGCGGCGGCGGTCCCCCGCCGATCTTCACGGCCTCGAACGGGAACGCAGGACCCGCGACGAACCGGTGCTGCTCCCACAGCGCGAGGTTCGCGAGGTCTTCCCGGACGGATGCCACGGGCACGTAGCTGATCCAGATGGACTGCCGCTCGTCCTCGACGCCGGCCGGCACCCGCACGCCCTGCCCGGGCTTGGTCTCGCCGAGGTCCCACATGGGTCGGTGCAGCACCGCGAACGCCTCGCTGCCGTCGGGGGCCGTGACCGTCTCGGGGAAGAAGACCGTGTCCTTGTTGTGGAACAGGTTCAGGTCCATGTCGAGGTCGTCCTGGTAGCGGAACAGCACGGGTCCAAGACGCCGCCAGTCGCGCAGGTCCTCGGAGACGGCGACGGCGGTGCGCGGGCCCAGGGGGCCATAGGCGACGTACGTCATGACGTGCAGGCCCAGGGCTGCGATCCAGGTCGTGCGCGGGTCTTCGGTTCCGGCGTTGTCGGCGCCGCGCTCCCACCCGCGGTCGGGCTGGAGCACCACGCCCTCGCGTTCGACGGCCACGGGCACACCGTCCTCGACGACGACACGGGCGAGGCCCACGCGCGACACGTTGCCCTCGGCGACCAGGCGCGGCAGCAGATAGAGCTCGCCGTCCGGGCCGCGTCCCGAGGCCGGGTTGAGCACGCCCTCGGCTTCGTCGGTGTTCCCGGGTTCGGGGGTCATCACCACACCCACACGTGTGAGGCGGTAGGGGACGGGGGAATCGGGGGTCATTGTCATCCTTTCACTCCGGATCCGAGGTCGTTGGAGGTGAAGTAGCGCTGGAAGATCAGGAACAGCGCCACCGCGGGGGCGGCGAGCACGACGGCGCCGGCCATCATCGCGCCGAAGGGGTTGGTGGTGGAGGCGGCGATCGTGGAGATGAAGTTCGCCAGCGACACCGCGAGCGGCTGCATCGTGGCGTCCTTCGTGATGAGGAAGGGCCACAGGAACTCGTTCCACGGACCGATGAAGGTCAGCAGCACCGCCGTCAACAGCGCCGGACGCACGAGCGGCAGCGCCACGCTCCACAGCAGCCGGAACTCGTTCGCCCCGTCGATGCGGGCGGCGTCGAACAGCTCCTTGGGGAGCTGCAGGAAGTACTGCCGGAAGATCACGACCGCCGTGGAGTTGATGAAGAACGGCAGGATCATGCCGAGGTAGCTGTCGCTGAGCCCGTAGTCGCGGGCGATCATGACGTACAGCGGGATCATCAGCAGCTGGAACGGGATCACCTGCACCAGCAGCACGAGCGCGAAGGTCGCCGACCGGCCGCGCCACTTCAGCACCGCGAGGGCGTACCCGGCGAGCACTCCGAACACGATGGTGCCGAGGATCACTCCCCCGGTGAAGATCCCCGAGTTGACGAGGCCCTTCAGCAGGTTGATGCGTCCGTCGATGGCCGTGTAGTTCTCGAGCGTCAGGTTCGACGGGTGCGGGAACGCCCCCGCGATCGAGGTGTCGGGGTTCGTCTGCAGCGATCCGACGACCATGTAGTAGAAGGGGAACAGGAACGCCAGGGCGCCGAGCGTCAGCACGCCGTAGGTCACGACCTTGGTCCTCATGATTCCTCCCTCCCCACGAACCGGCGCTGGAGCGCCGCGATGATCAGCACGAAGATGATCAGCACCACCCCGATGGCCGCGGCCACGTCGGGGTTCTGCTGCTCGATGCCTTTCTGGTAGATGAGGAGCACGGGCGACGTCGACGCGCCGTTGGGGCCGCCGCCGTTGGTGAGCAGGTACGGCTCGGTGAAGAGGTTCGCGCCGGTGATCGTGGCCAGCAGCACCACGAGGAACGTCGCCGGACGCACGCCGGGCACCGTGACCGAGAAGAACTGCCGGAGGCGCCCGCCGCCGTCCACCGCGACCGATTCGTACAGCTCACGCTGCACGTTCTGGAGCGCCGCGAGGTACAGCAGGATGTAGAACCCCAGCCCCTTCCACGTCACGAACAGCGCGATCGTCGGCATCGCGAGCGCCGAGTTGACCAGCCACGACGGGTTCGGCGCGAGCGGGCCGAGCGCGTTGTTGATCAGCCCCGAGTTCGAGAACAGGAACAGCCACACCGCGACCACCGCGACGGATGCCGTGACGTAGGGCACGTAGAACGCGACGCGGAAGAACGCGCGGGCGCGCACCACCCGGTCCAGCGCCGTGGCCAGCACGATCGAGAGCACGACCGTCAGGGGGACGTTGATGAGCAGGAAGATCCCGACGTTGCCGAACGACCGCCACACGGCCGGGTCGCTGAGCGCCGTGACGTAGTTGTCGAGGCCGACGAACGGCCGGTCGACGTTCGCGCCCGGGGCGGTGAAGAAGTAGTCGTGGAACGACATCCACACCGCGAACACGATCGGGTACGCGAAGACGACCGCGATGAAGATCAGGTACGGAGCGGAGAACAGGATGCCGAGCGGCTGCGCCCCGAGAAGGCGGCGCCGCTTCTTCCCGGCATCCGTCGCTCCCCCCGCACGACCGGACCGGCCGGGGTCGCCCCCGGTCCGCCCGGGCGTGCGGGTGAGATCGACGGTCATGTCACTTCCCCGCCGCGAGCTGGTCGATCTGCGTCTGGGCGTTGGAGAGGAAGGTGTTCACGTCCTCTTCGCCGAAGATGACCGACTTGGAGTACTCGTCGCGGAACGCCTGCCAGATCTCGACCGAGCTGACGACGTTCGGCACCTCGACGGTGCGCGCGGCCTGGTCGCCGAACTGCTGGTAGGCCGGGTTGGCGCTGAAGTAGTCGGCGTACGTCGTGGTCAGGTCGGTGCGGAGCGGCATCTGGCCGGTCTCCTCGAGCCACTTCCCGTCCTGCTCCTGGCTGGTGGCGAACTTCAGCACCTCCCACGCGGTGCCTTTGTTCTGGCACGCGGTGAAGAGGCCGACGTTCTTCGCGTCGCTGAAGGTCCACGTCTGGTCGGCCGCGGTGCCCTTCTCCGTGGGAACGGGCACGGCGCCCCAGTTGACCTTGTCCTTGTATACCGAGACGGCCCACGGCCCGACGATCGCCATCGCGGCCTTGCCGTCGGCGAACGCGTCGCCCTGGTACTGCTCGTTGCCGGCGAGCTTGTCGGTGTAGATCGTTCGCCAGAAGTTCGCGACGGCCTCACCGTCGGCGTCGTTGAAGGTGGCCTTGCCGTCCTCGACGAGCTGCTTCCCGCCGGTCTGCGCGGCGTACAGCGGGTAGAAGTCGAACCACGACTGGAAGAACTCGCTTGTGGGCGCCGGGTTGATGGCGTAGTCCGAGACGCCCGCCGCCTTCAGCTTCTGCGAGGTGGCGAGGAACTCGTCGTACGTCGACAGCTGCGGCTTCTCGGGGTCGAGGCCGGCCTTCGCGAACAGGTCCTTGTTGTAGAAGACCATCACCGGGTTGCTCTTCCACGGCAGCTGGTAGAAGCCGCCGTCGTCGGAGCGGTACTGGTCGGCGAGGTCGCCGCTGCGGTCCTTGATGTACTGCTCGCCGTCGGGGAAGTCCGACAGGTTGACGAGGCCGCCCTGGCGCTGGAAGCCGGGCACCGCCGCGGGCGAGGTGTTGAACACCAGGCACGGGGCGTTGCCCGCGGTGATCGCCGCGCCGATGACCTCTTCGCTGGAGGACCCCGCGGGGATCTCCTGCGCCGTGATCTGCTCGTCGGGGTGGTCGGCGTTCCAGGCCTCGACCATCTGCTGACCCCACGCGATCTCCGCGGAGTTGTTGGAGTACCAGATGGTGATGGGGCCCTTGGCATCCATTCCGGATGCTCCACCGCCGCCTCCGCTGCACGCGGAGAGGGCGAGGATGCCGGTGGCGGCTACTGCTGTGGCGAGAATGCGTCGTCGCATGTCTTCCTCCTTGTGGGGCGGGCGGGGGCCCGCGGGTGTCAGCTTCGCGTCGGCGGCGCGGTGGAGTCGCGCACCTGCAGACCGGGGTCGGCGAGGGTCTGGGCCTCGGCGGAGGCTCCGCCGATCGCCCGCAGCAGAGCGCGTGCCGCGGCTGCTCCCCAGCCCCGCGCGTCCGTGGAGACGCTCGTGAGGGCGGGGAACAGGTGCCGGCCGAGTTCGGTGTCGTCGAACCCGGTGATCGAGAGGTCGCGGGGCACCGACAGGCCGCGGCGCTGCGCCGTGCCGAGCCCCGCGACGGCCATGTTGTCGTTCGAGTACACGATCGCCGTCGGCGGGACCTCGGCGTCGAGTAGGGCCGTGGTGGCCCGCGCCCCGTCGGCGGCGCTGAAGTCCGTCTCGACGACACGGGCCCGGATGCCACGTGCCCGCGCCGCGGCTTCGAACGCCGCAGCGCGGTGGCGTCCGTGCAGCATCGCGAAGGGCCCCGCGACGTGCGCGATGTCGGTGTGGCCGAGGTCGGCGAGGTGGTCGACCGCGAGGCGGATGCCGGCGCCGTCGTCGACCGAGACCGAGGTGAAGGGGCTGTCGACGTCGGGGACACCGAGGGTCACCGCGGCGATGCCGAGGCTCGCGACGAGGTCGATCCGCGGATCGTCGGCGCGGAGGTCGGAGAGGATCACGCCGTCGACCCGACGGTCGGCGGCGAGTCCGCGGTAGGTCTCCTCCTCGTGGCGGCCGGGGGTGGCGGCCGCGAGCACGAGCACCTGGCCCGAGACGGAGAACTCGTCCTCGACGCCCGCGATGAACGACGGGAAGAAGGGGTCGGCGGCGATGACGTCGGGGCTGCGGCCGATGACCAGGCCGCAGGCGAAGGCGCGGCCGACGCTGAGCGACCGCGCCCGCAGGCTCGGGCTCCAGCCCATCTCGGCCGCGACCGAGAGGATGCGGTCGCGGGTGTCGGGGGCGACGCCGGCGCGGCCGTTCAACGCGAACGACACGAGGCCCTTGCTGACCCCCGCGCGACGCGCGACGTCGGCGATCGTGGGTCGCATCTCGTTCGTCATGTTGCACCTCGTCGTGGCATCCATCGGCCTAAACCGGTTCAGTACCGCCGAGCCTAAACCGGTTCAGGGGAGGCGTCAAGCCTCGGCGGGTGTGCTGCCGTGTGGGCGTTTCCGGGTTTGGGGCGCATTCCCCCGTTCGGGGCGTCGGATACGCGCCCCGAACCGAGACACGCGCCCCAAACCCCGCACGCGCTTCCCCGCCGCGTCCCCGAGCCTGTGCGCGGTCCCGGAGCGGGCGAGGGAGCGCCGCCACCGTGCCGCGGGGGGCGTCCCCGGGTTTGGGGCGCATTCCTCCGTTCGGGGCGTCGGATACGCGCCCCGAAGGGAGATGCGCGCCCCAAACCCGGAGGCCCCCGAGGGGAAAGCCCGCAACCCCTCCCTGATGTCGGTGGCCGTCGATAGCGTGGGGGCATGAGCGAACGCGAATTCGACCTGATCGTCATCGGTGCCGGCCCCGTGGGTGAGAACGTCGCCGACCGCGCCGTGCAGGCGGGTCTCACCGCTGTGATCGTCGAATCCGAGCTGGTCGGCGGCGAGTGCTCGTACTGGGCGTGCATGCCGTCGAAGGCGCTGCTGCGCAGCGGCGCCGCTCTCCGCGCGGCCCGCGACGTCGACGGCGCGAAGCAGGCCGTGACCGGTGATCTCGACATCGCCGCGGTCCTCCGCCGACGCGACTCCATGACCAGCAACTGGAACGACGCAGGGCAGGTGTCGTGGCTCGAGGGCGCGGGCATCGAGCTCGTCCGCGGCCACGGTCGCCTCACCGGAGAGAAGACGGTACGCGTCACCGCCGACGACGGCACGACGACCGACCTCGCCGCACGCCATGCGGTCGCGGTGTGCACGGGTTCCGCGGCGCTGCTCCCCGGCATCCCGGGCCTGGCCGACATCGAACCGTGGACGAGCCGCGAGGCGACCGCGGTGCAGACCATCCCGGGGTCGCTCGCGATCCTCGGCGGGGGCGTCGTCGGCGCCGAGATGGCGACCGCGTTCGCGAGCCTCGGCGCCGAGGTCACGATCATCGCGCGCTCGGGGTTGCTGGGCGGCACCGAGCCGTTCGCCGGCGAGCTCGTCGCGGATTCCCTCCGCTCGCGCGGGGTCACGGTGAAGACGGGGGTGGATGCCACGGCCGCGCGCCGCGACGACGACGGACGCCGCGTACTCGAGCTTTCCGACGGCACCACGGTGACGGCCGACGAGGTGCTCGTGGCGACCGGCCGTGTTCCGCGCACCACCGACCTCGGGCTCGACACCGTCGGCCTCGAGGAGGGGTCGTGGCTCGACGTCGACGACACGCTCCTCGTGCGCGGCTTCGACTGGCTGTACGCCGTCGGCGACGTGAACCACCGCGCGCTCCTCACGCACCAGGGCAAGTACCAGGCCCGCGCGGCGGGTGACGTGATCGCCGCACGCGCGCGAGGCGGCGAAGTCGACGACAGCCCGTGGGGAGCCCACGTCGCGACCGCCGACCACGACGCCGTTCCCCAGGTCACGTTCACCGACCCCGAGGTCGCATCCGTCGGCCTCACCGCGAAGAGGGCCGAGGAGCGCGGCCTCAACGTCAAGGTGCTCGATTACGACCTGGCCCACGTCGCGGGGTCCAGCGAGCAGTCCGACGCGTACGTCGGCCAGGCCCGCGCGATCGTCGACCTCGACCGCGGGGTGCTCGTCGGTGCGACGTTCGTCGGCCCCGAGATCGCCGAGCTGCTGCACTCCGCGACGATCGCCATCGTCGGCGAGGTGCCGGTGAAGCGGCTGTGGCACGCCGTCCCGTCGTACCCGACGGTCAGCGAAGTCTGGCTGCGCCTCCTCGAGACCCTCGGCCGCGACTCCGCCTGAGCGTCCAGGGGTGCGACGGTGAGCAGGACGATCGCGCTGATCCGCGGGGTCGGCGGACCCACGGCCATGAAGATGCCCTTGCTGCGCGAGGTGCTGGCATCCGCTGGTCTCGGTGAGGTCGCGACGCTGCAGGTGGCCGGGAACGTCGTGCTCGACGACGGCGGCCGCTCCCCCGACGAGATCGCCGGGGCGATTCGGGATGCCGTGCGCGCGGCGTTCGGCCACGACCTTCCGGTGATCGTGCGCTCGCATGCCGAGCTCGCCGATGCGCACGCCCGCAACCCGTTCGCCGACGCCGCCGAAGGGCGGTGGGTGCAGACGGTGTTCCTCGACGCCGCGCCCACCGTCGCGTTAGAGGTGCCGGCCGGCATCCCGGAAGAGGCCGTGCTCGACGGCCGCGAGGTGTTCGTGCGCTATCCCGAGGGCATCGGCGGGTCGAAGCTGCAGGCCGGGTGGTTCGAGAAAAGCCTCGGCGTCACCGGTACGGCCCGCAACGCCAACACGATCGCCAAGCTCATCGACCTGAGCGCCTGACGCGCCCGCGCCCCGTCGCGCGGGCACGGCCATGCCGGCGCGGGGTCCCGCGCATCCGTCGGGTGGCATAAACGCTTCCCGTCGGCAGAAACGCGCGGACACGGCGTTTCTGCGCGCAGGCAGCGTTTATGCCGCACACGCCACCAGCCCGCGGGCACCGCCCCAGCGCCCCCTTCGGCCGCACCCGCACCTACCCACGCCATAAACGCTTCCCATCGGCAGAAACGCGCCGACACGGCCTTTATGCGCACAGGAAGCGTTTATGCAGCGCCCACTACCTACCCCAGCCGCAACCCCCGCACAAACACCGCCGGACAGCGCGCGTCAGTGGAAGAAGTGACGCTCGCCGGTGAAGAACATCGTGACGCCGGCCGCGCGCGCGGCGTCGACGACCTCGGCATCCCGCACCGATCCGCCGGGCTGGATGATCGCCGAGATCCCGGCGTCGATCAGCACCTGCGGGCCGTCGGCGAAGGGGAAGAAGGCGTCGGATGCCGCGATCGACCCGGCCGCGCGATCGCCCGCGCGCTCGACCGCGAGGCGGCACGAGTCGACGCGGTTGACCTGGCCCATGCCGATGCCCACCGTCGCCGAGCCCTTGGCGAGCACGATCGCGTTGGACTTCACGGCGCGGCACGCCTTCCAAGCGAAGATGAGGTTCGTCATGTCCTCGTCGGCGGGGCGCTCGCCCGAGACGAGCTCCCAGTCCTTCGCCACCGACTCGATGTCGGCGGGGAACCGGTCGGCATCCTGCAGCAACAGACCGCCCGAGACGAGGCGGACGTCCATGGGCTCCTGGCGCCAGTCGGCGGGGAGCTGCAGCACGCGCAGGTTCTTCTTGAGCTTGAAGACCTCGAGGGCCGCGGGCTCGAAGTCGGGCGCGATGATCACCTCGGTAAAGATGTCGCGGAGGTTCTCCGCCATCTTCAGCGTCACGGTCCGGTTCGCGGCGATGACGCCGCCGAACGCCGAGACGGGGTCGCACTCGTGCGCGCGCAGGTGGGCCGAGGCGATCGGGTCGAGCGCGTTGGGGGCGGCCACCGCGATGCCGCAGGGGTTCGCGTGCTTGATGATCGCGACGGCGGGCTTCACCATGTCGAACGCGGCGCGCAGCGCGGCGTCGGCGTCGACGTAGTTGTTGTACGACATCTCCTTGCCCTGCAGCTGCGTCGCCTGCGCGATGCCGTGGCCGCCGACGCGCGTGTAGATCGCGGCGCGCTGGTGCGAGTTCTCGCCGTACCGCAACGTCGACAGGCGCTCCGCCTGGATCGTGAGGTGCGCGGGAAGGTCGATGTCGTCGCCGATCGTGCCCTCGGCGAACCACGTCGACACCGCGGTGTCGTACGCGGCGGTGTGCGAGAAGGCGCGCGCGGCGAGCTCGCGGCGCTGCACGAGCGACGTGCCGCCGTCGCGCTGCAGCGACTCGACGATCGCGGGGTACGACTCGGGCGAGACGACGATCGCGACGTTCGCGTGGTTCTTCGCCGACGCGCGCACCATCGCGGGGCCGCCGATGTCGATCTGCTCCACGACGTCGTCGCCCTCGGCTCCGGATGCCACGGTCTCGACGAACGGGTAGAGGTTCACGACCACGAGCTCGAACGGCAGGATGCCGAGCTCGTCGAGCTGCGTCTCGTGGCTGGCGAGGCGCAGGTCGGCGAGGAGGCCCGCGTGCACGTTGGGGTGCAGCGTCTTCACGCGTCCGTCGAGCGACTCGGGGAAGCCGGTGATCGCCGAGACGTCGGTGACGGCGAGCCCGGCGTCGCGCAGCAGCGTCGCGGATCCGCCGGTCGACACGATCTCGACGCCGGCCGCGGCGAGCGCCTGGGCGAACTCCAGCAGGCCGGTCTTGTCGCTCACCGACACCAGGGCGCGGCGGATGGGGACGACGTCACGGGGACGGTAGTCGGCGGGGTCGTGGCGGGGTCCGGCCATGGCTGCGGCTCCTGTGTCTCGTGGGGTGCGGAACGCGGGCGACGGCCCGCGGGGGTTCAGGGGTGGCGGGATGCCGTGGCATCCAGGTCGAGGTCTCCCTCGGCGATGCGGCGCACGACGTCGATGAGCAGACGTCGCTCGACGGGCTTGATGCGCTCGTGCAGCGCTTCTTCGTCGTCGCCGGGGAGGACGGGGATGCGCTCCTGCGCGAGGATCGGCCCGGTGTCGACGCCGGAGTCGACGACGATGACGCTCGCGCCGGTCTGCTCGACACCGGCGCGCAACGCGTCGCGAACCCCGTGCGCACCGGGGAACTCGGGCAGGTACGCGGGGTGCGTGTTGATGATGCGCGGCTCCCACTCGGCGACGAGGTCGGCCGGCAGGAGGCGCATGAGGCCGCTCAGGACGACGAGGTCGGGCTGCCACACGCGCAGCTGCGCGCCGAGTTCGGCGCCCCATTCCTCGCGAGAGGAGAACCCGTCGAACGGCACGAGGAAGGTCGGGATGCCGAAGTGCTCGGCGTGGGCGAAGCCGTCGGCTTCGCGATCGGCACCGACCGCGATCACGCGCGCCGGGAAGTCGGGGGCGGCAGCCGCCTCGAGCAAAGCGCGGAGGTTGGAGCCGGTGCCGGAGATGAGGACGGCAACCGTGAGCACGGGGGTCAGTCTACGGGGCGCGCGCCGCGGCCACCGGCCGGGTCGGAGTCGTCCGCTCCGTCGATGCGCGCCCAGGCGTCGCGGATCCGCGCCTGGACGTCGGCGTCGGCGGTCAGGTCGGCCGTGACGTCTACGGCGGCGGGGACCGCCGCAGGCTCGGCGCGCTCGGGTTCCGAAGCCCGCTCGGCGACAGGTGCCGGGGCGAACAGCACCTCGGCCGGGCGGTCGCGGAACGCCGGAACCGTCTCCCGCTCGCGAGGCGCCTCCACGGGCGTCGCGCGAGGCACCACCGGGCGACGACCGCCGGGCACCCGCGGGGCGAGCAGCAGGATCGCGAGGCCCACGAGCACCTCGAGACCGAGCGCGAGGGCGAGCGGGCCGGGCTCCGGTCCGGTCTCGGTGAGCCGACCCGGGCCGATCGCGCCGCTCGCGAACACCGCGATCAACGCCCCGACCCCGCCGGTGAGCGCGGCGACCGCGACGGCCACGGTGAGGCGCGGCGCCACCGGCTCGTGTCCGGCCGGTTCTGGCATCCAGGAACGGAGGATCCACCCGGTCAGGGCGCCGACGGCGACGGGCAGCAGCGCGAGCAGCAGGAGCCACGACGAGGACGTGTCGGGGACGATGCCCAGGATCGGGATGCCGGGAACCGCACCGACCTGCGTGGCGGCGGGCGTGACCGCGGTGTCGGTGCCGAGCGCGAAGCCGGGGCCCGCGGCGAACGCCACGGCCCAGAGCACGAGCGTCGGGAGGTAGACGAGCTGCCCGAGCGCGAGGACCGTGGCGCCGACCCCGTCGACGTTGCTGGCCTGGAAGAGCGTGATGATCTGCGTCCCGCGCGCGAGGAGTCCCGCGACCACGACGAGACCGCCCACGGCGAGGAGGCCGAGAGTCGTGAGCGCGACGCCTCGCAGCACGAGGGTGGGGACGGGCGCCCAGGCCGACGGCATCCGATCCCGTCCGGCGCGGATCCGATCGACGGGGCCCTCATCGTCGCCGACGCGCCACGCACCCGCGAAGGCACCGATGAGCGACGGGACCGCGAAGATCAGCGCCGGGAAGAGGATCGCCTGCCAGATCTCGAACGACACCAGCGGAGCCTCCGAGGTGAAGGCGACGAGGGCCGCGATCGCGGCGAAGACGAGCGAACCGGACAGCCAGCCGGTCAGCGCGGCGCCGGCCTCGGCGGCGCGGATGCCCGAGCGGGCGGCGAACAGCCCCGTGAATCCGGCGAACGCGAGCGGCGCGAGCGACAGCGTGAACGTTGCGAGCGAAGGGTCGACGCCCGTGGCCGCGAGGTAGGCGTCCGGCAGTGTCACGGTGATCGGGACGAGGTGACCGAGGTGCCACACGGCCGCGGCGGAGGGCCACAGCGCGGACCAGTCGGCGTTCCCGAGGGCGACCACCCACAGGAGCGTGAGCGGGGCGAGCACGACGGCGATGCCGACCGCGGCGGCCAGGAGCGCGTCGAGGGCGGCGAGGAGGGCGACGAGGAGACGATGCATGAGCGACTGCGACCCTACCCGCGCTTCCCTGTCCGCCCGCTCAGGCGCGGCGGCATCCCCCATCCCGCGTGAGGGGTCAGTTTCTGTCGCTTCGAGCTCACCGCGGCGACAGAAAGTGACCCCTCACGCGAGGGAACGTGCGGAACGCGCGGCGCGCCAGCGCTCCCAGACCACCTCGGCCAGCCGCGGATCGGCGCCGATCGGGGCCGTGGTCGCGTCGGCATCCGCTCGCTCGATCACGCGCGAGAAGTGTCCGGGGGCCAGGACGTAGCTCGCCGCGACCGTGCGGCGGCCCTCCGCCCGCGCGGCCGCGACCGCGGCGTCGATGCGGGGTTCGGACGCCGCGGCGTAGGCGGCGATCACGGGCGCCGTGATCCCGGCATCCGCCAGCAGCTCGGCCATGCGCTCGACGTCGACGACCGCGCCGGGACGCGTCGAGCCGGCCGCCGCGAGCACGACGGTGTCGTCGGGAGCGGCACCGGCCTCGCGCACGCGGTCCGCCAGGATCTCGGCGAGGACCGGGTGCGGGCCGAGCGCGGGCGCGATCGGGAGTCCCCCGGCGGCCTCCACCAGGTCGACCTCGGTGTGGTACCCCGTCGACAACAGCAGCGGGACGATCACGACGTCGTCCGTGCGCTCGCGCGCAGCGGCGACGACGTCGGTGACGTACGGCTCGTGCACGTCGACGTACGCCTCGTGCACCTCGACCCCGTCGGGGGCGGTGGCCCGCAGCATGTCGAGCAGTGCGCGGATGACCACGCGGCCCTCCTCGAAACGGGTGCCATGGGCGCAGGCGACGAGCACCGCGGTCATGAGTCCTCCTCGTCGACGACGTCGAGCCGGTAGCCCCGCTTGTAGACGGTGCGGATGAGGTCGAGATCCCCGAGGGCCTCGCGCGTCCGCGCCACCGCCACCTCGACCGCGTGCCCGCTCGCCTCGGCGGTCGACAGCGCCGCAACGAGGTCGGCGCGCGACACGACCGCGCCGGGTTCCCGGGCGAGCGCGCGCAGGATCTCGACACCGGTGCGCGGCAGCGGCAGGAAGGTTCCGTCGAGCACGATGCCTGCCGAACGGATGCCGAGCACCCCCGCGGTCGTGCGGATCACCGGCGCGTGCGCTCCGCCGTAGTGCGTGACCACCGCGCGCACGAGCGCACCGAGGCGGCCGCGGTCGGGCACGAGCGGCGTGATCCCGGCCTCGACGAGCGGCGCCGCGGTGATGGGCCCCACCGCCGCGATGAGCACGTGTCCGGCGCGGGCGCGCGCCGCGACGTCGTCGAGGGCGTCCGCGCGCCGCGCGGCGAGGAGCCACTCGCGCGCGGCCGGGGCGGAGGTGAACAGCACGGCGTCGATCTCGCCGCGCGCGACGAGCTGCGCCGACGCCGCGACGAGGGCCGGGTCCGGGGGCGGCCCCCAACGGTAGATGGTGAGGCTCGTCACGCGCGCGCCGGCCTCGGCGAACGCCTCGTCGAGGCCGTCCGCTCCCGAGCCGTGATGCTGCACGGCGATGTGCAGACCCTCGATGCCCTCGGCGAGGAGGAAGTCGCGCAGCTCGGCGGCCGTCTCGGACTCGGCGACCCAGTCGGCCTCGAACCCCGCCTGCTGGATCGCACCGCGTGCCTTGGGGCCGCGCGCGACGATGCGCGACCGCTCGATCACGGCCGCGAGCGCGTCGTGGAGGCCCGCTTCGTCGGCCGTCTCCATCCAGCCGCGGAACCCGACGCCGGTCGTGGCGACCACGACGTCCGGCGGGTCGTCGACCAGATGCCGGGTCTGCGCGACGAGCTCGTCGTCGTCGACGTGCGGGACGATCGTGAGCGCCGGCGCGACCCGCACGCGAGCGCCGTGGCGTTCGAGGGCAGCCGACAGCTCCCCCGACCGGCGATCCACGGGGAGGAGGACGGTGCAGCCCTGCAGCACCGTCGAGATCGTCCGCTGCGGAACGGTCACCCCGTTCCCTCACCGTGCACGGCCGGGACGGGGAGCAGCAGGTCGGGGCGGGCGACCTCGCCGAACACGAGCACCGCGGGGTTCGCGAGGCGGTGGGTCTCGGCATCCGCCACCGCCGTCCCGAGGGTCGTGCGGATGGTGCGCTGCGCGGGCGTGTGCCCGTTCTCGACGAACGCGACCGGGCGGTCGGCCGGAGCCCCCGCGGCGAGCGCGGCGGCCGCGAACCGCGGCAGGGCGCTCACGCCCATGAGCGCCACGACGGTCGCGGCGTCGTCGCGCAGGGCCGCGAGGGTCGCGGCGCTCGGCGTCTCCTGGGCATTCACGATGTGAAGGGTACCCGCGACCCCGCGATGGGTCACGGGAACGCCCGCGGCTTGCGGAACGGCGATCGCGCTGCTGATACCCGGGACGACCTCGATCGGGATGCCGGCTGCCCGGCAGGCGAGCACCTCTTCGCCGCCGCGGCCGTAGACGAACGGATCGCCGCCCTTGAGCCGTACGACCCGGAGGCCGCGCGCGGCGCGCTCGACGAGGAGGGCGTTGATCTCGTCCTGCGGGACCGGGTGGTGCTGGGGGCGCTTGCCGACGTCGATGATCTCTACGTCGTCGCCGAGCTCGGCGAGGACGCCGGTCGGCCCGAGCCGGTCGTGCACGACGACGTCGGCCTCCGCGAGCAGCGCCCGGGCACGGACGGTGAGCAGGTCGACGGGGCCGGGGCCGCCGCCGACGAGCGCCACACTCCCCACGAGCGGGCGACGTCGGCGGCGGAGCGGGAGGGCGCCTTCGGCGAGGCGCTGGGCGATCGCGTCGCGCACGGCGACGCTGCGGCGGGGGTCGGCACCGGCGGTCGAGACCACACCGACCATGACGTCGCCGCTGGTGGTCTCGGCGGCGAGGCGCGCGGTGCCCTTGCCGCCGTGCCCGGCGTTGACGCACCACACGCGGCGCTGCTCGGCGGCGGCGACCACGCGGGCATCGACGGCCGCGTCGCCGGTGGCCGTGTGGCAGAACCAGGCGTCGTCGAGGTCGTCGTCGGAGAAGGACCGTGGATGCCAATCGAGCTCACCGGCCGTAGCGAGCTCGGCGATCCCGGCGGTCGCCACGGGAGCTATGACGCGGACGCGCGCACCGGCCGCGCGGAGTCGGTCGATGCGGCGTTCCGCGACGGCACCGGCCCCGACGCACACGACGAGCCGGTCGGTGAGATCGAGTCCTGCGAGAGCGATCATCGGGGGTCTCCCTCGGTCGTGATCTTCACGAACACCTCGCCGTCACGGACGGCGACGGGGTACACGCGGAGGTCGTGCGGGTCCTTGCCCTGGGTGTCGAGGCAGGCTCCCGTGCGCAGGTCGAACACCTGCTTGTACATCGGGGAGGCGACGGTCGGAACACCGCCGCGGTCTCCGACGATGCCGCGCGAGAGCACGGCGGCGCCACTGAACGGGTCGATCTGGTCGGTCGCGTAGACGCGCCCGTCGAACGTCCGGAACAGCGCGATCTGCCGGTCGCCCAGGAGGGCCGCGGCCCCGCGCTCGACGGACAGGTCGTCGAGGCGGCAGATCCGCGTCCAGGTCGGGGCGCTCATCGTCTCGGCATCCGGGGTCTCGGCATCCAGGATCGTCATGAGCGCACCGCCAGCGTCGTGCCGCCGATGAGGACGGCGCCCGAGGAGCGCTCCTCCGCCGTGGCCGGGCGCACCTGACCGCGCTCGGCGACGTACGCGAGCGACGGGTCGGGCGTCGCGGGCGCGTTGACGAAGCTGTGGAAGCGCTTCAGCTTCTCGGGGTCGGCGAGGGTCGCGGCCCATTCGTCCTCGTACGCGTCGATGTGCGAGGCCATCGCGGCGTCGAGGTCGTCCGCGATACCGAGGGTGTCGTCGAACACCACGCCCTTGAGTGCCTCGAGGCCGCCCTCGTACTCCTCGACCCACGGCGCCGTGCGCTGCAGCCGGTCGGCCGTGCGGATGTAGAACATCAGGAAGCGGTCGATGGCGCGGAGCAGTCCGTCGTCGTCGAGTCCCTCGGCGAACAGCACCGCGTGCCTCGGGGTGAAGCCGCCGTTGCCGCCGACGTAGAGGTTCCAGCCGGCCTCGGTCGCGATCACGCCGATGTCCTTGCCGCGGGCCTCGGCGCACTCGCGCGCGCAGCCGGAGACGCCGAACTTGAGCTTGTGCGGCGAGCGCAGGCCCCGGTACCGGAGCTCGAGCTGCACGGCCATGCCGACCGAGTCCTGCACGCCGTAGCGGCACCACGTCGAACCGACGCACGACTTCACCGTGCGCAGCGACTTCCCGTACGCGTGCCCCGACTCGAAGCCCGCGTCGACCAGACGGCGCCAGATGTCGGGGAGCTGGTCGAGGCGCGCACCGAACAGGTCGATGCGCTGGCCGCCGGTGATCTTCGTGTACAGCCCGAAGTCGCGCGCGACCTCGCCGATCACGACGAGCCCCTCGGGCGTGATCTCACCGCCCGGGATGCGCGGCACGACGCTGTAGCTGCCGTCGCGCTGGATGTTGGCCATAACGTGGTCGTTGGTGTCCTGCATCGTCGCGAGCTCGCCCTGCAGCACGTGCTCCGAGTAGAGGCTCGCGAGGATGCTCGCGAGCGCCGGCTTGCAGATGTCGCAGCCGCGGCCGGTGCCGAAGCGCTCGACGATCGACGTGAAGGTGCGCAGGCCCGAGACGCGCACGGCGTCGAACAGCTGCGCGCGGGTGAACGAGAAGTGCTCGCACAGCCCGTTCGACACTTCCTTGCCGGATGCCGCGAGCTCGGTCGCGACGAGCTTCTTCACGAGCGTGAAGCACGAACCGCACGCCGCGCCCGCCTTCGTGCAGGCCTTGACCTCGGTGGCATCCGCGCACTGGTGTTCGGTGACGGCCTCGCGGATGGTGCCGGCCGTGACGCCGTTGCAGGAGCAGACGATCGCGTCGGCGGGCAGGTCGCCCTGCGGGGCGGGCGCGAGGTCCGAGGGCAGGAGGTAGGCGGCCGGGTCGCCGCCGAGCGCGCGGCCGACGAGCGGACGCAGCGTCGTGTACGCCGAGGCGTCGCCGACCAGGATGCCACCGAGCAGCGTTCGCGCGTCGTCGCTCAGCACGAGCTTCTTGTAGACGCCCGACACGGGGTCGGCGTACGTGACGTCGAGGGCGTTGGGCGTCTCGGCGAACGCGTCGCCGAAGCTCGCGACGTCGACGCCGGAGAGCTTGAGCTTCGCCGACGTGTCGAACCCGGGGAAGGCGCCGTCGCCGCCGAGGAGCCGGGTAGCGGCGACCTCGGCCATCGCGTACCCGGGAGCGACGAGGCCGATGCACTGCCCGTCGAAACTCGCGACCTCGCCGACCGCGAGGATCGCCGGGTCGGACGTGTCGCAGCCCGCGTCGATGACGACACCGCCGCGCGGGTCGACGCGCAGCCCCGCCGTGCGCGCGAGCTCGTCGCGCGGACGCACCCCGACCGTGAACACGACGATGTCCACGGCCTCCCACGTGCCGTCGCGCAGCTCGAGTCCGCACACGGCACCGGAGGCATCGGCATCCACGCGGGTGGTGACCGAAGACGTACGGACCTGGATGCCGCGCGCCTCGATGAGCCGCTCCAGCGCCTTCGCGCCGCCGAGGTCGAGCTGCGCCGACATGAGCCGCTCGTTCGACTGCAGCACGAACGGCGCCACGCCCTCGGACTGCAGCGCTCCCGCGGCCTCGAGACCGAGCAGGCCGCCGCCCACGACCGCGCCGCGGAGGGGGCGCCCGAGCTGTGCGGAACGCGCGGCGATCCACTCCCGCATCGCCGCGACGTCGCCGAGCGTGCGATAGACGAAGCAGCCGCGGTGGTCGAATCCGTCGAGCGCGAGCCGCGCCGAGAACGACCCCGTAGCCAGCACCAGGCGGTCGTACGGGTAGACGGTGCCGTCGGCGGTGGTGACGGTGCGGACGTCGCGATCGATCCGCGTGACCCGGGCGTCGGTGCGCACCGTCACGCGGTCGTGGGCGAGGACCGCCGGGTCGAGGGCGAGGTCCTCCGCGGTCTTGCCGCCGAAGAATCCGGTGAGGCCGACGCGGTCGTACGGCCCCCACGGCTCGTCGCCCAGGACGGTCACCGACCAGCGGCGGTCGGTGTCGCGGCTGGTGAGGCTCTCGACGAAGCGGTGGGCGACCATGCCCGCGCCGATCACCACGACGGAACCGGATGACGCGGGGTGGAGCACGTCGTCACCGTACGCGTCGGACTTTGCGACGCGGTCAGCGCCGCGTTTCGGGTCGGTTGCGGGATGCGAGCGGGCCATGCCCCGACGCTAAGCAGCCGAGGTTTCCCCCGGTGTCCTGCCCGCGTTACCCCCGAGGAACGTTTCTCTCACGGCATCCATCCCGCCGTGTGAGATTCGCGTGAGTTGCCAGGATTTGTCGCCTCGGCTGCGCCGGAAGCGACAAATCCTGGCGACTCACGCGCCCGAGACCGGCTCCAGGACGAAGATCTCGATGCGGCGCTCGGTCTTCTTCTGGTACTCGGCGTAGTCGGGCCAGACCGCGACGGCGCGGGCCCACCACTCGTCGCGCTCGGTGCCCTCGGCCTGGTGCGCGTCGTACTCGCGCTTGACGTCGCCGTCCTGCAGCTCGACCCGCGGGTTCTTCACGATGTTGTAGAACCACGCGGGGTGCTCGGGAGCGCCACCCTTGGATGCCACGACGAGATACCGACCGTCGTGCTCGACGCGCATGAGGGCCGTCTTGCGCAGACCACCGGTTTTGGCCCCGACCGTGGTGAGGACGATGATGGGAACGCCCCGCAGATCCGCGCCCTCCTGACCCCCGGTGGCCTCGAAGGTCTCGGCCTGCGAACGGGCCCATTCGCTGGTGCTGGGCAGATACTGTCCTGAGAGCGGCATGTCCCCCACGATATGCCCGTTCCCCCGCCTCCGGCCCCGTCCCCTCCCCCCATTTCTGGAGCCCCATGAGCACCTCCGCTCCCGAGACCGCCGCTGCCCCCGCCCCGAAGAACGCGCTCGACCGCTTCTTCGAGATCACCGCCCGCGGATCCTCCGTCGGCGCCGAGGTGCGCGGCGGCGTCGTCACGTTCGTGACGATGGCCTACATCGTCATCCTGAACCCGATCATCCTGTCGGGCACGCCCGACGTCGCCGGCAACGCCCTGGGCTTCCCCCAGGTCGCGGCGGTCACCGCGCTCACCGCCGGTGTCATGACGATGCTCTTCGGCCTCGTCACCCGCCTGCCGTTCGCGTTCGCCGCGGGCCTGGGCATCAACTCGTTCCTCGCGGTCGGCATCGTGGGCGGGGTCACGTGGCCCGAGGCCATGGGCCTCGTCGTCATCAACGGCCTCATCATCGTGCTGCTCGCCGTCACGGGTCTGCGCCGCATGATCTTCGAGGCCGTGCCCCTCGCACTGAAGACCGCGATCACGGTCGGCATCGGCCTGTTCATCGCGTTCATCGGCTTCGTCGACAGCGGCCTGGTGACCTCGACGGGCCTGTCGTCGCCGCCCGTCGGCCTCGGCGTGCAGGGCTCGATCGCCACGATCCCGACCGCGCTGTTCGTGCTGACGCTCCTCATCACCGCCGTGCTGATGGTGCGGAAGGTCAAGGCGGCGCTCCTCATCGGCCTGCTGAGCGGCACGGTGATCGCGGTGATCGTCGAGGCGATCGCGAAGCTCGGCGCGCGTTCGACCGACAACCCGGGCGGCTGGAGCCTCAGCGTGCCGACCCTCCCGACGCAGTGGGTCGGTCTCCCCGACCTCTCGCTGGTCGGCCAGGTCGACCTCTTCGGCTCGTTCGGGCGCATCGGCGTGCTCGCGGCGCTCATGCTCGTGTTCACGCTGGTCTTCACGAACTTCTTCGATGCCATGGGCACCATGACGGGCCTCTCCCGCGAGGCCGGGCTCGCCGCCCCCGACGGCACGTTCCCGCGCCTGCGCTCGGCCCTGATCATCGAGGGCATCGGCGCGGTCGCCGGTGGCGCGACCTCCGCGTCGTCGAACACGGTGTTCATCGAGTCGGGCTCCGGCATCGGCGAGGGCGCCCGCACGGGCCTCGCGAACGTCGTCACGGGAGGCCTGTTCCTCCTCGCGATGTTCTTCACGCCGCTGACGAGCATCGTGCCGAGCGAGATCGCCGCTGCCGCGCTGGTGATCGTCGGTGCCCTGATGATGGGGCAGATCCGGCACCTCGACCTCGGCGACCTGTCCGTGCTCATCCCCGTGTTCCTCACGGTGACGGTCATGCCGCTCACCTACTCGATCGCGAACGGCATCGGCGCGGGCTTCGTCAGCTGGGTCGTGATCCAGGCGCTGTCCGGCCGCGCCCGCCGCGTGAGCCCGCTGCTCTGGATCGTCGCCGCCGGCTTCGTCGTCTTCTTCGCCCGCGGCCCCGTGGAGTCGCTGCTCGGCTGACTCTGTGCTCAGGAGGGGCCTGGATGCCACGGCATCCAGGCCCCTTCTTCTGGGTGCCGAGCGCTCACGATCCGGTCGAGCGCTCACGCACCGGTCGCCCCGATCGTGAGCGTTCGACCCGATCGTGGGCGTTCGCGATCCCGCCGTTCGCCCGCCGCCCCGCCCGACCCGGGCGAGCGTCCAAGACACGCCGCACGCGCGCGCCCCGACACGGCGTGTCCTGGACACTCGACGCCGGAACACGGCGCGCGCCGCCGAACCCCCAGATCCAGTGTCCAAGACACGCGGACGTCCCGCGGCTCAGTCCGCGTGTCTTGGACACTGAACCGAGACGCGACGCGCCACCCCCGGGCATCCGGTCCGGTCCACGCCGCCCCAGGCCCTCCCTCTCGTCGAGCGTCCAGAACACGCCGCACGCGCACGACCCGACACGGCGTGTCCTGGACACTCGACGCCGGAACCCACTGCCCGCGCAGCCGCAACCCCGGGTTCAGTGCAACACCCGCCAACGCGAAAGGGCCCGGATGCCATGGCATCCGGGCCCGAAAGCGGAAGCGTCAGAGCGCTTCGATGATCTCGCGCATCAGGGCGGCGGTCTCGGACGGCGTCTTGCCGACCTTGACGCCGGCGGCCTCGAGGGCCTCCTTCTTCGCCTGGGCGGTACCGGCGGAGCCGGAGACGATGGCGCCGGCGTGGCCCATGGTCTTGCCCTCGGGGGCGGTGAAGCCCGCGACGTAGCCGACGACCGGCTTGGTGACGTTGGCCTGGATGAACGCGGCCGCGCGCTCTTCCGCGTCGCCGCCGATCTCACCGATCATCACGATCGCCTTGGTCTCGGGGTCGGCCTCGAACGCGGCGAGCGCGTCGATGTGCGTGGTGCCGATGATCGGGTCGCCGCCGATGCCGATGGCGGTCGAGAAGCCGAGGTCGCGCAGCTCGAACATCATCTGGTACGTCAGGGTGCCGGACTTCGACACGAGGCCGATCGGGCCCTTGCCGGTGATGTTCGCGGGCGTGATGCCGACGAGCGCCTCACCGGGGGTGATGATGCCGGGGCAGTTCGGGCCGATGATGCGGGTCTTCTCGCCCTTCGACTTCGCGTACGCCCACGCCTCGGCGGTGTCGCCGACGGGCACACCCTCGGTGATCACGACGAGCAGCGGGATCTCGGCGTCGATGGCCTCGACCATCGCGTCCTTCGTGAAGGCCGGGGGCACGAACGCGATCGACACGTCGGCTCCGGTCTCGCGGATGGCCTCTTCGACCGAGGCGAAGACGGGGAGCTCGACGTCGTTGCCGGCGGCGTCCTTGTGGGTGACGGTCGTGCCGGCCTTGCGGGCGTTGACGCCACCGACGACCTGCGTCCCGGCCTTGAGCATGAGGGCCGTGTGCTTGGTGCCCTCGCCGCCGGTGATGCCCTGGACGATGACCTTGGAGTCCTTGTTGAGGTAGATCGACATCTGTTCTATCCCTTACGCGTTGGCCAGTTCGGCGGCCTTGTCGGCGCCCTCGTCCATACCGGCGGCGAGGGTCACGAGCGGGTGGTTGGCGGCGGCGAGGATCGCGCGACCCTCTTCGACCTGGTTGCCGTCGAGACGGACCACGAGCGGCTTGGTGGCGGCGTCACCGAGGATCTCGAGCGCCTTCACGATGCCCTCCGCGACGGCGACGCACGAGGTGATGCCACCGAAGACGTTGACGAACACGCTCTTGACCTGCTCGTCGCCGAGGATGACGTCGAGGCCGGCGGCCATGACCGTGGCCGAGGCGCCACCGCCGATGTCGAGGAAGTTGGCGGGCTTCACACCGCCGTGGTTCTCACCGGCGTACGCGACGACGTCGAGGGTCGACATGACCAGACCCGCGCCGTTGCCGATGATGCCGACCTGGCCGTCGAGCTTGACGTAGTTGAGGTCGTGCTGCTTGGCCTTGGCCTCGAGGGGGTCGGCGGCATCCTTGTCTTCGAGCTCTTCGTGCTCGGGGTGGCGGAAGCCGGCGTTCTCGTCGAGCGAGACCTTGCCGTCGAGGGCGATGATGCCGCCGTCCTCGGACTGGATGAGGGGGTTCACCTCGACGAGCGTGGCGTCCTCGCCCTTGTAGACGTTGTAGAGCTTGACGAACACGTCGGCGACCTTCGGGGCCAGCTCATCGTCGAACTTCGCGGCCTTGGCGATCTCGAGCGCCTTCTCGGGCGAGATGCCCTCGAGCGGGTCGACCTCGACGCGCGCGAGAGCCTCGGGACGCTCGACGGCGAGCTCTTCGATCTCCATGCCGCCCTCGACGCTGGACAGCGACAGGTAGGAGCGGTTGGCGCGGTCGAGCAGCACCGAGAAGTAGAACTCCTTGGCGATGCGGGCACCCGCGGCGACCATGACGCGCTTGACGACGTGGCCCTTGATGTCGAGGCCGAGGATGGCCTGCGCCGCCTCGAAGGCCTCGTCGGGGTTCTTCGCGACCTTCACACCGCCGGCTTTGCCGCGGCCTCCGGTCTTGACCTGAGCCTTGACGACGACGACACCGCCGAGCTTCTCTGCGGCCGCCTTCGCCTCCTCAGGGGTGTCGGCGATGATGCCGGCGAGCACCGGCACCTCGTACTTTTCGAACAGGTCTCGGGCCTGGTACTCGTAGAGATCCACGGATGATCCTTCGCTGGGCGATCGGTGGTGGGAGGAGGCTGAGATCTCTCGATATCAAGAGATCTTGCCAAGCGACAACCCTACTAGACGGCGCTGAACGGCCCGGACGGTTGCACCTTCCAACGGAGGGGGTTCCGGATGCCGAGCTCCGCGACGAGCCGGGCATGATCGCTGCCGGTGCTGGTCGCGGTGGAGAGCGCTCCCACCTCGACGTCGTCGCTCACCACGACGTGGTCGAGCCGCAGCAGGGGCGGGAGGAGACGGTGACCGACCGGCCACGTCGCCCCCGATCCGCGACCGACCGCGTCGAAGGCATCCCGCAGGCGTCCCCGCAGCAGTCGGCGGAAGGGGCGGTGGTCGCCGGTGGCGTTGAAGTCCCCGGCCATCACGATCGCGCCGTCGGTGCTCCGCCCGAGCACGGCGAGCCACTCCATCTGCCGCTGCCACCGTCGCGCCTGTCCGAGCGTGAGCGGCGCCACGGTGTGAACGTTGACCGCGAGGAGCGGACCGTGCGGAGTCGCGAGGTCGGTGCGGAGCATCGGCGACCCCGCGACGTCGAGCACCTGGTGCGCCACGACCGGGAACCGCGAGAACGTGGCGGCGCCGTGGAACTCGGGCCGCGCCGCGACGCGGCGATGGCGGTACGCCGACCACAGGCGCGACCGCCGCAGCATCGCGAGCACCTCGGGCGTGACCTCCTGCACCATCACGATGTCGGCATCCTCCGCGACGAGGTCGTCGGCGAGCCGGGCGACGTCGGGGTTGGTGCACAGCAGGTTCGCCGTGACGAGCCGCACCCGCAGCGAGTCCTCGCTGATCGGCCGGGGCGACCGCGCACCGCGGCTGCGCACCCGCGAGACGAGATGCACGACGGCGAAGACCGCCGCGGCCCCCGCGAGTCCGCGGCGCCGAACCGCGAGCGCGAGGGCGAGCAGGGGGTACGCCGCGACCAGGACACGCCGCTCGACGCCCCGCACCCCGATCGCGACGGGGAGCAGCCGCACCGGCCAGACCCGCGCGCTCGTGACCGCCGCGAACGCGGCGATCACCGCCCACCCGATCCGCGCGGGCGCAGGATCGGCGCGACGGCTCACGCGGGCCCTTCGGC
>NZ_BADA01000542.1 GCF_000333395.1 Microbacterium sp. B19
CTTCATCGAGGGCGTCGACCGTCTGGTGGGCTACGACCACCGGGCGATCTTCGACCGGAACGAGGCGGCGTCGTGGGCGTGCGCCGCCCTGGCCACCGACGGCGAGATCTTCGCCAAGGGCGCCCGCCAGCAGGACATGCTCACGTTCCTCAACGTCTTCCGCAAGGCGGGTGGCTGGTTCGACGTCCGCGAGGACGGCATCCTGTTCCGCCGTGGCGGCGACCTCAAGCCCGTCATGGTCGAGACCGACGTCCACCCCGGCTTCATGACCGACTGGCAGCAGCCGCTCATCGTCGCGCTGACCCAGGCGCACGGCACGTCGACCGTGCACGAGACCGTGTACGAGAACCGTCTCGGGTTCACGCAGGCGCTGAACAAGATGGGCGCCGACATCGTCGTGCACCCCAAGGGCATCGCGAGCCCCGACCGCCGCGTCCCGCGCCGCGACCTCGAGCAGGCCGCCGTCATCAACGGCCCGACGCCGCTGCACGGCGCCGACGTCGAGGTGCCCGACCTGCGCGGCGGCTACAGCTACGTCATCGCCGCGCTGGCGGCCGAGGGCGAGTCGACGGTGCGCAACATCGGCATCATCCGCCGCGGGTACGAGAAGTTCCTCGAGAAGCTGACCGCTCTCGACGCCGACTTCGACGTCGTGGGCTGAGCCGTGGCGGCCACTCCGGAGAAGAGCCGGCCGAGCGCCTTCTGGCCCCTCGCCGTGGTCGTCGTCCCGCTCGTGGGCCTCTTCGCCCGCATCGAGCTGCGGGGCGTGGAGAACCTCCCGCGCGAGGGCGCCTACGTGCTCGCGCCGAACCACAACTCCGAGTTCGACCCGCTCATCGTCGCCGTCGCCGTGTGGCGCGTCGGCCGCGCCCCGCGGTTCATGGCGAAGGAGAGCCTGTTCAAGGTCCCCGTCCTCGGGGCGGCGCTCCGCGCCACCGGCATGGTCCCCGTGCCGCGGACGTCCGCGAGCGCGAACCAGTCCATCAAAGCCGCGCAGGACATCGCGCGGGACGGACGCGGGGTCATCGTGTACCCCGAGGGCACCCTGACCCGCGACCCCGGCCTGTGGCCGATGCGCGGCAAGACCGGTGCCGTACGGCTCGCGCTCGGCGGCGACCTGCCCCTCATCCCCCTGGCGCAGTGGGGCGTGCAGCAGATCCTGCCCCGGTACGGCAAGTTGCGCTTCCCCCGTCGCTCGCACGTCATCGTCGAGTTCGGTCCCGCTCTGGACCTGTCCGAGTTCCGCGCCACGGCGACACAACCGGCCACCCTGACGCGCGCGACCGACGTCCTCATGGCGCGGATCGCCGAGATGCTGTCGGCCCTGCGCGGCGCACCGGCGCCCGCCGAGCGGTGGAACCCGTCGCAGCACGGGCAGAACGAGACGGGCCGCCTTGAGTCGTAGGACCGAGACCGCCGGGCCCAGGGTCGCCGTCATCGGCGCGGGCAGCTGGGGGACGACCTTCGGCAAGATCCTCGCCGACGGCGGTGCCTCCGTCGTGATGTGGGCGCGCCGGCCCGAGCTCGCCGCCGAGATCACCGAGTCCAAGCGCAACAGCCGCTACCTCTCGGGGATCAACCTGCCGCGCACGATGACCGCGACGACGAGTCTCACCGAGGCCCTCGACGGCGCCCAGCAGGTGTACCTCTCGATCCCGAGCCAGGCGCTCCGCGAGAACCTCGCCGCCGTGAAGCCACTGGTCGACCGAACGGACGCCCCGATCGTGTCCCTCATGAAGGGCGTCGAGAAGGCGTCCGGGCTGCGGATGAGCCAGGTCATCGAGCAGGTGCTGCTGTGCGATCCCGCGCGCATCGCCGTGGCATCCGGTCCGAATCTCGCCCTGGAGATCGCACGGGAGCAGCCGACGGCCGCGGTCATCAGCTCGCTGAGCCCCGAGACCGCCGAGGCCGTCGCCCGGCGCGCACGGAACCGCTACTTCCGGTCGTTCGTGAACACCGACGTGATCGGCACCGAGTTCGGTGGTGTGCTGAAGAACCTCATCGCCGTCGCGATCGGCATCGTGGACGGTGTCGGCTACGGCGAGAACACGAAGGCCTCGATCATCACGCGCGGCCTCGTCGAGATGACGGACTTCGCCGTCGCGCAGGGTGCTCAGCCCGAGACGCTCCAGGGCCTCGCCGGCCTCGGCGACCTCATCGCGACGTGCCAGTCGCCGCTCAGCCGCAACAACACGGCCGGACGCCTGCTCGGACAGGGCTACAGCTACCAGGACGTCGTGAAGCAGATGCAGCAGACCGCGGAGGGCCTGGCATCCGTCGCCCCCGTCCTGCAGCTCGCGCGCGAGGTCGGCGTTGACATGCCGATCGTGCGACAGGTGAAGATGGTGCTCGACGGCACCATGAATCCGCGCGACATCGCGCCCCATCTCACGACCGACGACGACCAGCCGCAGGGCGAGAGGACGCAGAATGACCAAACCGGCGGTGGCGGTGCTCTTCGGCGGGCGCTCCAGCGAGCATTCGATCAGTTCCGCCACGGCGGGCGGGGTGCTGCGGGCGATCGATCGTGACCGCTTCCGGGTGATCCCCGTCGGGATCACCCGCGACGGCGCCTTCGTGCTCGAAGACGACGACCCCGACAAGTTCGCCCTGCGTCCCGAGGCCCTGCCCGAGGTGCGTGACAACGGCACCCGCGTGCGGCTGCCCGACTCCGTGCTGTCGCGCGAATGGACCGTGACGGATGCCGACGGCGAACGGTCGCTCGGCGACGTCGACGTCGTGCTCCCGATCCTGCACGGCCGTTTCGGTGAGGACGGCACGATCCAGGGGCTCCTCGAGCTCCTCGGCATCCCGTACGCCGGTGGCGGGGTGCTCATGTCGGCGATCGGCATGAACAAGAACGTCACGAAGCGCGTCCTGCGCTCCGCGGGCGTGCCGGTGGTGCCGTGGGTCGCCGTGACGCGGGCCGACCTCGCGCGCAATCGCGACCTGTGGGAGCGGCGCATCCGCTCCCTCGACCTCCCCGTGTTCGTGAAGCCGAACGAGGCCGGGTCCAGCGTCGGCGTGACGAAGGTCTCCCGCTGGGACGACCTGGATGCCGCCCTCGACACGGCTTTCGCCGAGGACCGTCTCGTCCTGGTCGAGCAGGCGGTCGTGGGCCGTGAGTTGGAGGTCGGTGTGCTGCCCGGCCGCGACGGTGGTCCGGTGCGGGTGAGCGTCGCCGGCGAGATCGTGGTGACGGGCCGCGAGTTCTACGACTTCGAGGCGAAGTACATGAACGCTCCCGGCGTCGACCTCGTGTGTCCCGCTGACCTGCGCGACGGCGAGCTCGCCGAGATGCAGCGGATCGCCGCCCAGGCGTTCGAGGCGCTCGGCGGCGAGGGTCTCGCGCGCGTCGACTTCTTCTACACGGGCACCGAGTTCTACGTGAACGAGGTCAACACGATGCCCGGGTTCACGCCGATCTCGATGTTCCCGACGTGCTGGATCGCGTCCGGGCTGTCGTATCCCGAGCTGATCAGCGACCTGCTCGACGCCGCGCTCGACCGCGCCTGACGCGCGGCGATCCGCTCAGGGGGTCGCGCTCGGCGCGGGGGTCGCGTCGTCGGGCGAGGTGCACACCTGGCCGGTCGCGGGCAGGTAGTCGCGGATGAGCGGCGCGAGGGCCGACGCGATGTCGGCGCTGCTCGCCTCGGCGTAGTCGAGGTAGACCTGTACCGCGGGTGTGCGGCCGAACGTCGTCAGCGTGTAGCGGTTCTGATCGGCCTGTGACTCGTCGACCAGCCAGTCCACGCCGTCGAACGGGCGGCAGGGGAGCGTCGACGGCCCGGGGGCCTCGAGCCCGCACGTCAGCAGGATGCTGGCGGGATCGCCCCACGCGCCGGTCGCCTGGGCGTCGGTCCAGCGGCGCTCCTGACCGGAGATCGACTTCGGCAGTCGCGCGATGATCTGCGCGCACGCGGGGTCGTTGGCATCCTTCGCCGGCTGCATCGAAACGGTCGTCGTGCACGCGGCGAGCCCCGGAAGAAGAGCGAGGGTGGCGATCAGCGCGAGGGAACGACGGGAGCGGGGCACCCCTCCAGGCTAATAGCGTGGGAGGGTGACCGACGCCGAGACCACCGTGGGGGAGCTGTCCGAGGGGCAGGTGCTCCGTGGCATCCTGGACCGCCTTCCCGCCTCGACCGCTCCCGTGGGGCCGGGGGACGACGCGGCGGTGCTGGCCGTGCCGGACGGACGCGTCGTCGCGACCACGGACACGCTCGTGCACGGTCCGGACTTCCGGCTGGCGTGGTCGTCCGCGGTGGATCTCGGCTACAAGTCGGCGGCGGTCAATCTCGCCGACGTCGCGGCGATGGGCGCGCGGCCGATCGCGCTGCTCGTCGCGCTGGCGATGCCGGACGACACGCCGCTGTCGTTCGTCCGCGGGTTCGCCGACGGCCTCGCGCGGGCGTGCGCCGAGCTCGCCCCGGGCTGCGCGGTGGAGGGCGGCGATCTCACCGTCTCGGACACGCTGACGATCGCGGTGACGGCGCTCGGCAGCCTGGATGGGCGCGATCCGGTGCGCCGTTCCGGCGCGCGACCCGGGGATGCCGTGCACGTGATCGGCGAGCTGGGCGTGGCGGGGCGCGGACTCGATGTGCTCTTCACCCGCTTCGTCGACGCGTCCGGTGCGCCGATCCCGGTGACTCCCGAGACGCGCGCGGCCCTCGATGCAGAAGACGCGCAAGGCCTGGACCGGCAGCTGCGGCCGCGACCGCCGATCGCCGACGCACTGCGGGCGGCGGACGCCGGTGCCACCGCGATGATGGACATCTCGGACGGACTGGCCCTGGATGCCGAGCGCCTCGCCGACGCGTCCCGAGTCACGATCGCGTTCGATGCGGGCGCGCTGGGGGAGGACCTCGCGCGGGCGCTCGGCGGGGGAGAGGACCACGGATTCCTCGTGACCTACCCCGCGGGGGCGGTCGGCCCCGGGCGCCGCGTCGGCACGGTCGAGGGCCGCGGCGAGATCGCGGTCACGGTCGACGGGCGCCCCTGGACCGGCCGCACCGGCTGGGATCCCTACCGGGACTGGGACGCGGGCCGCGGCTGACCGCCGTGACTGCGTGAGTCGCCAGGATTTGTCCCTTCTCGCGCGGCAGAGGCGACAGATCCTGGCGACTCACGCGTCGGGGATCCTCAGTCGGCCGGGCGGCCCCACCACAGGGTCGTGTCCCCGTAGGTGCGGTCGCGGTCGGGCTCGAGACCGGCGGCATCCCAGTCCGGTGCGGGGGAGCGCTTCGCGCGCTCGACGATCACCGCGGCATCCGGGCTCAGGCGGGGGGCCAGGGCGGCGAGGACGCGGGTGATCTCGTCGTCCGCGACGTCGTAGGGCGGGTCGATGAACACGAGGTCCCATGCGGCGGTGGACGATTCGACGAACGTCGTCGCGTTAGCCCGGTGCACGCGGGCCGCACCGCGGACGCCGGCGCTGCGGAGCCGCTCCGCGTTCTTGCGGATGAGGGCCGCCGCGGGCGCGGACAGCTCGACGAGGTCGGCCGACACGGCTCCGCGACTCAGGCTCTCGAGCCCGAGCGCACCCGACCCGGCGTAGAGGTCCAGCACGCGCGCGCCCTCGATCAGGTCGGCCGACTCCAGCGCCCCGAACAGCGACTCGCGCACGCGGTCGCTCGTGGGCCGCGTGCCCTTGGCGGGGACGTCGAGAACCGTGCCGCCCGCGCGGCCGGAGATGATGCGGGTCACCGTTCCACCCTACAAACCGCGTGTCGGAGGGGATGCCTAGACTCGGTGCATGCCCGGTCTGTCCCTGTCGTCGCGACTCGACGGCGCCGTCGGCGGCAAGACCGCCGCGGCTTTCGAGCGCGCGTTCGGCATGAAGACCGTCGGCGAGCTGCTCGAACACTACCCGCGCCGGTACGCCAAGCGCGGCGAGCTGACCCCGATCGCCTCCCTGCCGCTCGGCGAGCCCGTGACGATCGTCGCCGAGGTCGTGAGCGCGACCGAGCGCCGCATGCAGAACCGGCGCGGGTCGCTGCTCGAGGTGATCATCAGCGACGGCGACGGCCGCATGTCCCTGACGTTCTTCAACCAGTCGTGGCGCCTGAAAGATCTCACGCCCGGTCGCCGCGGCATCTTCTCGGGCAAGGTGGGGGAGTACCGGCGGCAGACGCAGCTGACGCACCCCGATTACGAGCTCTTCGACGACCTCGAAGAGGCGCGCGCCGAGGCCGAGGTGAACTCCAAGCGTCCGATCCCGATCTATCCCGCGACGAGCACCGTGCCGAGCACGCTCGTGCAGAAGACGATCGCGCTCGTGCTCGACGGCCTGGGCGGTATCGACGATCCCCTGCCGGACGACCTGCGCGAGCGGCACGGCCTCGTCGGCGCCCGCACCGCACTGGAGCACATCCACCGCCCGGAGCACGACGACGAGATTCCACCGGCGGTCGCGACGCTGCGCATGCAGGAAGCGTTCGTCCTGCAGACCGCGCTGCTGCAGCAGCGGCAGTTCGTCCGCGCGCTGTCCGCGGCGAAGCGCCCCGCCGCGCCCGGCGGCCTCCTCGAACGCTTCGATGCGGCCCTGCCCTTCGCGCTCACCCCCGATCAAGAGACCGTCGGCGCCCGGATCGCCGCCGACCTCGTCGGCGACTGGCCCATGAACCGCCTGGTGCAGGGCGAGGTCGGTTCCGGTAAGACGCTCGTCGCCCTCCGCGCGATGTTGCAGGTCGCCGAGTCCGGTGGCCAGTCGGCGCTCATCGCCCCGACCGAGGTGCTCGCGGCACAGCACGTGCGGTCGATCGCGAAGATGCTCGGACCGCAGCTCGCCCCCGAGCTGATGCCGACGCTGCTCACCGGACAGCTCCCGGCCGCCGAGCGCCGTCGCGCCGCCCTGCGCGTGGCATCCGGTCAGGCTCGGATCGTCGTCGGCACCCACGCGCTGCTCAGCTCCACGACGACGTTCGCGGATCTCGGTTTCGTGGTGGTCGACGAGCAGCACCGCTTCGGGGTGGACCAGCGCGAGGCGCTCCGCGCCAAGGGCGACTCGCCGCACACGCTCGTGCTCACCGCGACGCCGATTCCACGCACCGTCGCCATGACGGTGTTCGGCGACCTCGACGTCTCGACGATTCGCACCATGCCGGCCGGGCGAGCTGGCATCCAGACCTTCGTCGCCCCGCTCGCCGAGAAGCCGGGCTGGTTCGCCCGGGTGTGGGAGCGTGTCGCCGAAGAGGTGGCGAAGACGCACCAGGTGTTCGTCGTGTGCGCCGCGATCGACGCCGAGAAGCTCACGAAAGACGAGGTCGGCGACGAGCCGTCCGACGGCGCCGATACGCGCACGCGCTGGGGCGTCGTTCAGGTGGGGGCGCTGCTCGACACGCTGCCCGCCTTCGCCGACATCCGCGTCGAGATCCTCCACGGCAAGATGCACGCGGACGAGAAGGATGCCGTGATGCTGGCGTTCGCGCGGGGCGACATCGACGTGCTGGTCGCCACGACCGTCATCGAGGTCGGCGTCGACGTCCCGAACGCCTCGACGATGGTGATCCTCGAGGCCGACCGGTTCGGCGTCTCGCAGCTGCACCAGCTGCGCGGACGCGTCGGCCGAGGCGGACTGCCCGGTCTCTGCCTGCTCGTGACCGAAGCGGCGCCGGGAACGTCGTCGCGTTCGCGCGTCGAGGCGGTCGCCCGGACGCTCGACGGCTTCGAGCTCGCCGAGGTCGATCTCGAGCTGCGCGGCGAGGGCGACGTCCTCGGCGGAGCGCAGTCGGGCGTGCGGTCGTCCCTCCGGCTCCTGCGTGTCGTGACCGATGCGGATCTCATCGTGCAAGCCCGGGCCGCGGCCGAGACGGTGCTCGCCGACGATCCCGCACTCGTGCGGCATCCGGGACTCGCGGCCGCGCTCGAGCGACGTGTCGGCGTCGAAGAACGCGCGGCCCTCGCCAAGTCGTGATCGGTAGGCTGGCGGAATGAGTCCGCGGATCGCCGTCGTACCCGGTTCCTTCGACCCCCCGACGCGGGGGCACCTCGATGTGATCCGCCGCGCGGCCGGCCTGTTCGACCAGCTGCACGTGCTCGTGGTCCACAACCCGGGCAAAGAGGCGATGCTGCCGATCGCGCAGCGTCAGGCCCTGCTCGAGCAGTCGATCCAGGACGAAGGCATCGAGGGCGACGTCATCGTCGCCGCGTGGAGCATGGGACTCCTCGTCGACTACGCCACCGACGTGGGCGCGCAGGTGCTCGTCNAAGGCATCCGGTCGCAGGTCGACGTCGCGTACGAGACGCCGATGGCCATCGTGAACCGCGACCTCGCGCACGTCGGAACGGTGTTCCTGCTGCCCGATCCGTCGCACGCGCTCGTCTCCAGCTCGCTGGTGCGCCAGGTCGCCGCGCTCGGCGGCGATGTGTCGCCGTACGTACCCACCGCGGTCGCCCGGTTCCTCGACACCGGCGCGCGCGGGCTGTAGCGGCCCCGGGCCCGACTCGGGCGCGAACCGCGTCGGCGCGCGGCGCCTCGGCCCCCGCCCAGGGGCGCGCGGGTAGCATGGACGACCGTGAGAACCCACCGACCCGGACCTTTCCAGCTCCCCGTGCGCGACATCGAGCGCAAGCCGGGCGAGATGCGCGAGCACGAACTCGACATCCCCGCGCCCGAGAAGTGGGGCGAGGGCCTCGTGTCCGTCGCCGCCGCCGAACTGCTCGAGATCGACGTGCGTCTGGAGTCCGTCCACGAGGGCATCCTCGTCTCCGGAACCGTCGACACGACGGCCACCGGAGTGTGCGGGCGGTGCCTCACCGACATCACCGAGCCTGTCGAAGTCGAGTTCCAGGAACTTTTCGCGTATCCTGGGGAGGAAGCGAACGACTTCGAAGTTCAAGACGACCACGTGGATCTTGAAAATCTGGTCCGGGATGCCATTGTCCTCTCGCTTCCGTTCCAGCCGGTGTGTCAGCCGGATTGCCTCGGGCTCGACCCGGTCACGGGTGAGAAGCTGACGGAGAGCGCCGGCGACACGGAGCAGACACCCGTCGATCCTCGGTGGGCGGCGCTCCAGCAGTACACCCCAGACGACGGCGATGCGCTCCGCGCCGCCCCCAAGACAGAGAAGAGCTAGTCATGGCAGGTAACCCCCCGAAGCGGAAGGTCTCCCGCTCGAACACCCGCTCGCGTCGCGCGCAGTGGAAGGCCGAAGCCCCCGCGCTGGTCAAGACCATCGAGAACGGCAAGGTCGTCTACAGCCGCCCCCACCAGGCGAAGGTCGTCACCGACTCGCAGGGCACCGAGCTCTTCCTCGAGTACAAGGGCCGCAAGGTCGCCGACGTCTGATCAACGTCCGGTGACGCGAAACACTGCGCTCATCGAGAAGCTCGGGGTCGACATCGACCCCGAGCTTCTTTCTCTTGCGCTGACCCATCGCTCGTTCGCGTACGAGAACGGCGGCATCCCGCACAACGAACGCCTCGAGTTCCTCGGCGACTCCGTGCTCGGGCAGGCGGTGACCGTGCGCCTGTACACGGGGCATCCCGAACTCGACGAAGGAAGCCTCGCCAAGCGGCGCGCAAGCGTCGTCTCGACGGTGGCTCTCGCCGAGGTCGCGCGGGGCATCGGCCTCGGTGACCACGTGCGGCTCGGCCGCGGTGAGATCCTCACGGGCGGTCGGGACAAGGACTCGATCCTCGCCGGGCTTCACGTCGAAACTCGCGTCGATGACGGCGGCGGTTCCGGTGTCGCCGAGCTGGTCGCGCCGCGCGCCGGCGCGGAGCTTGTCGACGGCGGACTGTGGGGAGCGGCCGAAGACCTAAAGAGGTTCTGGCC
>NZ_BADA01000541.1 GCF_000333395.1 Microbacterium sp. B19
GCATCGGCCGAGCGAGGTCGAGCACGTCCTCGCCACGCAGACGCTGCCGCTCAAGCCCTTCAAGACCATGGCGATCACGGTCGAGGGCGAGCTGAAGCCCGGCGTCACCGCGAAGGACATCATCCTCGCGATCATCGCCAAGATCGGCGCGAACGGCGGCCAGGGCTACGTGCTCGAGTTCCGCGGCAGCGCGATCCGCTCCCTCTCGATGGAGGGGCGCATGACGATGTGCAACATGTCGATCGAGGCCGGCGCCCGCGCGGGCATGATCGCGCCCGACGAGACGACCTTCGCTTACGTGAAGGACAAGCCGCACGCGCCGCAGGGGCAGGACTGGGACGACGCCGTCGCCTATTGGCGCACGCTCCCGAGCGATGAGGGAGCGGTCTACGACGCCGAGGTCTTCCTCGACGCGAACGAGCTCGAGCCCTTCGTGACCTGGGGCACCAACCCCGGTCAGGGCGTCTCGCTGTCGGACGTCGTCCCGACGCCGGCCGAGATCGCCGACGCGAACGAGCGCGCCGCCGCCGAGCGCGCGCTGGAGTACATGGCGCTCGAGCCGGGCACGCCGATGAAGGACATCCCCGTGGATGCCGTGTTCATGGGCTCGTGCACGAACAGCCGCATCGAGGACCTCCGCGCATTCGCCTCCGTCATCCAGGGCCGCACGAAGGCAGAGAACGTCCGGGTCATGGTCGTCCCCGGATCCGCGCGGGTACGCCTGGAGGCCGAGGCCGAGGGTCTCGACAAGGTCTTCACCGAGTTCGGCGCCGAGTGGCGCTTCGCCGGCTGCTCGATGTGCCTGGGCATGAACCCCGACCAGCTCGCCCCGGGCGAGCGGTGCGCGTCGACATCGAATCGCAACTTCGAGGGACGCCAGGGCAAGGGCGGGCGCACGCACCTCGTGTCGCCGCTCGTCGCCGCGGCGACCGCCGTGCGGGGGACGCTCTCGAGCCCGTCCGACCTCGAGCCGCTGCCCGCTGCAATCGCCACGACCGGGGCGGAGGCCTGACATGGACAAGTTCACCACGCACACCGGAATCGTGGCCGCGCTGAAGCGCTCGGCCGTCGACACCGACCAGATCATCCCCGCCGTCTACCTCAAGCGCGTCACCAAGACGGGCTTCGAGGACGCGCTGTTCGCCAACTGGCGGCAGGACCCCGAGTTCGTCCTGAATCAGGATGCCTACCGCTCGGCATCCATCCTCGTCGCAGGCCCCGACTTCGGTACGGGATCGAGCCGCGAGCACGCCGTGTGGGCGCTCCGCGACTACGGCTTCCGCGTCGTCCTGAGCCCCAAGTTCGCGGACATCTTCCGCGGCAACTCGGGTAAGCAGGGCCTGGTCACGGGCGTGATCAGCGAGGACGACGTGGAGCGCATCTGGGCGGCCGTGGAAGCGCAGCCCGGCGTGGAGATGACGGTGGACCTCGAGGCGCGAACCGCCACACTCGGCGACCTCCGAGTCTCGTTCGACATCGACGATTACACTAGGTGGCGGCTTCTCGAAGGGCTCGACGACATCGGGCTCACCCTGCGCAACGAAGACAAGATCGCGCAGTTCGAGGCGCGCCGCGAGGCATGGCGGCCGCGGACCCTTCCGGTCCGCTAAGCCCGGTCGGCCCGATCGGGCCCTCCCGCCGCCCCTCGTCCACGAAGTGAGGTCTACCCCCCTATGAGCACACTCGTCACCGATTCCGGAGAGCACCTGATCGTGAAGCCGGACTGGGAAGCGGCCGAGACCCTGGCGATCCGCGGCGGGCGTCCGCTGCGGGGAACCGTCGAGGTCAAGGGGGCGAAGAACCTCGTCACCAAGGCGATGGTGGCGGCGCTTCTGGGCGACACCACGAGCACGCTGCGCGACGTCCCGATGATCAGCGACGTCAAGGTCGTCCGTTCGCTCCTCGAGGTGCACGGTGTGACCGTGACCGAGGGGGACGAGGAGGGGACTCTCCACCTCGACCCCTCGGGCGCGGTCGCCGCGCACTTCGAGGAGATCGACGCGCACGCCGGTGCCTCCCGCATCCCGATCCTGTTCTGCGGCCCGCTGCTGCACCTCCTCGGTGAAGCGCTGATCCCCGACCTGGGGGGATGCCGCATCGGCGACCGCCCGATCAACTTCCACATGGACGCGCTGCGCGCGTTCGGTGCCGTGGTCGACAAGAGCTACGAGGGCATCCGCATCACGGCCCCCAACGGCCTGCACGGGGCGAACATCACGCTGCCCTACC
>NZ_BADA01000540.1 GCF_000333395.1 Microbacterium sp. B19
TAGCCGCTCGGCCCCCGCCGTTCCGCCCCGTCCTTTCCGGAGCCCCGTGACCCCCACCGACGCCGACCTCGCCGCGATGCGCCGAGCGCTCGCGCTCGCGGGCGACGCCGCGACCCACGACGACGTGCCCGTCGGAGCGGTCGTGCTTGGCCCCACCGGCGCGGTCATCGGCGAGGGCCGCAACCTCCGCGAGGTCACGAACGACCCGACCGCGCACGCCGAGGTCGTCGCGCTGCGCGCAGCCGCCGCGCACCTGGGCACGTGGCACCTCGCCGGCTGCACGCTCGTCGTCACCCTCGAGCCGTGCGTCATGTGCGCGGGGGCGGTCCTGCAGGCGCGCGTTCCGCGGGTGGTCTTCGGATCCTGGGATGCCAAGGCCGGCGCCGCCGGGTCGCTCTACGACGTTCTGCGCGACCGGCGTCTGCCGCACCGCGTCGAGGTGGTCGGCGGGGTCGCCGAGGCCGAGGCATACGCTCTCCTGCGGGATTTCTTCGAGCACCGCCGCGACCGAGGGCACCCCGCGACTGATCGCGCCCGCGACTGAGCGCTGCCCCGGACTCAGCGGGGCAGCAGCGGCAGCAGCTCGGCGCCGACCTCGTCGGCGTGGTCGATGTCGCGCAGGTCGAGGAGCTGGAAGTACACGCGTTCCGCGCCGAGAGCCCGGAGGCGCTCGACCTTCTCAGCGATCTGCTCCGGTCGCCCGATGAGGTTCGCGCCGTTGTCGAACTGTGCGCGCGTCTGGCCGATCGCGGCCGCGCGCCGCTCGATCGCGGCGTCGTCCGCGCCGACGATCGTGGGCAGCGCGACGGAGAACTTCAGCGACGCGGGGTCGCGACCGATGTCCTCGCACGCCGCGCGCACGACGGCGAACTTCTCGGCGACGACGTCCTCCGGGACGAAGCCGATGTTGAATTCGGTCGCGAAGCGCGCCGCGAGTGCCGGCGTGCGCTTCGGGCCGCCGCCGCCGACGATGACCGGGACGGGGGACTGGACGGGCTTCGGCAGCGCGGGCGCGGCATCCAGGCGGTAATGCTCGCCGTAGAACGAGAACGTCTCCCCGGTCGGTGTGGACCACAGGCCCGTCACCACCGCGAGCTGCTCCTCGAGCAGGTCGAACCGCTTCGGCGGGAACGGGATGCCGTACGCGGCATGCTCCGCTTCGAACCAGCCGGTGCCGAGCCCGAGTTCGACGCGGCCACCCGACATGGCGTCGACCTGAGCGACCTGGATCGCCAGGATGCCGGGAACCCGGTACGTCACCGACGAGACCAGCGTGCCGAGGCGGATGCGAGACGTCTCGCGGGCGAGGCCGGCGAGCGTGGTCCACGCGTCGGTGGGCCCGGGCAGCGGATCGCCCTCGCCCATGCGGAGGTAGTGGTCGGAACGGAAGAAGCCGTCCAGGCCGTGGGCTTCGGCCGAGCGCGCGAAGGCGAGCTGGTCGTCGTAGGAGAAGCCCTGCTGGGGCTCGGTGAACAGGCAGTACTCCACGGGTATCCCTCAGTCGGCCGAACGCAGGATGATCGCCTCGGTGGGCGGGGCGGGGTCGGCGGGACGGCCCACGTAGCCGATGACCGTCAGCAGCGCCTGGCGGAACTGCGCCGGTCGCTCGAGGTGCGGCGCGTGCCCGGCCCCCTCCACCGCGATCTCGGTGACCTCTCCGCCCGCGGCGGCGTACGCGTCCAGCACGTCGCGCGTCTGCGACACCATCGGCTGCGCGGGCGCGACCTCCTCGCCGGGCCAGTCGGGCACGATGCCCAGGGCGCCGAGGTGGTTGAAGTCGTAGAACGAGGCGTCCGACACGATGGCGTCCGCCGTGCCGTGGATCCAGAGGATCGGGGGCTTCTCGGCGAGGTCGACGATGCCCGAGACGTCGAAATACTT
>NZ_BADA01000539.1 GCF_000333395.1 Microbacterium sp. B19
CCTCGTGAATACGTCGAGGCGCGGGCCCTCGCCGCCGACCCCGTTGTCGAGGCCGCGCAGCGGGTGCTCGACGACCTGGCCGACTACAACCGTTACGACTGCGTCTCCACCCGCCGCCTGCGCGACTGGCTCGTCGAGCGCGCGCGCGAGGGCGGGGCCATGCCCGCGCGCGGCGCCGAACCCGACGAGCAGGCGTACGAGCCGTCCCCGCGCGCGACCGCGCTGCAGCGGTGGGCGGCCGACGCCGCCGAGCCCGACGCGACGGCCCTGCGCCTCGCCGCCGCCGCGATCGACTACTACCCGCGGGAAGAGAAGACCTACTGGGCGACGCACTTCCTTCGCCTGCGCGAGCCGGTGTCGATCTGGGAGGACACACGGGACGTCATCGTCGTGGACGCCGCGCGCTCCCGGGTCGTGGCGGACTGGCACATCGCGGAGTCGGGTCGCGGCGCCGAGCGTCGTCTCGTCGAGGTGCGCGGAGAGGTGGCTCCCGGCAGTCGCCTGACCGTGGATGCCGAGCCCTTCGCCGTCTACGACCTGCCGGCGCCGTTCCCCCTCGAGGTCCGTCCGCGCTGGATCCACGGCGCCCGCCGGGTGACGGTGCGGGAGGTGCTGGACGATGGCGCGATCATCGAGGAGGTCGCCGTCGACGGCGTGACGTGGGACACGTTCCCGCTCGCCCTCACGCCCCCGGCGCCACCGCGCGCGGGCAACCAGCAGAAGGCCATCGACGCCTGGGCGGATGCCGTGCTCGCCGCGTCCCCGACCCTCCCCGAGGGGCCCGCGGCCGACATCCTCCGTCGGCGCCCGCCGCGCACGCAGTCCGGCGTGCTCGCGCCCGTGACCGCGGTCGACGGCGGGTCGGGGGACGACGAGGTCACCGCGATCGCCCGCAGCGTCGCCGACCTCGACCACAGCTACCTCGCCGTCCAGGGCCCGCCGGGCACCGGCAAGACGTACGTCGGCTCCCACGTCATCGCGAGGCTCGTCGCCGAGCGCGGCTACCGCGTCGGGGTCGTGGCGCAGTCGCACGCGACGGTCGAGCACATGCTCGACCAGGTCATCGCGGCCGGTGTCCCCGCCGCGCGCGTGGGGAAGGCCCCGAAAGACCCGGGTGCGGAGCACTCCTTCACGGTTCTGCCGAAGAACGGCGTCCCCGCCTTCGCCGCCGAGAACGCCGCGCACGGATTCGTCGTCGGGGGGACGGCGTGGGACTTCAGCCACGAGGGCCGCATCCCGCGGGGGAGCCTCGACCTTCTCGTCATCGACGAGGCGGGGCAGTTCTCGCTGGCATCCACGATCGCCGTCTCGCTCGCGTCCGCACGGCTGCTGCTGCTCGGTGACCCGCAGCAGCTGCCGCAGGTGAGCCAGGGTACGCACCCCGAGCCGGTCGACACGTCGGCGCTCGGGTGGGTGATCGACGGGGCCGAGGTCGTCCCGGCGGAGTTCGGGTACTTCCTCGCCCGCACGCGCCGCATGCACCCGGCCGTCGCCGGGCCGGTGTCGCGGCTGTCGTACGAGGGGCGTCTCGCCGCCCACCCCTCGACGGCGTTGCGCACGCTCGCGGACGTGGAGCCGGGCCTGCATCCCGTCGCGGTCCGCCACCGCGGCAACGCGACGGCCTCACCCGAAGAGGCCGCGGCCGTCGTCGCCCTGGTCGCCGATCTCGTCGGCCGGGAGTGGGTCGGAGCCGACGGGGGAGCCGGCGACGACGCCGTCATCCACCCGCCGCGCCCGCTGCGCGCCGACGACATCATCGTGATCACGCCGTACAACGCGCAGCAGGTCGCCGTGGAGGAGGCGCTCGCCGCCGCGGGATACACCGACGTGCCGGTGGGCACCGTCGACCGGTTCCAGGGGAAGGAAGCGGTCGTCGCGATTCTCACCCTCGCCGCGTCCTCCGGGCGGGAGGCGCCGCGCGGGCTGGAGTTCCTGCTGCTGCGCAACCGCATCAACGTCGCGATCTCGCGGGCGATGCAGGCCGCCTACGTCCTGTACTCGCCGTCCCTGCTGGATGACCTCCCGCGCACGCCCGAGGGCGTGGCGCGTCTCAGCGCCTTCGCGCGCCTGGTCGGCGTCGGCGGCTGACGCCGAGGCGACGCGCTCACCCACCCACGCGACCCGCGCCGGCGCGGGTCGCGCCGGCGCGCTCGCGCCGCGGCGGCGTCATTCCGGTCGCTCTCGCTCCGTCGCGGCAGCGGCGCCGCTGCGCGTGTGTCTCGGGTTTGGGGCGTATTTCGCGCTTTGGGGCGCGAAACACCCGCCCCAAACCGCGGATCGCGCCCCAAACCCGAGGCGCCGGCCGTGCGGCTTCGCGCCGGCCGCGCGGCGTCGCGCCGGTCGCCGCGCGCGTCCGACCGCCCGCGCGTGTTTCGGGTTTGGGGCGTCTTTCGCGCGTTGGGGCGCGAACTCCGCC
>NZ_BADA01000538.1 GCF_000333395.1 Microbacterium sp. B19
CCCCCGACACAGGAATCCAGCTCTCGCCCCGCCCCGCTGGCGGGCGTACTGGATCGCCGTCTCCGTCGCGGCGCTCACGATCCTCGACCTGACGAAGGTCAACGTCGCGCTGCCGTCCATCGAGACGGCGCTGCACGCGGGTCCGACCGAGCTGCAGCTCGTCGTCTCGGGATACGTCCTCACCTTCGGTCTCGTGCTCGTTCCGGCGGGCCGTCTCGGCGACCTGCGTTCGCGGCGCGTGCTGTTCCTCGTCGGGCTGTCGCTGTTCCTGGTGATGAGCCTCGTGTGCGCCCTCGCCCCCAACACCACGGTCCTGCTGACCGCCCGCCTCCTGCAGGGCGTCGCCGCCGGCATCCAGATGCCGCAGGTGCTGGGGCTCGTGCAGCAGCTGTTCCAGGGCAAGGAACGCGGGCGCGCGTTCGGCCTCTTCGGCGCGACGATCGGCATCGCGACGGCGCTCGGCCCGACGCTCGGCGGACTGCTCATCGCGCTCGGCGGCCCGACCGACGGCTGGCGGCTCATCTTCTGGATCAACATCCCGCTCGTCGCGATCGTGATCGTGCTCGCGGCGTGGCTGCTCCCCAGCACCCGGACGAAGTCGCACCGGGCGCTCGATCTCGACCCGATCGGCGTGATCCTCTTCGGGCTCACGATCGTCGCGCTCATGTGGCCGTTCCTCTTCACGACCGGGTCGCCCGACGACGACCCGCGCCGCTGGTGGCTGCTCGTCGTGTCGGTCGTCTTCGCCGCAGCGTTCATCTTCTGGGAGCGCCGCTACGCCGATCGCGGACGGATGCCGCTGATGCCGCTGTCGATCTTCTCGCTCAGCTCGTACCGCAACGGCATCCTGATCTCGACCGCCTACTTCTCGGCCGTGCCGGCGATGTTCCTGCTCGGCACCCTGTTCCTGCAGGGCGGACTGGGTCTCGAGCCGGTGTTCGCCGGGATGGTGACGATCGGGTTCGCCGTGGCATCCGCGGGGAGTTCCTGGGTGGGCGGCAACCTCGTCACCCGGTTCGGGCGTCCTCTCGTGGTCGTGGGCATCCTCGGGATGGTCGTCACCGCGGGCGCTCTGGCCGTCGTCGCGCTGACGACCCCGGCCGAGTGGACGCCCTGGGCGATGGCGGGCGTCATGATCTTCGGGGGCCTCGCGGGCGGACTCGTCATCTCGCCGAATCAGACGCTCACGCTGGCCGACATCCCGGTCTCGAGCGGCGGCGTCGCGGGATCGGTGGGACAGCTGGGGCAGCGGATCGGCACAGCCGTGGGGACGGCGATCGCCCTCGCGCTGTTCTACGCGACGGTGTACCGCGAGCGGGACGGCCGCGACACGCTCGTGGTCTTCCACGACGCGTACGCCAGCGGCCTGATCGCCGTCGGCGTGTTCCTGGGGCTCGCCCTCATCGTTGGCGTCGTCGACCTCGCGGGCCGTGCCCGCCGCGGTTCGCAGACGCCGTAAGCAGCGCTCCGCGAGCCGTCAGACCCCGTACAGCTCGCGGATCTTCGCGCGGAGCTCGTGGCTGCAGCGCTCGACGACGTCGTCCCACAGCTCGGTCGCCCCGTCCTGAGCGCGGTCCGAGACGGCGCGCAGGATGCGGATCGGCACGTCGAACTGCTGCGCGACCCACGCCAGCGCGTAGGACTCCATGTCGACCATGCGCGCGTCGAGCCCGCGGATGAGGGCGACGGCGTCGGCGTCGTCGACGAAGTGATCGCCGGTCGCGATCACGACGCCCTCGGGAGCGATGTCGACCCGCGCGGGCAGCCAGACGTGCTCACCGAAGGTGCCGTCGAGGCCTTTCACGTCGTGTTGGATCGTGGCGGAGATGTCGTAGATGCCGCCTTCGAGGTCGGGGTCGATGGCACCCGCGGTGCCGACGACCACGATCTCGTCGTAGGTGCCCTCGCACAGCGCGCGGGTCAGGGCGTACGCGGCGGGAATCTTCCCGACGCCCGTCAGCAGCGTGTCGAAACCGGGGATGTCGGGTTCGAAGGCGACGAATTCGGACGCGTGGGCGGCGACGAGGAGCTTCACCTCCCCATTCTGACCGACCGCGGGGCCGCGCGACGACGCGCGACCCCCGCGGCCGGGTCGAGCGGTCAGTCCTGCGCGGCCGCCGACACCTCGTCGAGGCGAGCGAGTTCGTCGCCCGAGAGCTCGAGCGACATGCTCGCCACGAGGTCCGCCACCTGCTCGGGGCGCGACGCGCTCGCGATGGGAGCGACGACCGTCGGCTGAGCGCGCAGCCAGGCGAGAGCCGTGGTCGCGATCGAGGCACCGTGCGCGTTCCCGATCTCCTCGAGCGTGTCGATCACGGCGAGGCCCGCGGGCGTCGCGAGCTTCGCGGCCCCGCCGGCGCGGGGCGAATCGCCCGCGGCATCCGTCGTCCGGTACTTGCCCGTCAGGAAGCCGCTGGCCAGCGCGTAGTACGGGACCAGCGAGAGGCCGAACTCCTCGGCGACGGGGACGATCTCGCTCTCGACCGCGGTGCGGTGCACGAGGTTGTAGTGCGGCTGGACGGCGACGGGCAGGTCGGCGCCGGCGGCCTCGGCGAGCGAGATCCACTCGCGGATGCGCTCCGCCGTGTAGTTCGACACGGCCACGTACCGGACGAGTCCATCGGACACGAGCTCGGCGAACGCGCCGACGGTCTCCTCGAGCGGGGTCTCGGGGTCGTCGAAGTGCGCGTAGTACAGGTCGATCGCGTCGACACCGAGGCGCTGCAGGGAGGCCTCCGCGGCGGCGCGGACGTTCTTCGCGGAGAGACCGCGGAAGTCGGGGTGCGTGCTCACCTTCGTGGCCACGACGACGTTCTCCGGCTTGCGGCTCGCGAGCCACTCGCCGATGAGGGTCTCGCTCTCACCGCCCGAGTTGCCGGGCGCCCAGTGGCTGTACCCGTCCGCGGTGTCGATGAAGTCGCCGCCGCCGGCGTGGAAGGCATCCAGCACGGCGAAGGAGGTGTCCCGGTCGGCGGTCCAGCCGAAGACGTTGCCTCCGAGGGAGAGGGGACGGATGTCGAGGTCGCTGCGACCGATGCGCGTCATGATGGCCTTCCGTTCGGGAATGGGTGCGTTCGAGACAACGACCCCGCCCGCGGGGAATTCCCGCCGCGCCGTCAGTTGCCCGAGCCGCCCGACAGGATGCCGATGAGCCCGCTGCCGAGCAGCCACAGTCCGACCGCGGACACAGCGATCCAGATGACGACCTGCCCGCGCGGGTACTTCCGGGGCTTGTCGTCCTGCCCGTTGTCGTCGGGCACGCTCACGAGCGCACCATCGTCACGATCGACACGATGATCACGGCGAGGCCTCCGATTCCGGCGATGGCGGCGATCACGGGGCCGCCGCCCGCGAGGAGCGCGGCGATGCCGAGCCCGAGGAACAGCACGCCGAGAACGATCCCGCCCACCTGGTAGACGCGGTACCGCCGACTGATTCCGGTGCCGTGTTCGCCGCTCACTCGTGCCCCTCCTGCCCCCAGGCTACCGAACCGCTGTGACCGTCCGAGCCACGCTTCGATCACGGCCGACCCTCGCGACGCCGGCGCGGCGTACCGTGGATCCATGGTGCGACCCGTTCCCGACCCCGTCCGGCCCGGCCAGGAATCCGTGTGGGAGTATCCGCGGCCGCCGCGGGTGGAGCGGGTCCCGAAGCGCGTGCAGATCGACTTCGGTGGCATCCGGATCGCCGACACCGACGACGTCGTGCGCGTGCTCGAGACGAGTCACCCGCCGGTCTACTACCTTCCGATCGCCGCTTTCGGCGACGCGTTGACGCTCGGTCGAGGCGCGTCCTTCTGCGAGTTCAAGGGCGGTGCGCGGTACTTCGACGTGCACGGGGGCGGCGGGGTGGTCGCCGAGCGCGCCGCGTGGAACTATCCCCGTCCGATGCCCGGCTACGAGGTGCTCGCAGATCGCGTCGCGGTGTACGCCGCACCCATGGACCGTTGCATCGTCGCGGGCGAGACCGTGCGGCCGCAGCCCGGCGGGTTCTACGGCGGATGGGTCACCGACGACCTCGCGGGGCCGTTCAAGGGCATCCCCGGCTCGATGGGCTGGTGAGGGCCGGGCGCCTCAGTCCTTCGCGAACGCCTGGGGAATCGCGGCGTGGAGCTCCGCGAGCCAGGCGCGGGCGTTCCCGTCCGACGGTGCACGCCAGTCGCCGCGCGGTGACAGCGAGCCCGCGGGGGAGACCTTGGGGCCGTTCGGGATGGCGGTGCGCTTGAACTGCGCGAACCCGAAGAAGCGCTGCAGGAAGACCTCCATCCACCGCGCGACGGTGACGAGGTCGTACGACGGCCGCGCGCCCTCGGGATAGCCCGCGGGCCAGGATCCGGCATCCGGGTCCTCCCACGCCTTCGCGGCGAGGAACGCGATCTTCGACGGCCGGAAGCCGAAACGCAGCACGTGATGCAGCGTGAAGTCGTGCAGGTTGTAGGGGCCGATGCGGTCCTCCGTGGACTGCATCTTGCCGTCCTGCCCGGCAGGCACGAGCTCGGGGCTGATCTCGGTGTCGAGCACGGCCTGCAGCACCTCGACCGTCGCGGCGCTCAGCTCTCCGGCCGAGATCACCCACCGGATGACGTGCTGGATCAGCGTCTTGGGCACGCCCGGGTTCACCGAGTAGTGGCTCATCTGGTCGCCCACGCCGTAGGTCGACCAGCCCAGCGCGATCTCGGACAGATCGCCGGTCCCGATGACGATCCCGTTGTTCTGGTTCGCCAGGCGGAAGAGGTAGTCGGTCCGCAGACCCGCCTGGACGTTCTCGAAGGTGACGTCGTGCACCGGCTCGCCCGCGGCGAACGGGTGGCCCATCCGGGAGAGCATCTCGGATGCCGCGGGGCGGATGTCGATCTCCTCGATCGTCGCGCCGACCGCCTCGGCGAGGGCGATCGCGTTGCGCTTCGTCCTCTCGCTCGTGGCGAAACCGGGGAGCGTGTACGTCAGGATGTCGCTGCGCGGACGGCCCATGCGGTCCATCGCGCGGGCGATCACGAGCAGGGCGTGCGTGGAGTCGAGCCCGCCGCTCACGCCGAGGACGGGGCGGGGGCGACCGATCGCCTCGAGGCGCTGCACGAGCCCCGACACCTGGATGTTGAACGCCTCGTAGCAGTCCTGCGCCAGACGCGCGGGGTCGTCGGGGACGAACGGGAAGCGGTCGAGCGCGCGCCGGAGCCCGAGGTCGGCGGCCGGGGGCGCGAGCTCGAACGTCACGGTGCGGAATGCGGTGCCGGCCGTGCGGCGGTTGTCCTCGAACGTGCCCTGGCGCAGGCGGTCCTGACGCAGGCGGTCGAGGTCGACGTCGGCGACGCTGCGCCGCGGACCGTCCGGGAACCGCTCGGTCGTGGCGAGGAGCTGTCCGCCCTCGTAGATCATCGTCTGGCCGTCCCACGACACGTCGTTGGTCGACTCGCCCTGACCCGCGGCGGCGTAGACGTACGCCGCGAGGCAGCGGAGCGACTGCGATTGGCACAGGAGGCTGCGGTCGTCGGCGCGTCCGATCGTGATGGGGCTGCCGGAGAGGTTGGCGAGCACCGTGGCTCCCGCCAGCGCGGCGGGGGAGGACGGCGGGATCGGCACCCACACGTCCTCGCACACCTCGGTGTGCAGCGTCAGCCCGGGGATGTCGACGGCGTCGAACAGCAGGTCGGTGCCGAACGGCACGGTCTCACCGGCGACGGTGATGTGCTGGCCGGCGGTGTCGTCGCCGCGGGCATACCAGCGCTGCTCGTAGAACTCGCGGTACGTCGGCAGGTACGACTTCGGCGCGACGCCCAGGATGCGCCCGCGGTGCACGACGACGGCGCAGTTGTAGAGGCGGTTGCCGTGGCGCAGGGGCGCGCCGACGAGCAGGACGGGCAGGAGATCGACGGATGCCGCGACCACACGCGCGACGGCGACCTCGACGGCATCCAGCAGGGGATCCTGCATCACGAGATCGTCGATCGCGTAGCCCGACAGGCAGAGCTCGGGGAAGACGGCGATCGCGACGCCCTCGGCATCGCACTCGCGCGCCGAGGCCAGCACCGCTTCGGCGTTGGTGGCGGGGTCGGCCACGGCCACGGGGATCGTGCACGCCGCCACGCGCGCGAAGCCGTGCCGGTAGACGTTCTCGAACGGCAGCTCGGTGATCACCGCTCCAGTCTGTCAGGTGGCGCGGACACCGCGGCGGCGGGTGTGCGCGGAGGAGGTGTGGACAGTGCGACCGGCGATGTCGGCGGCCCCGATTAGCGTTGACCATCATGCGGTACATCGAGCAAGAAGCCCGGATCGTCTGGAGCGCCAGCGACCTCAAAGCGGCAGCCGAGTGCGAGTTCGCCTGGCTCCGGGCGATCGACGCCAAGATCGGCCGCATCGAGGCCGTGCCCGACCCCGAGGACGCCACGCTCGAACGCGCCGCAGCCCTCGGCACCGCGCACGAGCTGCGCGTGCTCGACGACTACCGCCGCGACTTCGGTGCGGGCGTCCGCGAGATCCCCGCCGCCCGCTCCTCCGACGCCGCGGCGCTCGCCGAGGCCGTGCGCCTCACCGACGCGGCCCTCGCCGACCCGACCGCCGAGGTCGTCTACCAGGCGGCCTTCGCGACCGGCGAGTTCGTCGGTTTCGCCGACTTCCTCGTGCGGGAGCCCGACGCGGGCGACGGCGGCCCGCGGCCCTGGATCGTGCAGGACACCAAGCTCGCACGTCGAGCCCGCGTCACCGCCCTCATGCAGCTCGCGGCATACGTCGACCAGCTCGACCGCCTCGGCGTCGCGCGCTCCGACGAGGTGCAGCTGCTGCTCGGCGACGGCGGCACGAGCACGCACCGCGTCGACGACCTCCTGCCGGTGTTCGAGCTGCGCCGTGCGCGCCTCCGCGCCCTCATCGCCGATCGCCGCGTCGAGCTCGGCGCGGCCGGTCCCATCGTGCCGTGGGGCGATCCCCGCGGCGATCTCGCGGTCATCGCGTGCGGTCGGTGTGCGACGTGCGAGATCGAGGTGGTCGCGCACCGCGACCTGCTGCTGGTCGCCGGGATGCGCCCCGTTCAGCGCGATCGGCTGCGGGCCGGTCGCATCCACACGATCGACGAGCTGGCGGGCGCGCCCGCGGCCCCGCAGGGCATGAGCGTCGACACGTTCGTCTCCCTCCGCACGCAGGCGCGGCTGCAGCTCGAGAGCCCCGCGGGCGACGGCGGCGCCGGCGAGCACGTCGTGCCGACCTTCGAGGTCGTCGCCCCGAAAGCGCTGGGCGTCCTGCCCCGCCCCGACCACGGCGACCTGTTCTTCGACTTCGAGGGCGACCCGCTCTACACCGAGGGCGATCGCGAACAGTGGGGCATCGACTACCTGTTCGGCTGGGTCGACACCCGCGAACGCTACGGAGCGCTCTGGGCGCACACGTTCGACGAGGAACGCGCGGCGCTGGAGCGCTTCCTCGACATGGTGGCGGTGCGTCGCGAGCAGTTCCCCGACATGCACATCTACCACTACGCGCCGTACGAGCCCACGCACCTGCT
>NZ_BADA01000537.1 GCF_000333395.1 Microbacterium sp. B19
CGGAGGTCGCGTCCGCAGGCGGTCCCGCGGCAACGCTCGACGAACGACTCGCGAACGTGGTCCGCGCCGTCGAGCGCATGGAGTACCGGGTCGAGGCGGCCGCCCACGAGCGTGAGGCGGCGAAGAGCGCGCTGGATGCCGCCCTTGCAGCCGAACGCGAAGCGACCGCGCTGCACGGACGCCAGGTCGAGCGCCGCGTCGCCCGCGCACAGCTGGAGGCTCTCGAGGCCGACACCGGACGAATCGACGCCGCGCGCGCCGAGCTCGGCACGGCTGCCCGCGCGGAGGCGCTCCGCGCGCCGCTCGACGCCGTCGGTCGCGCCGAGCGTGCGCTCCCCGCCGCGGAGTCCGCGTGGCGCGAGGCGGTGGCCGCCGCCGATCGCGTCGGCGAGACGGGCCTCGACTCGGCTGCCGCCCTCACCGCCCGTGACGACGACCTCACGGCGCTGCTCGCGCGCGTGGACGAAGCGCTCGCGCTCGAGGAGGACCTCGCGACGATCGAGACCGACGTCACCGCGCGGCAGGCGGCGGTCGACCGCGCTGCGCGTGAGGCGGACGAGGTCGCCGCCCGACTGGCGGCGGTTCCGTCGGCGCGCGACGCCCTGGACGAACGCCTCGCGGCCCTGGCCGACGCGGCCGCGCGCCACGACCTCGCCACCGCGGAGCGGGCGGAGGTCGCGCGACGGCTCGAGGCGGCGCTCGAGGCCGAGCGTCTCGCCGAGGAGCGCGACACGGCCGACCTGGCGGCGCTCGTCCGCGCCGACGAACTGCAGCGCGCGGTCGAGGCCTGGAGCGCACTGCTGCGGCGCCGGTTGGCGGGTGCCGCGGGCGAACTCGCCCACGCCCTCGTCGACGGCGAACCGTGCGCGGTGTGCGGTTCGAGTGAGCATCCCGCCCCGGCGGTGGGTACCGGTGAGCCCGTCACGGACGCCGAGATCGCGGCGGCGGAGGAGCGCAAGGACGCCGCGAACGAGCAGGACCGCCTCGCGTCGGACGCCGCGCGCGTCACGCGGGACGCCCACGCGCTGGCCGCAGCGCGGGCCGGTGGCGAGACCGTCGCCGAGCTGCGCGAGCGCCGCGACCGGATCGACGAGGCCGCGGCCCGCGCCCAGGCCGACGCGGCCGAGCACGAGCGCCTCGCCGCGGAACGCGTCGCTCTCCTCGAGCGGGAGGCGACGGATGCCGCGGAGAGCGAGCGACTCCGCCACGAGCTCGCCGACGCCCGGCAGGAGCTCGCCCTCCGTTCGCAGAGTGCTGAGACGTTGCGCGCCGCACTGGCCGAGGCCCGCGCGGAGTTCCCGACGGTCCACGACCGTCGCCGCGACCTGCGCGCGCGGCGCGATGCCGTGCGTGCAGTCATCGCCGCGCGGGCCGAGCACGAGACGCGCGTCCGTGCCGTCGTCGAGGCGCGCGCCGCGTTCGACGAGCTGCTCGCCGCCAGCACGTTCTCCGACGAGGCCGAGGTACGCGCGGCCCTGCGGGAGCCCGGGGAGCGCCGGCGCCTCGAGGCGGTCGTCGGTGATCACGACGCGAGCCTGGCCGCCACCCGTCGTCGCCTGCTCGATCTCGAACTTCACCTGGTCGGGGCGCCCGACGACCCGATCGACCTCGCCCCCGTCGAGGCCGCGGTCCTCGACGCGCGCGCCGCGGTCGAGTCTGCGGCCGCGGCGCACGCCTCGGCGACGGCGGCCGCGACGCACGTGCGCGACCTCGCCGAGCGCGCCGACGCGGGCAGCACCGCCGTCGCTCGGCTGTCGGACGAACACGCGGTCGTCGCGCGCCTCGCCGACACGGTGGCCGGACGCGCCCCCAACACCCGCCGGATGACGCTCGAGACCTTCGTGCTCGCCGCCGAGCTGGAGGAGATCGTGGATGCCGCGAACCTCCGCCTCGACCACATGTCGGCCGGACGCTACCGCCTGCAGCACACCGACGCGCTCGCGGCCCGCGGAGCCGCCAGCGGGCTCGGGCTCGAGGTCATGGACGCGTTCACCGGCCAGTGCCGCCCACCGCAGTCGCTCTCGGGCGGCGAGACGTTCCTCGCCTCGCTGGCGCTCGCGCTCGGGCTCGCCGAGGTGGTCACGGCGCGGGCGGGTGGCATCCGACTCGACACCCTGTTCATCGACGAGGGCTTCGGCTCCCTCGACGACGAGACGCTGGATCTGGCGATGCGGACGCTCGACGAACTGCGTCAGGGCGGCCGCACCGTCGGGGTGATCAGCCACGTCGCGTCGATGAAGGATCAGCTCCCGGCCCAGGTGCGCGTGACCGCGACGCCGCGCGGCCCGAGCGTGATCCGCCAGGATGCGGTGGGCGCGCTCGCCTAGGCTGTGATCATGCGCAAGAGCACGCTGTGGACCGTCCTCGGAGTCATCGCGGCCGTCGTCATCGCGTGGATCCTCGTGAACGTCCTGTTCTCGCTCATCGCGGTCGTCTTCCGCCTCGTCGTGGTCGCGGTGGTCGCGGCCATCGGGTTTCGTGATTCTCCGAGCCGTCTTCGCG
>NZ_BADA01000536.1 GCF_000333395.1 Microbacterium sp. B19
CGAGCGCGTGGCCGCCACCGTCGCCAGCGCGACCTGCAGTTCACCGAGGAGCATGGAGGCATCCTGGCATCCCCCTCCGACATCGCCGGTCGGCTTGCGCGCGGGGGTTCCTGATGCCACCGGCGAGAAACGCGACCCACCGCGCGAAACGCGTTCGCACCGCGTTTCTCGCCGCGAGTGGCGTCTATCGCGGTGAACGCGCGAGCCGCGACGCCTCACCGCGGATCACACGCCGCCCCGCTCCGCAACCCCCGATGACCTCGGCGAGCGATGGCATGTGCTGGTGTCTCCCCCAGGAACGAGGTCCCATGAACGCTCCCGCAACCGCCGAACAGTCCGCCCGCACCGCCCGCGAGGCGTTCGGATGGGACGCGTTGCTGCCGGGGCAGGCCGAGGCCATCGACGCCGTGGTCGGTGGGCGCGACACGCTCGTCGTGTTCCCGACGGGCGCGGGCAAGTCGGCGGTGTACCAGATCGCGGGATGCGAGCTGGGCGGGGTGACCGTCGTGATCTCACCGCTGCTCGCCCTGCAGCGCGACCAGATCGCCTCGATCGACGCGGCTCCCGACGCACCCGCGGCCGTCGCTCTGAACTCGCGCACGGGTGCGCGGGCGCGCACCGCGGCCTGGGCCGCGATCGAGAGCGGCGACCCGGTGTACGCGTTCCTCGCCCCCGAGCAGCTCGCGAATCCGGAGGTCTTCGAGCGACTGAAGAAGGCCGATGTCCGGCTCGTCGTCGTGGACGAGGCGCACTGCGTGTCCGCGTGGGGCTTCGACTTCCGTCCCGAGTACGCGCGCATCGGCGACGCCGTCGACGCGCTCGGGCACCCTCCCGTGCTGGCCCTGACGGCCACGGCATCCGGTCCCGTCCGTGACGACATCGTCGCGAGCCTCATTATGCGCGATCCCCACCTCGAGGTGCGCGGCATGGACCGCCCCGAGATCCACATGTCGGTCCGTCGCCACGAGCACGACGCCGATAAGCGCCGCGCCGTCGTGGAGGACGTGAGGGATGCCGACGGCCCGACGCTGCTGTACGTGGCCACGCGCAAGGAGACCGAGACGTATGCCGCCGAGCTCGTCGGACTGGGACGCCGGGCCGCGCCGTACCACGGCGGGATGGCGCAGAAGCGGCGCGACGAGGTGCACGCGGCCTGGAGCGCCGGCGAGCTCGACGTCGTCGTGGCGACGTCGGCGTTCGGTATGGGCGTCGACAAGTCGGACGTGCGGTGGGTCATCCACGCCGACGTCACCGAGTCGCTCGACTCCTACGCCCAGGAGATCGGCCGCGCCGCGCGCGACGGACAGCCCGCGCGCGCCGTTCTGCACTACCGCGCCGAGGACTTCTCCTTGCGGTCGTTCTTCGCCGGCGGGCACAGCCGACGCGCCGACATCGCGGGCGTCTGGGACGCGCTCGGGCGTCGGGACGCACCGATGCGCGCGAAGGAGCTCGCCGAGGAGAGCGGCCGCTCGGCCCGGGCGATCGGCCGCGTGCTGACGCAGCTCGTGGCGTGCGGGCTGGCCGTTGCCGGCCCCGAGGGGATCTCCGCGGCGGCGAAGGTCTCCGCGGGCGATGCGGTCGCCGCAGTGCGCGAACGGGACGAGGCCGAGGAGCGCGTCCGTGCGTCCCGCATCGAGATCATGCGCGGCTATGCCGAGACCGTCCACTGCCGTCGGCGCGCGCTCCTGGAGTACTTCGGCGTCGCGGCCCCCGAGCGCTGCGGCACCTGCGACCGTTGTGACGGCGCGGATGCCACTCCTGTCCCCGCCGCGGATGCCGAGGCCGACGACCTGCGCGTCGACTCGGTCGTCGACCACCACGAGTGGGGAACCGGGACAGTGATGGCCGTCGAGGCCGACCGGCTCACAGTGTTCTTCCCCGATCACGGCTACAAGGTGCTGTCGCGCGCCGCGTTCGACCGCGGCATCCTGGAACTCGGCGACGCCGCGTAGCCCGGCGCCGCGGCGCGGGGCACCAGGGTTTGGGGCGCACTTCGCGCTTCGGGGCGCGCAAATCCCGCCCCGAAGCGCGGATCACGCCCCAAACCCGGGACGCCCGGGGTCACTCCCGCGTCGCCCACCACGCCCAGGCGACGAGCGGCGCCTGCAGGAACAGCCGCGCGAAGCGCGCGCGGTCGGTGCTCAGCCCCGGCGCGGAGCGTCCGGTGCGCCACTGGTGCACGTTGCCGGGGAACACCGCGACGAAGAACGCCGCGACGGCGGCACCAATACGACGTCGCTCGCGGGGCAGCGCGACCAACCCGACCCCGAGGAGTACTCGAAGGGCCCCGGATGCCACGACGATGGCGTCCTTGTCCGTGTGCAGCAGCCGCGTCGCCCAGTCCGGCACGACGATCCGGTACCCGCGGCGACCCCACGTGACGTGGCTGATGCCCGCGGCGAGGAGCAGCACGGCCAGCGCGCCGCGCGCGACGGAACGGACCAGGGCACCTCGACGTCGTGGCATCCGGTCAGTCTGCCAGCCGGCGGACGGCCGGGGGCCGCGTCAGAGCGGCGTGGGCCCCGTGCGCCGCACGAACTCGACGTATTCCGCGACGGTGTCCTCCGGGACGATCGCGCGCAGCACCACCTCGTCGACCGCGGCGGTGTACGCCTCGAGCGCGGGGCCGAGGTCGGTGACGTCGCGGATCGTCGTGTCGGCGGCATCCACCCCCATCCGGGCGAAGTTCGCGGCGTAGTTCGGGAACGAGGCGTACCGCGCGGTCTCGGCGTCGAGCCTCGCGCGCGCGGCGTCGACGATCGCGGTGCGCACGTAGACGGCGACGTGGGCATCGGGCGCGAGCGCGCGCAGCGCCGCGGCCTGCTGCGCCGCCTCGGTCGGCGGCACCCAGTTCAGCAGCACGCCCTCGGCGCGCTCGACCGCGAGCCGCCGCATCCGCGGCCCCAGCGCCCCGACGAGCACGCGCGGCACCCCGGCGTCGTGCAGGACGTCGATCGCGTCGCTGACGCGGGCGAGCGCCCCCTCTTTCGCGATACCCGAGCCGATGCCCAGCGTCAGGCGGTCGAGCGGAAGAGCGAGGGATGCCACCTCCGCGGCGATCTGCGCGGCGGGCCGCCGGTCGACGGGCACGACGCCCGTCGCGAGGTGGAGCGTCCGCGTGACCCGGGCGGCAGCGGCGAGCGCCGCCAGGGCATCGCCGTCGGGGGTGTCGTTGATCCACAGCGTGTGGAAGCCGGCTGCCTCGACGGACGGGGCGATCTCGGCGACCGCGTCGGGACCGAGCGTGCCGGCGAAGCCGATGGAGACGACGCCCCGGCTCACGAGACTCCCCCGGCGGCGGGGATCTCGGCGGCGACCTGGCCGACGGCCGAGAAGAACACGTGCAGATCGACGTCGTCGGTCGGCAGCAGCACGACGTCGTCGACACCCGCGGCCTGGAATCGTGCTACACCCTCGGCGACGTCGCCGACGGATCCCGCGAGCGCCCGGTCGGCGGCATCCGGTCGGTCCTTCAGCACCGCGCCCACGCGCTCGGACGCACCGGGCCCGAACGCGGTCAGGACGTAGGCCACGACGTCGGGGCGGCCGTCGCGGCCCGCCTCCGTCCACCCCGCGTGGACCGCGCGCACGGCCTCGGCGACCTCGTCGACGGTGTGCCGGCTGTCCAGGATCACGCCGTCGGCGACCGCACCGGCGAGGTGCAGCGTCTTCGGCCCCTCCGCGGCGGCGTACACCCGCGGCGCAACGACGGGCGGCCAGTCCAGCGACACGTCGCGCAGCTTCACGTAGCGCCCCTCGGTCGTCACGGTGTCGCCCGCGAGGAGACTGCGCAACGCGGGCAGCTGCTCCTGCATGAGCGTGAGCGGCGAGGCGGCCTTGGCGCCGATCTGCCGCATCCAGTCCTGCACGCCGTGCCCGAAGCCGGGGAGGAGCCGCCCCGGGAACATGCGCTCGATGGTGGCGACCTCCATCGCCGACGCCGCGACATTGCGGAGGGGGAACGGCGCGATGCCGACGCCCACGCGCAGGTGGTCGGTCGCGGCGAGCGCCGCGGTCGCAGCGGCCCACGCGGACGAGCGGAAGCAGTCCTCCCACAGCCACAGCTCGGGGACGCCCTCGCCCTCGGCGACGCGAGCCGCCTCGCGGAGCTCTTCGGGGGGATGGGGGTACGGGCTGAAGATCGTGCCGATACGACTCATGCCCCTACTCTGCCCTGCCCCGCCGACATTGTCGGCGCGGAGACCCGGCATCCGGCATAACTCCTGCACACCGGCGTGGGGCCGGTCGGAACGGCGACAGAACGACCGGCCCGCAGGAGTTGTGCACCGCGAACGCAGACGAAAGGCCCCCGGAACCCGAAGGTCCCGGGGGCCTGACACCGTGACTTACGCGGCGAGCGCCTCCGCGGCGGCCCGCACGACGAAGCCGGCGTCCGTGGCATCCACGGTCACCGCTCCCCCGTCGACGAGGTCGCCCGCGACGAACAGGTCGGCGATGCGGTCGTCGATCTCGCGCTGGATGACCCGGCGCAGCGGCCGCGCGCCGTACTCGGGCTCGTACCCGACCTCGGCGAGGCGGTCGACCGCGGCATCCGTCACCTCGAGCGACACCTCGCGCGAGGCGAGGCGCTTCGAGGTGCGCGCGAGCAGCAGGCGGACGATGTCGCGCAGCTGCTCCTTCTCGAGCTTGCGGAACATCACGATGTCGTCGATGCGGTTGAGGAACTCGGGCCGCATGGCCTCGCGGAGCTTGCCCATGACGCGGTCGCGCAGGTCGTCGTCGGCGAAGTCGCGTCCGGTCGTGGTGAACCCGATGGCTCCCGAACGGGATGCCAGGTACTCGCTGCCCAGGTTCGAGGTCATCACGATGACGGTGTTGCGGAAGTCGACCGTGCGCCCCTGGCCGTCGGTCAGGCGCCCGTCGTCGAGCACCTGCAGCAGCAGCGTGAACACGTCGGGGTGGGCCTTCTCGATCTCGTCGAACAGCACGACGGAGTAGGGGTTCCGGCGCACCCGCTCGGTGAGCTGTCCGGCCTCGTCGTAGCCGACGTATCCCGGAGGGGCACCGATGAGGCGCGACACGGTGTGCCGTTCGCCGAACTCGCTCATGTCGAAGCGGATCACGGCGGAGTCGTCGTCGAACAGGGACCCTGCCAGGGCCTTCGCGAGCTCGGTCTTGCCGACGCCCGTGGGGCCGAGGAACAGGAACGATCCGACGGGCCGACGCTCGTCACCGAGCCCGGTGCGGTTGCGGCGCACGGCCTTGGCGACCGCGGTGACCGCGGCATCCTGTCCGATGACCCGGCCGTGCAGGTCGTCCTCCAGGTGCGACAGGCGGCCGCGCTCGGTGGCGGTCAGACGCGACACGGGGATGCCAGTGGACCGGCTGATCACCGCGGCGATCTCGGGCTCATCGACCACCGCGTCGGGACGCGGCGCGGACGTCGCCGTTGCCAGACGCTCCTGCACCGCGGTGATCTCGTCGCGGATCCGCGAGGCCTCCTCGTAGTGCTCGGCCGAGACGGCGGCGTTCTTGTCGGCCTCCAGCACGGCGAGGCGCTCGACGAGGGCCGTCGTGTCGACCGCGACACCCAGGCGCAGGCGCAGACGTGCACCGGCCTGGTCGATGAGGTCGATCGCCTTGTCGGGCAGCACACGGTCGGGGAGGTACCGGTCGCTCAGCTCCACCGCGGCACGCAGCGCGTCGTCGGTGTACGTCACGGAGTGGTGCTCCTCGTACGCCGAGCGGAGGCCCCGCAGGATCTCGACGGCATTGGTGAGCGACGGCTCGCCGACGCGCACGGGCTGCAGACGCCGCTCGAGGGCGGGGTCCTTCTCGATCGTGCGGTACTCCTTCAGCGTCGTGGCACCGATGAGGTGCAGCTCGCCCCGGGCCAGGCGCGGCTTCAGGATGTTCCCGGCATCCATCGCCCCTTCGCCACCGGCTCCGGCGCCCACGATGGTGTGCACCTCGTCGATGAAGACGACGAGCTTGCCGGACTGTGCGGCGATCTCGTCCATCGTCTGGGTCAGACGCTCCTCGAAGTCGCCGCGGTAGCGGGCGCCGGAGAGCATCGCGGCGAGGTCGATCGAGACGACGCGGGTGTCGCGCAGCTGCTCGGGCACGGCGCCCTCGACGATCGCGCGGGCGAGTCCCTCTACGACGGCGGTCTTGCCGACGCCGGCCTCACCGATCAGCACGGGGTTGTTCTTCGTGCGGCGGCTGAGGATCTCGATGGTCTGCTCGATCTCGTCGGCGCGGCCGATCACCGGGTCGAGGCGACCCGACGCGGCGAGCGCGGTGAGGTCGGTGCCGAACCGGTCGAGATTCGGGGTCGTGGATGCCGTCTCCTCGGGCGCCGTGGCCTGCTCGCCGCCGACGACGGTCTCGCGCACGCCCTGCGTCAGGGCCTCGGCGGTGACTCCCGCCTGGGCGAGGATCTGCCCGGCGGGGGCGTCCTGCGCGAGGACGAGCGCGAAGAAGAGGTGGTCGGGGTCGACGTAGGTCGACCCGGCGGCGCGGGCGACCTGGAACGCGTGGAACAGCGCGCGCTGGACCGATCCCGCCACGACGGCACCGTCGACGTCCGCGGCGGGACCGGCGGCCGGCAGACGGCTCTCGGCGGCGCGGGCGATCGCGGCGGGGTCGGCGCCGAGACGCGCGACGGCGTCGCGCGCGGGCGCCTGTCCGACGAGCACGTGCAGGACGTGCAGCGCGTCGAGTTCGCGCTGGCCGCGGCCGAGCGCATAGCGGCCGGCCTCCTGCAGAGCCTCCTGGGTGCGGGCGCTCAGGAACCGGCTGAGGTCGATCGAACGCTCGGCGCGCGCCCGCTCACCGGCGAGGTAGCGCGCGAGGAACTCGTCGAACGACTGGGCGCCGTTGTCCCCGGCGCCGGGGGTGACATCTTCGGGCAATTCCGTCTCCTGTGATACGTGAGTGGAGTCGACTCAAGTTTCTTACTTGAGTGGCTGCGTATCAAGTTCAACGGGAGGGCTCCGAGGATATTCCCGGCGAACGGTCTCAGGCCAGAAGGCGCGGATCCGGCTCTTTCCACAGCTCCACGGTCTGCAGCAGCCAGAACACCGCGAACAGCACGAGCGCCGCCGCCTCGCCGAGGAACACCCACGGCACCGGGCGCGTGACATCCCCTCCCCCGACGGCCAGCACCAGCGTGGCCGCGAGTCCGACGAGCGCGATCAGGATGCCGATCGCCACCGCCGCGTACGCGGGGCGGAACCGCTCCGGCGCCCGCTGCGGACGCCACGCGGCGATCGCCGCCACCGCGCCGATGAGAAGGAAGAAGCCCACGGCCGCGACGTTGTGCGCGAACAGGAGGAACGCATCGCGAGCGGCGAGCGCCCACGCCCCGAGCCCCACGACCACCACGACCACCGCCGCCGCGGTCACCGCGACCCCGCGCGACATCGTCCCCTGCACGATCGAGAGCACCACCCCCGCGGCCACCCCGACGAGGACCACGGATGCCACGCTCACACCGTTGTTGAACACGGCGGGGAGCACCGCGGGCGGAACGCACCGCACCACCTCCCCGCACACGTCGGCTTCCACGGTCGTCGGGACGACGGCGATCACGAGCGCCAGGACCGCGGCGACATCGAGCAGCCCCTGCTCGACACTGTGGCCCGAGAGCGCGACGAAGGCCGCCGCGACGACGAAGAGGCCCGCGACGAACATCGGCCCTGCCTGCGTGTAGTACGCCGCGCTCAGCGATGGCAGCGATCCCCCGACGATCTCCTCCACCGTCACCGCGACGGCGAGGAGCAGCGTCGCGGCGAGGATCGTCAGGCGCACGTACCGGTAGGTGCGCTGCGTCGACGTCGTGCGGATGCGCGAGTTCCTCCAGGGCGCCCGGATGCTCCTCCGCGGCCTCGGCCAGTGGCGAAGCTCCCCCGGGGCGATGGCACTCGGCCTCATCCCCGGGTTCCTCGTGGCCCTCGTCTTCGGTGCGGCGCTCGTCGGCTGGGGCATCCTCCTCGGCGAGGTCGTGGACGACTGGACTCCCTTCGCGAACACGTGGGCCCCGCTGTGGGCCACGGTCCTGCGTACCGCGATCGTCGTCGCGTCGTTCGGCGCGGCCGCGTTCCTCGCGATCGTGTCCTTCACCGCGGTGACCCTCGCCGTCGGTGAACCCTTCTACGACCGGATCTGGCGCGCCACCGAGCTCACCGCCACGGGACGGATCCCGGATGCCGACTATGGCTTCTGGCGCGCCGCCGGCGACGCCGTGCGCCTCATCGTCCGCGGGGCGTTCGCCGCGCTCGCCGCGTGGCTCCTCGGTCTCATCCCCTTCGTCGGCGGCGTGCTCGGCTTCCTCGTCGGTCTCTTGCTCACCGGCTGGCTGCTCGCCGACGAACTGACCTCGCGCGCCCTCTCGGCCCGCGGACTCGACCGCCGCGCCCGTCGCGCCGTGCTGCGCGACAACCGCGCGCGGGCGCTGGGCTTCGGCGTCGCGACGCAGCTGTGCTTCCTCGTTCCGCTCGGGGCGGTCGCCGTGATGCCCGCCGCGGTGGCCGGCAGCACGCTTTGGACGCACGCCGCGCTGCGCGAGACGACCGGCACGGCGGACCGGGCGTCGACGCGGCACGATAACCTGGACCGACCGAAGGGATCCCCATGTTCATCGTCTCGCTCATCCTGTTCGTCGGCGGCATGCTGCTCA
>NZ_BADA01000535.1 GCF_000333395.1 Microbacterium sp. B19
CGCCGATGCGGCTCCGTTGCCGTCGGGGTGACTCGGGGCTCTGCGGGGCTCCTCCGACCGCGAGACTGCACGCCGCTGACGAGACCGCGGCAGTCTGCAGTGGGGTTGTCAGCTGCGTGCAGTCTCGGCGACCCGGTCGGACCCCCGCGCCACGACGAGAACGCGGTTCAGGATGCCAGCAGGGCGCGGTAGAAGCGGATGCCGCGCAGCCACACCTCGACGCGGATCCGCTCGTCGGGGGCGTGCAGCGCGTCGCGCTCGGCCCGCGTGAGGTGGAACGGCGCGAAGCGGTAGACGTGGTCGGTGAGGCCGGTGTAGAAGCGGCTGTCGCTCGCCCCGAGCTGCAGGTACGGCAGCGGGACGACGTCCTCGCCGAGCGTCTCCCCCACGGCCGCGGCCAGACGCCGCCACGCGGCGCCCTGCCACGGCGACACCGGGGACGGATCGCCGCCGTGGCGCAGCTCGATGTCGATGAGCGGATCGGCGATCGCGCGTCGCAGGTGGATCGCGGCATCCGAGATCGTCTCGCCCGTCAGCAGCCGGACGTTGACCGTCGCGCGCGCCGTCGTCGCCAGGACGTTGTCGCCCGCGGAACCCTCGAGGCGCGTCACGACGGCGGTCGTGCGGACGAGCGCGTTGGTCTCGGGCCCCAGGAACGCGAAGGCCGCCGTGAGGAGCGGGGCTGTCAGGGCCGTGCGGCGGAACGCCGTCCGCAGCGGCTCAGGTGCGTGCGCGGCCGCGGTCGCGAGCATGGCGCGCACCGGGGGCACAAGCCGTCGGGGGAATGGATGCCGCTGCACCCGGGCGATCGCGCGAGCCAGGCGCGCGGTGGCCGGGAACGTCGGCGGGGTCGAGGCATGTCCACCCGCCTCGCGGGCGATCAGGTCGAACGTCGCGGTGCCGCGCTCGGCCACGCCGATCATCGCCGTCGGCGCGGAGACACCGGGCAGCGCTCCCGCGACGACCGCACCGCCCTCATCGAGGACGAGCGCCGGCCGCACGCCGCGCTCCGCGAGCAGCGCGGCCATCGCCTGAGCACCCTCGCCGAACGTCTCCTCGTCGTGACCGAACGCGAGCCACACGTCGGTGCGCGGGACGACGCCCTCGGTCAGCGCTTGCTCGACCGCTTCGAGGATGGCCACGAGCGCACCCTTGTCGTCGATCGCGCCGCGGGCGTAGATCGTGGCATCCGTCCCCTCCCCCTCGACAGCGGCCGCGAACGGGTCGCGCGTCCAGGGCTGCCCGGCGGTGTCGACGACGTCCTGGTGCGCCAGGAGCAGCAGCGACTCGGACGGCGACTCGCCACGCCACCGGTACAGCAGCGCGTGGCCCGCGACGATCTCGCGTTCGAGGTGGGCGTGGACGCGCGGGTACAACCGCTCGAGCGCCGCACGGAACTCGTCGAAACGCGCGAAGTCGGTGTCCTCGGTGTCGACGTGCGACACGGTCGGGATGGCCAACAGCTCGCGGAAGCGCTCGACGGGCGTCATGACCAGAGCCTACGCGGGTGGCATCCGTCCTGCGCTCGGCGTCCGCGGGCGGCCGTGGGAGCGCGCCCACCGATACGGTGGAGCCATGACCGGACTGCATTGGGGCATCCTCGCCACGGGCGGCATCGCGCACGCCTTCACCTCCGACCTCCGCACCGCGGGTCTCGACGTCGCCGCCGTCGGCTCGCGCTCGATCGAGAGCGCGCGGGCGTTCGCCGATCAGTACGGCGTCCCGCACGCGCACGGTTCGTACGAGGACCTCGTCGCCGATCCGGACGTCGACATCGTGTACATCGCCACGCCGCACCCGGGCCACGTGGACAACGCGCTGCTCGCCCTCGACCACGGCAAGCACGTGCTCGTCGAGAAGCCGTTCACGCTCAACGCCGACGAGGCCGCGGCCATCCGCGACCGGGCGGCCGAGAAGGGACTCCTCGCCATGGAGGCGATGTGGACGCGGTACCTGCCCCACATGGTGCGGATCCGCGAGATCCTGGCCGCCGGCACCCTCGGCGAGGTCCGCGTCGTCTCCGCCGACCACACGCAGAAGATCTCCACCGACCCGCAGCATCGCCTCAACGCCCTCGAGCTCGGCGGCGGGGCGCTCCTCGACCTCGGCATCTACCCGGTGTCCTTCGCGATCGACGTCCTCGGTCTGCCCGAGAGCATCACGGCCTCCGCCCGACTCTCGGATGCCGGCAGTGACGCCGAGGTCGCGACGGTGTTCGTCCACACGGGCGGCGCCCTCTCGACCACCGTGTCGTCGTCGCGCGGTGCCGGCATGAACGTCGCGCAGATCGTCGGGACCGAGGCGCGGATCGAGATCGACCGCGTCTGGTACACCCCGACGACCTTCCGGGTCGTCGGTCCCGACGGTGCGGTCATCGAGGAGTTCGACGGGTCCGTCGACGGGCGCGGGATGCAGTTCCAGGCGCTGGCCGCCGAGCGCCTCGTCGCCGCGGGCGCGACCTCGAGCGACGTGCTGTCGATCGACGACACGGTCGCGATCATGGGCGTGCTCGACGAGGTCCGCCGACAGATCGGCGTGGTCTACCCCGGCGGACGCTGAGCGGGCTCCCCGTCGCCCCGCCCCGCGGGGCGGGGCGGCCCCCGTTCCCGCCCCGCGGGGCGGGGCGGCCCCCGTTCCGCGAGAGGCGGGCGACCGTTCGGCGGGCCGTCCTGCGGAGTTCGGCGTCGACACGCCGCGCCGGGCGCCACGCGAACGACCCGCCGCCGGCGAACTCCGCGAGACGGCACGGGCCCGAGCCCGCCCGACACCCAGGACGACCCCGGGCTATCCGCTCCCGGGCCCCGCGGGAGAGACTGGGGGCATGCCGGATCCTCAGAACGCCCGCGTCGCCGTCTACCTCGACTTCGACAACATCGTGATGTCCTGGTACGACCGCGTGCACGGTCGGAACTCGTACTCGCGCGACCGGCAGAAGATCGCGGAGAACCCGATCGACCCCGAGATCGCCGAGCGCCTGACGAAGGCCACCATCGACGTCGGCGCGATCATCGACTACGCGGCATCCTTCGGCACGCTCGTCCTCACCCGCGCGTACGCGGACTGGTCGGCCCCGGTCAACGCCGAGTACCGCTCGCAGCTCGTCGCGCGCGCCGTCGACCTGGTGCAGTTGTTTCCCGCCGCGGCATATGCGAAGAACGGCGCCGACATCCGCCTCGCCGTGGATGCCGTGGAGGACATGTTCCGCCTTCCGGATCTGACGCACGTCGTCATCGTCGCGGGCGACAGCGATTACGTCCCGCTGGCGCAGCGCTGCAAGCGTCTCGGACGGTACGTCGTCGGCGTAGGCGTCGCCGGGTCGACGGCGAAGTCGCTGGCGTCCGCGTGCGACCGTTTCGACAACTACGACGCGCTCCCCGGCATCCCGAAGCTCGCCGACACGAAGAAGGATGCCGCTCCCTCCCGGCCCCGCGCCCGCAAGCGGTCCCAGGACCCAGCCGTCAACCTCCTCGAACGCGCGATGCAGCTCGAGGGCGAGCGCGCCGACGGCGAGTGGCTGCACGCCTCTGCCGTGAAGGACCTCATGAAGCGGCTCGACCCGTCGTTCAGCGAAAAGGCGCTGGGGTTCCGCAGCTTCTCGGACTTCCTGAAGGCGCAGACCGACCACGTCGAGGTCGACGAGGCCTCGAACATCGTGCAGGTGCGGCCGGTGTCCCGCGCGGCCTGAGCCCCATCGGGACGGGCACGGCGGGCGGGTAGGTCCGCGAGACTGCACCTGGCTGACAAAACAGCGGCATGCTGCAGTGGGTTTGTCAGCACCGTGCAGTCTCGCGGAACCGGACCGGCACAGGTGCCCGCGCCCCGCGCGCGGCGCACACGGCAACCCACTCATCGTCGAGACTGCACCTGCGTGACGAAACAGCCGCGGGCTGCAATGGGTTTGTCAGCACCGTGCAGTCTCGCGGAACCGGCGCGGCACACGGCCGCGCGGCCGACCGGCGCGGCGCGAGCGCGCAGCGGCCCGGTCCGGCGCGGCGCGAGCGCGCAGCGGCCCGGTCCGGCGCGCGCGGCGCAGAGGCGCTGTGCGCCGCCCGCGTACCCCGCGGCGCGCGCCGGGCGAGCGGGGTCAGCGCCGCCCGCGTACCCGACGGCGCGCGCCGGGCGAGCGGGGTCAGCGCCGCTCGGTGCCCGGTGCCACGTGCGCGAGGACGCTGCCCCACACCGCCGACAGCGTCACGTGTCCGTTGATGGTGTCGAGGTCGTCACCGTCGAGGACCTCGAGCCGCGACTCGCGGATGCGACGGGCGTACCACTCGCCGTCGTGCACGCCGGCCGGCCCGTCGCCACCGACCACGACGAGAGTGTCCGCGACGACGTCGTCGAGGAGCGGGGTGTGCAGGTCGCGGCTGAGCGGATCGGACGGACTCTCCACCCCGACGATCGCGAGCCGGTCGACCACGGAACCCATGACGGCGGCCAGGTGGATCGCGATGGGCCCCGCCGACCGCTCCCCCACGAGCCCGACCGACGTTCCGGGAGCCTCGCGTTCGAGAAGGCCCCGCAGGGCGTCGAGCGTCAGGCCCGCGGGTGTCTGTCCGCCGAAGGCGGGCGGGTCCTCCAGCTCGGGGGCGTCCAGGCCCACCGCGACGATCCGCACGTCGAAGCCCGAGGTCACGCGGCTATCCGGGTCGATCGTCGAGACGTCGCCCGTCCGCAGCACCACGACCGCGCGCGGTGCGCCCGGGGTTCCGAAGCTCCGGTACTCGAGCTCTCCGTCCAGCCAGGGCACGCGGCTCATCGGCTCATCCTTCCTCGGGCACTGGCCCGTCGCCGTCCAGCACGGCACCCGGCTCCGCGGGAACGACCCCCGCACCCGGCAGCATCGCGCGGAGCGTGTCGATCGTGTCGGTCTCGGCAACCGGTTTGTCGGGCCGATATCCCTTCACCCGGGCGAATCGCAGCGCCAAGCCCCCGGGATACCGCGTCGAGCGCTGGACCCCGTCGATCGCGATCTCGACGACGGTGTCGGGCACCACGCGGATGCCACCGGGGACGCTGCCGATCTCACGCTCGGCGAAGTGCACCGTCTGCCAGCGCAGCAGTTCGTCGGTGAGGCCCTTGAACGTCTTCCCGACCATCACGAAACCGGCGGGTTCCCCGAACGCGCCCTCGGGGTCGCGCGCGCCGAGGTGCAGATTCGACAGCCACCCCGAACGACGACCCGACCCTCGCTCCACTCCGAGCACGACGAGGTCGAACGTGTGGACAGGCTTGACCTTCAGCCAGCTCTTACCGCGTCGCCCCGCGGTGTAGGTGGCATCCACACCCTTCACCATGACGCCCTCGTGCCCGGCGCGCAGAGCATCCCGCGCGAACTCCTCCGCCGCCACAGGGTCGTCGGTCACGATGGACGGGATCCGAAACTCGGGCGCGATCCGCTCGAGCTCCGCCCGGCGCACCGCGAGCGGCTCGTCGAGGAGATCCCTCCCGTCGACATGGAGGAGGTCGAAGAACCACGGCCGCAGCGCGATCTCGCGCGCCGTCTCCGCGCCGAAACGCGCCATCGTGTCCTGGAACGGCCGCGGCGCACCGTCGTCGTCGAGCGACAGCGTCTCGCCGTCGAGGATCACGTCGACCACCGGGAGCGCCCGCGCGACCTCCACGATCTCGGGCACTCGATGCGTCACGTCGGCGAGCGTGCGCGTGAACACCCGCACCTCGTCACCGTGACGGTGCACCTGGACGCGTGCCCCGTCGAGCTTGTACTCCACCGACGCGAGCCCCGCGACGCCGAGCGCCTCCGCCACCGACGCGGCGGTCGAGGCCAGCATCGGTTGCACGCCGCGCCCGACGACGAGACCGATGGATGCCAGTTCCTCCGCCGTTCCGCCGAGCGCCACGGCCGCGGTCTCGCCGAGGTCTCCGGAGAGCATGGCGGCACGGCGGACGAGGGCTCCGTCGCGGTCGGCGGCTCGCGCAATGGCATCCAGGAGCACGCCCTCCAGCGCGCCCGTCCGCAGCTCGCCCGTCATCACCCGGACGAGGAGGTCCCACTCATCGGCGGTGGCTCGGGCCGCGAGGTCGTCGAGCACCGCGGTCCGCGCCGCGGCCGCCCCACTGCCGGAGATCTCGACGAGGCGCGAGAACGCCGCATCGACGTCGGCGACGGTCAGCGACGCGGACTCCGCGTGCACCCCGCCGCGGGCGGCGAGGGTGCGCCACCCGATGCCGAGACGCCCCTGACGCGGCGCGGCGGTGAGCAAACCCACGGCCGGCACGACCTCGTCCGGGGCGAGTCGGCTCAGCACGTCGGCGAGCG
>NZ_BADA01000534.1 GCF_000333395.1 Microbacterium sp. B19
GCATCCTGCAGTACGTGCTGCGTTCGCTCGTCTGACCCGCCCTCGACGCGCCCCCGGGAGCTCGGGCCCCCGGGGCGCGGTGCGTTTTCCCGACACCATCGATCGCTCGCTGCAAAGCCATGCCGGGNCCTCTTCCCGGCGCCGAGACTAGAATCGACAGACGCGCAGACCTCTGTGCGCACCGCACGAGAGGAGTCACATGGCTCTCCTACCCGGCATCCACGGTCCCCGTGACCTCGACGGTCTCACCCCCGATCAGCTGCGCCAGCTCGCGGCCGAGATCCGTTCGTTCCTCGTCGAGAACGTCGCCCGCACCGGCGGTCACCTCGGCCCCAACCTCGGCGTCGTCCCCCTCGGCCCCGAGCTCCTCGCCGAGGTGCCGGTCGTGGCCGGTCCCGACGGCGCCACCAAGCGCCTCGCGCGCTTTGTCGGTGTCGACGGCCCGCGGTGGTTCCTCCGCGGCGTGATCGGGGGAGCGGCGACCTCCGACGTCGAGGCCGCGGCAGCGGTGGAAGACCTGTTCCGCTCGATCGTCGTCGTGCGCGGCGGATCGCCCATGCCGCCGCGCGATCTGATCCCGCTCCGGATGCCGACAACCCCCGGCACGGCATGACCGAGCCGGCGCGACCCGACGACGCCGACCGCGTCCCGCTCGAGCCGCCCTCCGCGGCCGACAGCCTCTCGGCGGCGCTCGGCGATGCCGCCCGCCGTGCGGGCCTCGACCCGTCGAAGCACACCTCGACCGGCGCGGCCGTGTGGGCCGCGATGGGCGGATGGCGCGGCATCCTGGAATCCGTCCTGCCGTCGCTCGCTTTCGTGGTGCTCTTCACCGTCACGAGCGACCCGGAGACGCACCAGGGCAACCTGCCCCTGAGCCTCGGGGTCTCGGTGGGGCTCGCGCTCGTCTTCACGATCGCGCGGCTCGTGGCCAAGTCTCCGCCGAGCGCCGCGATCGGCGGACTCCTCGCGACCGTGGCCGCCGCGGTCCTGACGCTGTTCACGGGCCGTGGCCAGGACAACTTCGTCTTCGGGTTCTTCACCAACGGCGCCTACGGTGCGGCGTTCCTGGTGTCGGTCCTCGTGGGCTGGCCGCTGATCGGTCTCATCGCCGGATACCTGCTCGGCGAGGGGACGGCCTGGCGCACAGACAAGCGCAAGCGGCGCGTGTACTCCCTGCTGTCGCTCGGCTGGGCGGCGCTGTTCGCCGCGCGCCTCATCGTCCAGCTGCCGCTCTACTTCGCCGGCGACGTCACGGCGCTCGGAACGCTCAAGATCGTCATGGGACTGCCGCTTTTCGCGCCGATGGTCGCGGTCACGTGGCTCGCCGTGCGCGCACTCTCCCCGAAGCGCGAGTCCTGATATATTTATCTTGATATCAAGATAAATCCCCCTCCCCGCACGGTTAGGTCGGCCTTCCTGGCATCCTCCGAACCGCGAGGGGAAGATGGGGGATGGCGGGCCGACGCCTGCGCATTCGCCGACGAAGGAGACGATCGTGTCCACGGTTGACAGCTTCGGTGCCAAGAGCACCCTGACAGTCGGCAGCACCGACTACGAGATCTTCCGCATCGACACCGTCGCCGGGTACGAGAAGCTCCCGTTCAGCCTGAAGGTGCTGCTCGAGAACCTCCTCCGCACCGAGGACGGCGCCAACGTCACCGCGGAGCAGATCCGCGCCCTCGGCTCGTGGAACCCGGATGCCGAGCCCGACACCGAGATCCAGTTCACGCCCGCACGCGTCGTGATGCAGGACTTCACCGGCGTCCCCTGCATCGTCGACCTCGCCACGATGCGCGAGGCCGTCACGGCCCTCGGCGGCGACCCCAACCGCATCAACCCCCTCTCCCCGGCCGAGATGGTCATCGACCACTCCGTCATCGCCGACCTCTTCGGCAGCGAGAACGCCCTCGAGCGCAACGTCGAGATCGAGTACGAGCGCAACGGTGAGCGCTACCAGTTCCTCCGCTGGGGCCAGACCGCCTTCGACGACTTCAAGGTCGTCCCGCCGGGCACCGGCATCGTGCACCAGGTCAACATCGAGCACCTGGCCAAGGTCGTCTACGACCGCACCGTCGACGGCGTCCTGCGCGCCTACCCCGACACCTGCGTCGGCACCGACTCGCACACCACGATGGTCAACGGCCTGGGCGTGCTGGGCTGGGGCGTCGGCGGCATCGAGGCCGAGGCCGCGATGCTCGGCCAGCCCGTGTCGATGCTCATCCCGCGCGTCGTCGGCTTCAAGCTCAGCGGCGAGATCCCCGCCGGCGTCACCGCGACCGACGTCGTCCTCACGATCACCGACATGCTCCGCAAGCACGGCGTCGTGGGCAAGTTCGTCGAGTTCTACGGCGAGGGCGTGGCATCCGTCCCGCTCGCGAACCGCGC
>NZ_BADA01000533.1 GCF_000333395.1 Microbacterium sp. B19
GTGCTTCTCACGCACGACGATCCGCTCGTGGAGGACGTCGAGATCGTCGGCGGCGAGCCCCGCATGCTGCACCTGTACACCGCGCCCGGCGAAGCGGATGCCGTGGCCTCACGCTGGCGCGAGCGGGAGCAGGCGCGGGCCTGGGTGCTGACGCGGGACGAGGCGATCGCGGAAGGGCTGTTCGGCCCGGTGGCGCCGGAGGTGCGCGAGCGCATCGGCGACGTACTCATCGCCGCGCGCGGGCGTTTCGCGTACTACGACGACCGCGAGAGCGACAAGCGCCCGCAGCGCATGGTGGGCCAGCACGGCTCACTCACCGACGAGGAGCGCACGGTTCCGCTCCTGCGCCTCGGCGCGTTCGCCTGACGCGGCGCGTCAGCTCTCGTCGGTGCGGGCGCCGAAGACGATCTCGTCCCACGACGGCATCGAGGGTCGCCCCTTCGCGCGCCGACCGGAATCGGTGGATGCCGGGGGAGCGGGGGTCCGCTCGGGCTCGGCCTCGGGTTCCTCGGCTCGGTACTCGGGCTCGAGGGCGTCGAACAGCGCGACCGGCGCGCTGGGCGTCCGCTGTTCCGGCTCGCGCACCTCGGCGGTGCCAGGAAGCGGTTCGCGCTGCCCGCGGCGACGACGGAGCGCCTCGAGCAGGTCGGCCGTCTCCGACGAGGTGACCGGGGCGTCGGGGGCGCGCTTGATCGCCGCCGCCTGCACGGCGGCCGCGACGGGACCGGTGGCCTCGACGCCAGGCTCGTCCTCGATGTCGAGCCGGCGGGGGCCGAAGGCGCCGCTGTCGAAGCGGGAGTCGTCCTTGGGCAGGGGAGTGTCGAGCGCACGGAGACGCGGGATCAGTCCCTCGGGGAGCGATCCCTGACGCGACAGCTGGATCGCGTCCGAGTTCTGCGGCGACAGCGTGCTGCGACGCGGGTCGAAACCCCAGCGCGCGTCGTGATCGATCCCGTTCGCGGTGAACTCGAGCTTTACCATCCAGCCCGAGGATTCCTTCCAGCTCGTCCAGCGCTCCGACGATGCGCCGGCCTCGGTGAGCTTCGCCCGGACGGCGGCACCGAACGTGATCGGACCGTCGTGCTCGAGCGCGCCCCCGAGGAGCACGGGCACGGCGAGGGCCTGCGCGACGATGTGCTCGCGCTCGGCGAGCACGGGGCCTTCGAACCTCTCCACGTCCTCGACGCGGGCACTCAGCAGCGTCGCGACCTCGCGCGCGGAGAGTCCGGCGCGGATGTGCGCCTGGATCTCGCGCGGGCTCGGACGGGGCGTACGCTCGCCGTCGTGCTCGCGCCCACGGCGCGCACGGCGCGCTTCCGCGCGCAGCACCTCGTCGAGCGGCAGGGCGAAACGTTCGCCCGTCTCGGTCGCGACGACGAGGACGTCATCCTCGGTTCCGATGACTTTGAGCTGTTCCATGCGAAACACCCCTCCGATCTGCGGTCGACGCCCATGGTGTCACGGCCGCACCCCCGAACCAGGGAATAACGCGGGCGCGCCGCGAGTTTCACGCGCTGCAGCCCACGGCCACCCCGCCGACACCCCGAGAAGAGCATTTGCTTATCGGGGTCGGGTCATGCAAACTATGGCCGCCCGTTCGGGCGATGCACCACGAAAAACCGGAAGTAGAGACCCTCACGCATGGCCACCGATTACGACGCACCCCGTAAGACCGAGGACGACAGCGAGTCGATCGAGGCCCTCAAGGAGCGCGTGCCCGACAAGACGTCGGGGTCGATCGACAACGAGGATGCCGACAACCCCTCGGGCTTCGAGCTGCCCGGGGCCGACCTGTCCGACATCGAGCTGGACGTCGTCGTGCTGCCCCCTCAGGAAGATGAGTTCACGTGTATGAACTGCTTCCTCGTCAAGCACCGCTCGCAGATCGCTGAAGAGAGCGGCAACGGCTTCATCTGCGTGGAGTGCGCAGCCTGACCTGAGCACGCTGGATCGCCGCGATGAGGCGGTCCGGCGTCCGGGTGGACACCACCCACGACGGGGTCGGATCATCGGGATCGGTCACGGGAATCGTGACGATCCCGTCGATCCCGCCCCGGATGAGGTGCCAGGCCCGCCGGTCGAGACCACTCCCGCGGGCGGTACGCGCCTCCTCCGCCACGACGCCCGAGGGCACCCCCAGCAGATCGACCGGGATGTGCGCCCGCCCGGCCCGCAACTCCCCGTCGCGGACCTCGACGACGGGGGAGAGGGCGACCAGCGCCGCCACGATGCCGACGGACACCAGCAGCCCGATCACGAGCGCCAGCGTCGTGTCGACGGGCGTGAACACGAGGGCCGCCATCGGCCCGCAGACCGCCGCCGCGACGAGCGCCCAGAGCGACGGACTCAGGCGTTCGCGGTACTCGATTCCGGTGCGGATGCCGCACCCCCTCTTCTGCATTACCCTCGTGGGGTGACCGAAACGGTGGACGTCCTCATTGTCGCATCCGAGCCCCCGGTCTTCGCCCACCCCGGCGACGCCGGAGCCGACCTCGTGGCCGCGGAAGCGGTCCGACTGGAGCCAGGCCGTCGCGCCCTCGTCTCCACCGGTGTGCGCATCGCGCTGCCGGACGGATACGCCGCGTTCGTCGTTCCCCGCAGCGGCCTCGCCGCCAAGCACGGCATCACGATCGTGAACTCCCCGGGAACGATCGACGCGGGCTACCGCGGCGAGATCAAGGTGGCGCTGCTGAACACCGACCTCGACGAGGCCTACGAGATCGCGGTCGGCGACCGCATCGCGCAGCTCATCGTCATGCCCGTCCCGCCCGTTCGCTTCCTCCCCGTCGACGACCTTCCCGACAGCGTGCGGGGCGAGGGCGGATTCGGATCCAGCGGCTACCAGACCCCTTCAGGGAGCACCCGATGACCGACGACACCCAGCCGCAGACCGATCAGGAGATCGAGGCGGCACCTGCCCCCAAGAGCGGACCCGTGGATCGCGAGACGACCGGCCCCTTCGACGAATCCGAGGCCAACGCCGTCCGCCCGTACATCGATCTGGGCGGCATCAAGATCCTCCCGCGCGAGGGCCTGAACCTCCGCCTCGAGGTCGAGGAGCAGACCAAGCGCATCGTCGCCGTCGGTCTCGACTACGCGGAGTCCACGCTGCAGGTGCAGCCCTTCGGCGCGCCGCGCTCGAGCGGGCTGTGGGAGGAGACCGCGAGCAGATCCCGCAGCAGGTGAAGCACCAGGGC
>NZ_BADA01000532.1 GCF_000333395.1 Microbacterium sp. B19
TGCACGCCGATGTGCTTGAGGGTCAGCCGGTCGAGGAGATCCGCGACGGCGTCCACGGCATCCGAGGACTCTCCCGCCGCCGCCCCGAGGCCCCGGTCGCGCGTGACCCGATCGGCGGCGATCGCGATGTGCATGACGACGTCGCCGATGCCGATCTCGTTCACGAAGTAACCGAGGGCGCCGAGTTCGGCGACCAGCTCGGCCTTGAACGGTCCGAACGCGCGCGCCCCGACCGACCTCTCGCCCAGCGTGCGCCGGAGGGCGTCGAGGTCGAACATGCCGGCATCCATCTCGTCGTGCGCGAGCTTGGACAGCAGCCGCCGCTGGGCGACTTCGGTCCCGCGGAGGCGAGCCGTGGATGCCGAGCGCTCGAGGGTCAGTTCGGTCCCGCCGAGCAGCCCGCGTACGCGCGCGAGATCCGCCTCGAGGGTCGCGGCGCTGACGTGCAGCGAGTCGGCGGTCTCGTAGACGTCGATGCCGTCGGCCGCGTCGAGGAGACGCCGGACGAGAGTGTGCAGACGATCACGGGGCGTGCCGCTGTCGGCGGGCGACCCGGCGCGCAGGGCGAGGGCCGCGTCCGCGCCGGCGCGGTAGCCGAGCGGGCCCGACTCGATCGCCGCGCCCCCGGGGACGCGGGCGTTGACCGCCGTCACGTACGAACGCACGCTGCGCGGCGTCACACCCAGCGCATCCGCCAGCGACGCCGCGGTGGACCACTCCGCGTCCCGCAACAGCAAGGCCAGCAGGCGGTCTTGCCGAGCTTTCGTCGTCACGATCCGTCCTCCGCGCCGCCCCTGGAACGGCAACGCTTCCCCCATCCAACCACGCGAGGTCACCCCCGGCGCCGGGGGCGCGGCATCCACGTTCCGGGGGGTGGGAAACGAACCTGGTTGTCCGCTGTGAACGGCGGTGCGCAGAATCGAGGGAAAGGAGGCGGGTCGATGAAGATCCTCGTGGTGTGCGGCGCGGGTGCGTCGAGCACATTCGTCGCACAGCGTGTACAGCGCGCCGCCCACGATCGCGGCCTCCCGTACTCCGCTTCGGCGGGGACCGTGCAGTCGCTCCCGATCGACCTGCCCGCGACCGACATCGTTCTCGTCGGCCCGCACCTCGGTCCCGAGTTCGAGCGGATCCGACAGGATGCCGCGACACGGGGGGTACGCGTCGTGCTGCTCCCCGAGGACGTCTTCTCCGACCTGACCGGTACCCGCACGCTCGCTCTCGTGGAAGAGGCGATGGGCGCGCGGGAATCCGCGGACACCGTCTGACCCGCCACCGGAAAGGAACCCCATGCCCCAGATCACCCGGACGGTCCGCATCGGATCGTCGCGCGGCCTGCACGCCCGCCCCGCGAAGCTCTTCGCGCAGGCGGCGAAAGAGTCTGGCATCCCGGTGACGATCGCGAAAGACGCGGGCGCCCCGGTCAACGCCGCCAGCATCCTGGGGATCATCGCCCTCGGCCTCGAGCAGGGCGATTACGTGACTCTCACGGCCGACGGCGACACCGCCGAGGCGACGCTCGAGCGCCTCGCCGAGCTGCTGACCACCGACCACGACGCCGAGTAAAGGAACACCAGGAACATGACGGAACTTCGCGGAGTCGGTATCGGACTTGGCGTCGCCCAGGGACCCATCGCGCGCATGGCGGAGCCCCTCCCCGCCCCGAAGGACACCCCCAGCGATCGCTCGGTCGAGGAGGAGACGGCCCGTGTTCGCGAGGCCGTTGCCGCCGTCGCGCGCGAGCTCGAGGCGCGGGGCGCGCAGGCCGGCGGCGCTGCGCGCGATGTGCTCGAGGCGCAGGCGATGATCGCCGAGGACCCGACCCTCGAAGCCGAGGTCGACACGCGCCTGGCCGCGGGTAAGAACGGCGAGTTCGCCGTGCACGACGCCTTCGCCTCCTTCCGCGAGCAGCTCGTCGCGCTCGGCGGCTACCTCGGCGAGCGCGCCGCCGACCTCGACGACGTCGCGCAGCGGGTCATCGCGCGCCTCCGCGGCGTCGCGGCTCCCGGCATCCCGGATCCGGGCCACCCGTTCGTGCTCGTCGCGAAGGACCTCGCCCCCGCCGACACGGCGCTCCTCGACCTCGACAAGGTGCTCGCGCTCGTCACGACCGAGGGCGGGCCCACCTCGCACACCGCGATCCTCGCCCGGGAGAAGTCGATCGTCGCCGTCGTCGGCGCGAGCGGAGCGAAGGACCTCGTCGACGGTCAGACGGTGATCGTGGATGCCGCTGCGGGCGTCGTCACGGTCGACCCCAGCGCCGACGACCTCGAGCGGGCGAAGAACCGCGCCGACGCGCGAGCCGCTGCGGCCTCCGCCCCGATCACGGACGGCGCGCTGTCCGACGGCACCAAGGTCCCGCTGCTCGCGAACCTCGGCAAGCCCGGCGGCGCCGCGGAGGCCGTCGAGCTCGGCGCCGAGGGCGTGGGTCTCTTCCGCACCGAATTCCTCTTCCTCAGCTCCAGCTCCGCCCCGACCGTCGAGGAGCAGCGCGCCGCGTACATCGAGCTGCTGAGCGCCTTCCCCGGCAAGAAGGTGGTCGTGCGCGTGCTCGACGCCGGCGCCGACAAACCCCTCCCCTTCCTCAACGACGCGCACGAGGAGAACCCCGCGCTCGGCCTCCGAGGTCTGCGCGCCCTCCGCGCGAGCGAGGACATCCTGCGCGAGCAGCTCACCGCCCTCGCCGAAGCGGATGCCGAGACCCGGAAGTCCGCGGCGGGCCCTGCCGACCTGTGGGTCATGGCGCCCATGGTGTCGACCGTCGAGGAGACCCGCTACTTCACGACCCTCGCCAAGGAGTACGGCCTCAAGACCACGGGCGTCATGGTCGAGGTCCCCTCCTCGGCGCTGCTCGCCGACCGCATCCTGCAGATCGCCGACTTCGCCTCGATCGGCACGAACGACCTGACGCAGTACACGCTCGCCGCCGACCGGCTGCTCGGTTCGGTCGCATCGTTCCAGGACCCGTGGCATCCCGCCGTCCTGCGCCTCATCCGCGAGGTCGGCGCCGCCGGCCGCGCGAACGGAAAGCCCGTCGGCATCTGCGGCGAAGCGGCGGCCGACCCGCTGCTCGCCGTGGTGCTCGTCGGCCTCGGCGCGACCACGCTGTCGATGGCGCCAACGCCCTCGCGGACGTCCGCGCCTCGCTGCTCACCCACTCTCTCGACGACGCGCGCCGCATCGCCGAGGCAGCCCTGGCCGCCGACGACGCGGCCTCCGCTCGGGAGGCCGCTCAGGCAGCCTCCGCATCCCCCGCGGCCTGAGCCGCTCGACACCCCGCGACCCCGGTCGCATCCCACAACAAGGAGACACAGCAATGACGACGGCGTCTACAGCCAACAAGCCGGGAGGTGCACGCGTCGCGGTCCAGCGATTCGGCACGTTCCTCTCCGGCATGATCATGCCCAACATCGCGGCCTTCATCGCGTGGGGCCTCATCACCACCCTCTTCATCTCGGCCGGCTGGCTGGGCAAGTGGTACCCGGTCGCCGACATGCTCGGCGGCTTCGGTGACGCCGGCAAGGTGGGCTGGCAGCACGCCATGACCACTCTGGCGGCCAACCCCGACGGCACGACCTTCCCGCAGTACGTGGGTCTGGTCGCCTCGATGATCACGTACCTGCTGCCCCTGCTGATCGCGAACACCGGTGGCCGCATGGTCTACGGCGAGCGCGGTGGCGTGGTCGCCTCGATCGCGGTCATGGGTGTCATCGTCGGCACCACGATCCCGATGTTCCTCGGCGCGATGATCATGGGTCCGCTCGCGGCCTGGATCACCAAGCAGATGGACAAGCTGTGGGACGGCAAGATCCGCCCCGGCTTCGAGATGCTCGTGAACAACTTCTCCGCCGGCATCCTCGGCATGCTCCTCGCCATCGCCGGCTTCTTCGGCTTCGGCCCGGTCTTCTCGGCGATCAGCTCGTTCCTCGGCAGCATCGTCAACGGCCTGGTCAGCGTCGGTCTGCTCCCGCTGCTCTCGATCATCGTCGAGCCCGCCAAGGTGCTGTTCCTCAACAACGCCATCAACCACGGTGTGTTCACGCCCCTCGGCATCCAGCAGGCCGCCGAGACCGGCAAGTCGATCCTGTTCCTCATCGAGGCCAACCCCGGACCCGGTCTCGGCGTCCTCCTCGCCTTCACCTTCTTCGGCGTCGGCGCGGCCAAGGCCTCGGCCCCGGGCGCGATCATCATCCAGTTCTTCGGTGGCATCCACGAGATCTACTTCCCCTACGTGCTGATGAAGCCGATCCTGTTCCTCTCGGTCATCGCGGGCGGTATGACCGGCGTCGCGACGAACGCGATCTTCAACAGTGGTCTGCGCTTCCCCGCGGCTCCGGGAAGCATCATCGCCGTGCTGCTGGCCACCGCGCCGGACAGCTACGTGGGCGTCATCCTCTCGGTGATCCTCTCGGCGACGGTCTCGTTCCTCCTGTCGGCGCTGTTCCTCATCCGCACCCGCAAGCGCGACCTCGCCACCGAGGGCGCCGGCGACCTGTCGGCCGCGATCGCTGCGACCGAGGCGAACAAGGGCAAGGAGTCCGCGACGCTCGGCGCGCTGCGGGGCCGTACGTCGAACGACGACGTGCTCGCCTCCGCCGACCGCGACGTCGAGGGCGCCCTGGACGGCCTCGGGGGCGCCGTGGCGACGAAGCAGCTGAACACGATCGTGTTCGCCTGCGACGCCGGCATGGGCTCCTCCGCAATGGGCGCCAGCGTCCTGCGCAACAAGATCAAGAAGGCGGGCATCGAGGGCGTCACGGTCACCAACCAGGCGATCGCGAACCTCGACGGCACGGCCGACCTGGTCATCACGCAGAACCAGCTGACCGACCGCGCGAAGGCGCAGAACCCCGACGCGATCCACGTCTCGGTGGACAACTTCATGAACTCGCCGAAGTACGACGAGGTCGTGGAGATGGTCCGCAGCCAGCACGAGGCGAAGTAACTCCCACACGCCAGGGGCTGGGGCACAACCCCGGCCCCTGGCGTCTTCCCGTCCGGCCCGTGGTTTGCGAGGCTGGACAGTACGACGAGAAAGGCGAGAACCATGTCGGACGTCCTCCGCATCGAATCCGTTCGCATCCACCCCGGCAGCGCCACCCGCGAGGAGGCGATGAAGGAAGCCGCCGATCTGCTCGAAGCCGCCGGCTCGGTCACCGGCGAATACTTCGCCGCCATGCAGCAGCGCGAGGAGACGGTGTCCACCTACATGGGCAACGAACTCGCCATCCCCCACGGCACCAACGAGACCAAGCAGGCCATCCTGACGTCCGGCCTGTCGGTGGTCCGCTACGACGGCGGCGTCGACTGGGGCGGGGAGCCCGTCACCTTCGTCATCGGCATCGCCGGCAAGGGCGACGAGCACCTCGAGATCCTGTCGCAGATCGCCATCCTCTTCTCCGAGGAGGACGACGTCGCGCGCCTGAAGGCCGCCTCCTCCCCCGAGGAGCTGTTCCAGGCCCTGTCGGGCTCCGTCAACGCATGAAGGCCGTCCACTTCGGAGCCGGGAACATCGGTCGCGGCTTCGTCGGCCTCCTGCTCCACGAGGGCGGCTACGACCTCGTCTTCTCGGACGTGTCCGCGCCGCTCGACGTCGAGTCGACCTCGATCCTGAACCCGGGCGTCCACGGCCTGAGCGAGGTGCTCTACGCCTTCACGTCGGCGGCGAACAACAACGGCTCGGCGTTCGCG
>NZ_BADA01000531.1 GCF_000333395.1 Microbacterium sp. B19
CGGCCGGACCTTGGTGGGGCGCGCCCCGTCACGCCCCCGTGCAGCAGGCCGACCCTTCTGGTGGGCCGCACCCCGCATCCCGCTGAGCGCACCGACATGCCGTACCAGCGCGCCACACCCACAGCACGCGATCCGCGACGCGCGCCGTCGACAGAGTGACTTCGCAACCATGCGCGACGCAGCATCGGGACGGACCTTGCTGGGGCGCGCCCCGTCACCGCCCCGTGCAGCAGGCCGACCCTTCCTGTGGGCGGCACCCCGACGTGGCACCGGCCCCACGTGAGCGGCCCGTACTTGCGCCGAGGGTCTGCATGGGGGATCGGATCCCGTGGCGTCGCGGACGCTGTGTCGTGGGCTCCGCCCTCCGACAGACCTGGAAGCCCGGCCAGCCGGTGCTCATCAGCGACCACATCAACCTCACCGCCGACTCCCCGCTCGAGGGCGCGACGTTCATCGACCTCACCGACCTCTACTCGCAGCGTCTGCGCAACCTCGCCCGGTCGATCGATCCGACGCTCGACGAGGGCGTTTACACGCAGTTCCGCGGTCCGCACTACGAGACCCCCGCCGAAGTGCAGATGGCCAAGACCATCGGTGGTCACATCGTCGGCATGTCCACGGCCCTCGAGGCCATCGCCGCCCGGCAGGCCGGCATGGAGGTCCTCGGTTTCTCGCTCATCACGAACCTGGCCGCCGGCATCCAGAAGACGCCCCTCAGCCACGCCGAGGTGCTCGATGCCGGCCGTGAGGCGGAGCCCGTGATCTCGGCGCTGCTCGCCCGCGTGATCGGCGCGCTGTGAGCGACCACGTCGCCGCGGCCCGCGCCTGGCTCGCCCAGGACCCGGATGCCACGACCCGCGAAGAACTCACCGCGCTGCTCGCGCGCGTCGAGGACGGGGATGCCGAGGCGGCCGCCGACCTGGAGGACCGTTTCGCCACCCGTCTCGCCTTCGGGACGGCCGGGCTCCGCGGCACGCTCGGCGCCGGATCGAACCGCATGAACCGGGTGCTCGTCGCGCAGGCCGCGGCGGGCTTCGCCGCGTACCTGCGCGAGAAGCAGCCCGAAGGGACGCCGACGGTCGTCGTCGGCTACGACGGACGCCGCAACTCCGACGTCTTCGCGCGCGACTCGGTCGAGATCTTCGCAGGGGCCGGGCTGCGGGCCATCCTGCTGCCGCGGATGCTGCCGACGCCCGTACTCGCCTTCGCGGTGCGGTACCTCGGGGCCGACGCGGGCGTCATGGTCACCGCGAGCCACAACCCGCCGGACGATAACGGCTACAAGGTCTACCTCGGCGGCGCCGACGACGGCGCGCAGATCGTCTCGCCCGCCGACGCCGAGATCGCCGCGCACATCCAGACCGTGGCCGATGCGGGGGACGTCACGATCCTCCCCCGCTCCGTGGGGTACGAGAACGCGCCCGAGTCGCTCGTCGAGGCGTACGTCGCCGCCACCGCCGCCGTCGCCCCCGCCCCCGCCGGCGCGGAGGGCGCGCGCTGGGTCTACACCGCGATGCACGGCGTCGGGTGGGAGACCGTGGAGCGCGTGCTCGCCGCCGCGGGCTACCCCGCCCCGACGGTCGTCGAGGCGCAGATCCACCCCGACGGGCGCTTCCCCACCGTGGCCTTCCCGAACCCCGAAGAGCCCGGGGCGATGGACCTCGCGTTCGAGACGGCCCGCTCCGCCGACGCGGAGTTCGTCATCGCCAACGACCCGGATGCCGACCGCCTCGCCGTCGCCATCCCCGACGCCGACACCGAGGGCGGCTGGCGCCGACTCACCGGCAATGAGATCGGGCTGCTGCTCGGCTGGCGGGCGGCGCGTGCACACGCGGAATCCGATCGAGGCGCCGGGCACCCGGCATCCCTCGCCTGCTCGCTGGTGTCGTCGCCCGGGCTGCAGGTCGTGGCGGAGCACTACGGGCTCGACTTCCACGCGACCCTCACCGGCTTCAAGTGGATCTCGCGTGCGCCGGGAATCATCTTCGGCTTCGAGGAGGCCCTGGGCTACCTCGTGAACCCCGACACCGTGCGCGACAAGGACGGCATCTCCGCCGCCGTCGCGTTCCTCGGCCTCGCCACGGCCGCGCGCGCCGAGGGCCGCACGGTCGCCGACCTGCTGCAGGAGTTCCGCGACACCTTCGGCGCGTTCGCGAGCGACCAGATCTCGGTGCGCGTCACCGACCTGAGCGAGATCGGCGGGATCATGGCATCCCTTCGCGCTCAGCCGCCGTCCGCCGTCGGCGAGGTCGCGGTGTCGAGGATCGACGACCTGCTGCGAGGCGTCGACGGGCTACCCCCGGGCGATGTGCTGCGCATCTGGCTGGACGACGGCTCGCGCCTCATCGTCCGGCCCAGCGGCACCGAGCCGAAGCTGAAGCTGTACCTCGACGTGCGCGGCTCGTCGGCGAAGAAGGCCCGCCGCCGTCTCGACGCGCTGCGCACCGGCGCCGAGGAGCTGCTCGCCGCGGTGCGCTGACACGGGCGGTCCGGGGGCGGGTGAGGCCCGCCTCCCGGACACGGTCCGTCGGTCAGTCGCTCGCCGGGGCCGCGAATCCGGTACGTTTCCGCCATGGGGCGGGCCGTCGCGCGAACCACGATCACCTTCTGCTGCGTGGGCGCGGTGTCGATCGCGGTGGGGGTGTACGGCGCCGTGTACGGCACGCCGGCGAGTTACGGGATGACGACCGCGCAGGCACTCGCCGTGCTCGGTGACACGCCTGTCGTGTGGACCTCTCTCTGGGTCGCGTGGGCCGTGGAGATCACGATCGTGGCGGTGTGGCGCGCGAGGTGGCTTGCTCGGCAAGAACCGCGCGTGCGTTTCACCGCGGTGCGCGGTTCGATATGGCTGTGGGGGGCGATCGGCGCCACGTGGATCTACCCCTGGGTCTCCTGGGACATCCCCCTGTACTCGTTCTTCGACGAGAACCCCCCTGACGTCACCGGGTCCATCGCCCCCGCGGTCGGCCCGTTCTGGTGGTTCGGAGCGCTCCTCGCCCTACCGGTCGGCGTGATCTGGTCGTCGACCATCGCCGTCGCGAGGTGGCGGACGGCCATGCGAGCGACCGCGGATGCCGCTTCCCCGCCGACAAGCGACGCCGCGGGCTCTCCGTCCTTCACCGTCTCCGGCCACGAGCGCTCCCACCCCTAACGCGGCCATAACGTATCGGTAACAGCCGAGTCGTACGGTGAGGCCATGAGTGCGACGACACACGCGAGTGAGGCCAAGACGCGGCCCACGAAGATCGAGGCGGGCGGCATCGAAGCCATCCCGGACGACCACCGACACGGCTCGCCGTGGCAGCTGCTGGCCACCTGGTCGGCGCCCAACCTCGAGTTCGCGACCGTCTTCGTCGGGTTCATCGGCGTGGCGTTCTTCGGCCTCGGCTTCTGGCAGGCCGTGCTCGCGATCGTCGTCGGCAACGCGCTCGCGGCCGCCGCGCAGGGCGTGCTGTCGACCTGGGGTCCGCGGGAGGGTCTCGCCCAGCTCGTGCTCAGCCGCACCGCGTTCGGTCTGAGGGGCAACATCCTCCCGGCCGGTCTGAACACGGTCATGGCGGGTTTGGGCTGGTTCGCCGTCAACTCGGTGTCCGGGGCCTTCGCCCTGACCACTCTCACGGGGCTGCCCGTCTGGCTGAGCCTGGTGGTGATCGTCGTGCTCGAGGTGCTGCTCGCCTTCGTCGGTCACGACCTCGTTCAGGTCTTCGAGCGGTACGCGAGCATCGTGCTCGGCGTGATCTTCCTCCTCGCCACGATCGCCATCTTCGCCAACCCCGAGGTCGGCGCGGGCATCTCGGGCGGCGACTTCTCCTTCGCGGGGTTCCTGCTCACCGCGGCGGCAGCCTTCGGCTACTCGGCCGGATGGACGCCGTACGCCGCGGACTACACCCGCTACCTCCCCCGCGCGGTCAGCCTCCCGGCGACCGGCTGGGCGGCGGCCCTCGGCATCTTCGTGTCCTGCACCGTGCTGATGTCGGCGGGGGCCGCGTCGGCGCTGATCGTCGCGCCCGCGGACGCCTCCCCCACCGACGCCTTCGTGCACGGGATGCCCGGGTGGATCGGTGCTCTGACCCTGGCGGCGATCGCGGTCGGCGCCATCGCCGCCAACGCGCTGAACGTCTACTCGGGCGCCATGTCGTTCCTCGCGGCCGGCGTGCGGATCCCCTTCTCGCTGCGCCGCGCCATCATCGCGCTGGGGTTCGGCGTGCTCGGGTTCCTCATCGCCCTCGTCTCGATCCTCGCCGACGTCACGACGATCTACGAGAACTTCCTGCTCGTCATCGCGTACTGGATCGCCCCGTGGCTCGGCATCGTGCTCGTCGACCGCTACCTGCGCCGCGGCACCTCCATCGCCGCGCTCGTCAGCGACACGGCCAAGTACCGGAACCCGGCCGGGCCGATCTCGTTCGTGGTGGCGGTGGTCGTCTCGATCCTGCTGTTCTCCAACCAGACGCTCTTCCTCGGCGTCGTCGTCCAGGCGACGGGCGGCGCCGCCTCGCCGCTCGGCGACCTGACTCCGGCCGCGGGCTTCCTCATCGCCGGGGTGCTGTACTTCGTCCTCTTCCGCGCCTTCGCGCCGAAGGTGGGGGGTCCCCTCACCGACGACGAGGTCGTGGCCCACGTCGACGCCGCGGAGGACGCCGAGTGAGCGCTGCACCCGTCGTCGGAGCCGTGTACGCCACCGACGAGGAGAAGCTCGAAGTCGCCCGCTGGGAGGCTCTCGAGGGTCGGGCGGAGGGCGGGATCCCGATCGGCGCCGCGCTCTTCGACCACGATGACCGGCTGTTGGGGTCGGGCCGCAATCAGCGCGTGCAGGCGACAAACCCCGCTCTGCACGGCGAGACGTCGCCCTCCTCGCCGCGGGGCGCCAGCGCTCCTACCCGCGCACCACGATGGTGACGACGCTCTCCCCGTGCTGGTACTGCTCCGGCCTCGTCCGACAGTTCGGCATCGGCCGCGTCGTGATCGGCGAGAACACCACGTTCTACGGCGGCGAGGATTGGCTGCGCGAGAACGGCGTCGACGTGCACGTGCTGCAGGACCCGGCGCTCATCGACGTGATGACGACGTTCATCGACGAGAACCCCTCGCTCTGGAACGAGGACATCGGCGAGGAGTGACCGCGCAGGGCCCGCTTGGTGCTGCGGCGGATCCGGTTTGGGGCGCGATTCCCTTGCCGGGGCGTGAATCTCGCGCCCCAGCATGACGATCCCGCCCCAAACCCATCACGCGCGAGGCTTCTCCCCAGGGCGCCCCGGGATCGGGTTCTCCCCACATCGACGGAAATCGCGGATGCCGAGAACTCGGCTCCGCGACACTGTCGGGCATGTCCGGCTACACACCCCTGACACGCGATGATCTCGCCGCGGACGGCGTCGGCTCGTCCGCACTGGAGAGGCTCCTCGGGACGGGCGAGGTCGTTCGCCTCCGGCCGGGCGTCTATCTTCGGCCCGAGCGTGACTCCGCGCCGAAGCCCGAGGAGTGGATCATCGCCCGCGCGCAGGCGCTCGCCATGGTCAGTCGCGAACGGCCCCTGTTCTCACATCTCACCGCGGCTGCTCTGCACGGCCTTCCGGTGCACGGCCCTCCCTCGCCGAAGGTGCACGTCATCGTGGAGCCGAGGCGTCCCGGCGCCGCTACGGGCGTCGTCAGACACCGCGGGGAGGTTCCCCTCGACCAGATCGTCGAACGTCACGGCCTCCGGTGCACGAGTCTCGACCGCACCCTCGCCGACATCGCGCGCACCACGGCTTTCGAGACCGCGGTGTGCGCCCTGGACGCGGGCCTGCGACTCGTCGCGGCTCCAGCACTCGGGACGCACCTCCCTCATGCGGAGGAGGAACAGCGCGAGCGCATTCGCGAGATCTCGTCGCGGTCGGCGCACGGCCGGGCCCGAGCGCTGCGGTCGATCGCCTTCGCGGACGGTCGCGCGCAGCTCCCCGGCGAGAGCATCAGTCGCATCCGGCTCCGCGAACTCGGATTCGCCCCGCCCGACCTCCAAGTCGCCATCCCGGGTCCCTCCGGTCGCGACTACTACGTCGACTTCGGGTTGTCCGACGTGTGCGCCTGGGGCGAGTTCGACGGGGAGACGAAGTACCGAGATGACGCCCTGCGGTCCGGCCTGACCCTGGATCAGGTCCTTCTCCGCGAGAAGCAGCGCGAGGACTGGATTCGCGGCCGCACCCAGCGACCGCTCGCCCGATGGCAGTGGTCGCACCTGCGGACCGCCGACGCACTCGGCCGCAGACTCTCGGCGTTCGGCATCCGCCCGCTCTGAACCGCACCTCAGGGTGGAGTCGCTTCTGTTGTTGCGGGTTTGGGGCGCGTTTCCCGGTTCGGGGCGCAATTCTCACGCCCCAACCCGAGGAATGCGCCCCAAACCCGGGGACACACACGCCCCGACCCGACGAATGCGTCCCAAACCCGGGGAAGCGTCCGCAGCTGTCCCGAACCGGGCAGCAATGCCCGGCGACGCCGCCGGACCCCGCGCCCCGCGACACAACAGGTTTGGGGCGCGTTTCCCCGCTCGGGGCGCAATTCTCGCGCCCCAAACCGAGGAATGCGCCCCAAACCGGAGAAGGCACCCACCCCGAACCGAGGAATGCGCCCCAAACCGGAGAAGGCACCCACCCCGAGCCGAGGAATGCGCCCCAAACCCGGGGAACGCACACGCCCCAACCCGAGGAATGCGCCCCGAACCCGGGGAAGAGGCCGCGGCGGCGGTGTCAGCCGTCGATCACCGCGACCAACTCGTCGAGGAAGGCCGCGAAGTCCGTGCCGCGGCGGACGATCCGCTGCACGCTGTCGCGCTCGCTGAACACCTCGACGAACTGCTCGAACACGGTCTGGAACGCTTCGCGGTCGGTCTCGCTGAACGCCACGAGCGCCACCACCTGCACCCGCCCCTCGCCCCAGGCGATCGACGGGTCGGCGATGCCGATCGCGATGCGGGTCTGCGTCGCGGTCATGCCCATCGCGTGCGGAACGGCGAGCGCGTCGGTGAACGCCGTGGAGGAGATCGCCTCGCGCTCCACCGCACGGACGACGTAGTCGTCGTCGATGACGCCCTCGTCCACCAACAGCCCACCGAGCCGACGGATGACGCCGGCCTCGCCCTCGGCGGCATCCAGGCCCCGGACGAACGCGTCGGGCGAGAAGTACGTCTCGAGCTCGGCGCGCAGCCGCGCGAGACGCCGCCCGCGCCGCACCCGCGAGGCGGCGGCCTGCACGCGCTCGACGTCGGCGTCGGTGAGGAACGGCTGGATGCGGACGAACCGATCGCCGGGCCGCGGCGGGTCGATCGTGGTGAGGACGAGGTCGGTGTCGATCGAGTCCCACGCCGGGTCGATGCGCGTCTCGACGCCGACGACCTCGATCGCCTGCCCGAGCGAGCGGTCGACACTCGAGCGCAGGAGCTCGTGCAGCTCGTAGTACCCGGGGCACACGATCGTGGCGGTGAGCAGCTGGTCGGAGCGGCGGCTGCGCTCGAGCCGACCGCCCACGTGCATCGCGATGTAGGCGATCTCGTCGTCGAGGATCGGGATGCCGAGCGCGTCCTGCAGCCCCTTCGCGATGTACACCGCGACCTCGAAGATCATGGGGTACGTCGACTTCAGCGAACGCGTCAGCGGGTTTCGCGACCACGCCTGCTCGCGCGACCGGTGCAGCAGGTTCTGCACGTGCAGCGCCAGGCGGAGGACGAAGTCGTCGTGCGCGATGTCGACGAGGTACTGGGATGCCGCTTCTCCAACGACGCGCGCACGGCTCCCTCGACTGCGGGGTCGAGGCGGGACCGCACGTCGTCGGGCGCGGGGGCGCC
>NZ_BADA01000530.1 GCF_000333395.1 Microbacterium sp. B19
CTGCTCGAGCTGCTCTTCCGTGGCGGCGGTGGGTTCGGTCGCGATCTGCTCGGACGTCGTCATCATGGGCTCCGGGTGCTCAGGAGGGGGTGTCGGTGCCGGGCTTGGCGGTCGTCCGCGGTGCCGTTCCGGGCGCCTTGGTCGACTGCTGCTGCTTCTTGGCGCGCTGCTTGCTCACGGGCTGCTGGATCCAGATCGTACTGCGGCCGCCCTCCTCACCGTCGGGGTGGCGCCACGACATGGTGAAGCTCTCTCCGCGGCGGAGCTTGGTCGCGATCACGACCTTCACGTGGGCGAGCACGCGATCCGGGATCCGGATCGGGCGCTCGGAAGAGCCGTAGAACAGTAGGCCCATGAGCGTCTCCTTCCGGAGGTTTCGGCAATCGATATTTTACTAGGTTGCCTAACTATCACAAAGTGAATTCCGGTGATATATCGGTGGGCCGCCAAGTTTCTTTCGCCCCACAGGGATCGTCGGCAGATGTATCGCACCACTGGAATCTCGTTTGCCTAACTAGACTGTCGCATCGGGCGGCCGGACCCTTACAGGAGAGCCATGACGATCGTGACCGAAGACGACCCCTCTACGGTCGCCGCCCGCGCCGTCGAACGACTGCGGCTGGCCGAGGCCCGGCTGGCACGGCGGCGACAGACCGACTGCGGCCCCAGCGAGAACGCACGGGCGGCGATGCGCCTGATCCTCGAACGCACGGACGAGGGCGGCACCGTGACGCCGACGGAGATCGCACAGGCTCTGGCGGTCTCGACGGCATCGGTGACCGGCATGCTGGACCGCCTGGCCGCCGGCGGCCTGATCGGCTTCGCGCCAATCCCGCAGACCGCCGGAGCAAGTTCGTCGTGCCCTTCGACCGGAGCACGGATGCCGACGCGATCGACCC
>NZ_BADA01000529.1 GCF_000333395.1 Microbacterium sp. B19
GACTTCCGCGTGGGCGGTCCTGCTCGCCGCCGTCGTGATGCAGGTGGGCGCGGAGCTGTTCGTCGGCCGCAACTACGGCATCGCGATGGTGTTCATCACCCCGCTCGCGCTGCTGATGATCTCGCTCGCCTCGCCCGCGACCCCCGACATGCTCCTGCGCGACCGCGTGCTCGAGACCGTGATCGGTGTCGCCGTGGGAACACTCGTCGCGATCGTCTCGGCCGCGCTGCGTCGACGCGCGTCGCTAGGGTGAGGATGCCATGGACTCCACCGACGACACCGATGCCGCCGCGTCGCGCGGCCTCGGACGCGACGCCGCCGAACGCATCAGTGCGGGGTGTTACGGCGCGCTGATCTCGGCATCCACGCTGTTCGGTCTGAGCGACACCGACCTGGGCACGGTCATCGCAGTGGTCGTGCTGACGAACCTCGTGTATTTCGCGACCCACGTCTTTGCGTACTCCCTCGGAGACGTGTCGGCCCGCCGACCGGGACAGGTCGTGACGCATCACCTTCGCGTCAGCGCCCCGATGATCTCGGCGACGTTCGCGCCTCTCCTGGTGGTCGTGGTGCTGACGGCGACCGGCGTGGCCCTCTCGACGGCGCTGCTGTGGGGCGTCGCGGTGGCGATGACGTATCTGGTCGTGGTCGCCACGGCCGGCGCGCGCCTGCGCGGATACTCCGTCGGCGCCGTGCTGCTCACGGCCGCGGGAGCCGCGATCGTGGCGGCCGTTCTGATCACGGCGAAGCTCCTGCTGCACTGAAACGTGCCAGGGTGGGTTCTCGTGAGTCCTGTGACGCCCCTCCTGCTCTCTTCCCCCGCTGCGCCGAGGACGGTGGCGCGATGACGACCCCGCCGAGCCTCACCGTCGTCGGCGCGATCAACGTCGACCTCACCGCCCGTGTCGAGCGCGCGCCCGGCCCCGGCGAGACCGTCGCGGACGGCGTGCTGCAGCGCGGACCCGGCGGCAAGGGCGCGAACCAGGCCGTCGCGGCCGCGCGCCTCGGAGCCGCGGTGCGCCTGGTGGGCGCCGTGGGCGACGACCTCGACGGTCGCGGGGTCCGCGAGCAGCTGGCATCCATCGGTGTCGACGCGTCGACGGTGCAGACGTCCGACGCGGCCACGGGCACTGCCCTGATCGTCGTGGATGCCACCGGCGAGAACTCCATCGTCGTGTGCGCCGGTGCGAACGCGGCGATCGACGCCGACGCCCTGGGGATCGAGCCCGGTTCCGCCGTGCTCGCGCAGTTGGAGGTGTCGGATGCCGTGATCTCGGCCGCCGCGGACACCGCCGGGTTCTTCGCCCTCAATGCCGCCCCCGCGCGCCCGCTCCCCGCCGGGGTGCTCGAGCGCGCGGATCTGGTCATCGTCAACGAGACGGAGTACGCGCAGCTCCCCGAGGTGCACGACGCGCCGTTGCTGTGCGTGACGCTCGGAGCCGAGGGCGCGCGGCTGTACCGGCACGGCGAGCTCGCCGCGTCCGCGCCCGGGGTGTCGACGACCGTCCGCAACACCGTCGGCGCCGGGGACGCATTCTGCGCGGCGCTGGTCGTGGGCCTGCTGCGCGGCGATGCTGAGGAGGTCGCCCTCGCGCGCGCGTGCGCTGTCGGGGCTGCCGCCGTCGCAGACGATGCGTCGCAACCCGATCTGCAGCCCCTCGACGCGTACGGGGTTCCCGCGTGAGCCGCCGCCCGATCCTCGTCGATTGCGACACCGGCATCGACGACGCCCTCGCCCTCGCGTACCTCCTGGCCGAGCCCGCGGTCGAGATCGTGGGCGTCACGACGGTCTCCGGGAACACGGATGCCGCCCGCGCGGCCGCCAACACCCTGTCGCTGTTCCAGCTCGCCGGGGTTGATGACATCCCGGTCGCCGTCGGCGCGCACCACTTCCGCGGGCGCGACTACGCCGGCGGCGCGCCACACGTCCACGGGGAGGACGGCGTCGGCGGGATCGCGTGGGCCGCAGCCGACAGCTCCCCCGACACCCGCGCCGCGGTCGAACTCATCGATCACCTGGCCACCCGGCATCCAGATCTCACCGTCCTCGCCCTCGGCCCGCTGACGAACCTCGCCGCCTACGCCGAGACGCCCGGCGTCGCCGCGTTCGACCGGCTCGTCGTCATGGGTGGTGCGTTCGGTCACTCGGGCAACGTGACGGCGTGGGCCGAGGCGAACATCCACAACGATCCCGAGGCGGCCGCGGTCGTCTTTGCGCAGGACTGGGACACCGCCCTCGTCCCCCTCGACGTCACGATGACGCAAACCCTGGATGCCACCGACCTCGTGCGCCTCGAAGCGATCCCGGGCGCCGTGCCACAGGCGTTGGCCGCGATGCTGCCGGCGTACCTCGACTTCTACCAAAGCCGCGTCTTCCCCGACCGCCGCTGCGCGCTGCACGACCCACTGGCGGCGATGGTCGCGGCCGGCGTGCTGCGGGGCGTCAGTGTCGCGTCGGGGCAGGTCGAGGTGCGGCTCACCGGCGGGGAGCGCGGGCGTACGGTGTCGTCGCGTGCGTCGTCGACGCAGCGGTGGGTGCGCGGGATGGAGGGCTCCGCCGTCGAGGTGTTGTTGGGGCGGTTGGAAGGGCGGGAGTGGCCGGGCTGAGTAAACCTTTCGTTC
>NZ_BADA01000528.1 GCF_000333395.1 Microbacterium sp. B19
CGCATCGGCAACCTCGCCGTGCTCGACCTGGGCGTCAAGCAGTCCACGATCGACAACCTCGCCGCGCGCGGGTTCGACGTGCACGTGTTCCCGCAGTCCGCGTCGATCGACGAGATCCGCGCGATCGAACCCGTCGCGGCGTTCTACTCCAACGGCCCGGGCGACCCGGCCGCGAGCGACCAGCACGTCGAGCTGCTGCGCGCCGTGCTCGACGAGGGCCTGCCGTTCTTCGGCATCTGCTTCGGCAACCAGCTGCTCGGCCGCGCCCTCGGCTTCGGCACCTACAAGCTGCCGTTCGGCCACCGCGGCATCAACCAGCCGGTCCTCGACAAGACCACCGGCCGCGTCGAGATCACGTCGCAGAACCACGGCTTCGCCGTCGAGGCGCCGCTGGACGCGGTCGTCGACAGCCCGCACGGCTACGGCCGCGTCGAGGTGAGCCACATCGGCCTCAACGACAACGTGGTCGAGGGTCTGCGCGCCCTCGACATCCCGGCGTTCAGCGTGCAATACCACCCCGAGGCCGCCGCCGGCCCGCACGACGCCAACTACCTGTTCGACCGCTTCCGCGACATGGTGCTCGCAACTCAGGAGACGAAGAAGAATGCCTAAGCGCGACGACATCCGCTCCGTCCTCGTCATCGGCTCCGGCCCGATCGTCATCGGTCAGGCCTGCGAGTTCGACTACTCCGGCACCCAGGCGTGCCGCGTCCTCCGCGAGGAGGGCGTGCGCGTGATCCTCGTCAACTCCAACCCGGCGACGATCATGACCGACCCCGACTTCGCCGACGCGACGTACATCGAGCCGATCACCCCCGAGGTGATCGAGACGATCATCGCGAAGGAGAAGCCGATGCCATCCTCCCCACGCTCGGTGGGCAGACGGGCCTGAAACGCGGCATGGCTCTCCACGACCGCGGCATCCTGGTCAAGTACGGGGTGGAGCTCATCGGCGCGAAGGTCGATGCCATCCGCAAGGGCGAGGACCGCCAGATCTTCAAAGAGCTCGTGATCGAGTCCGGCGCCGACGTCGCCGACTCCGTCATCTGCCACTCGATGGACGAGCTGCTCGCCGGCGCCGAGAAGCTGGGCTACCCGCTCGTCGTGCGTCCGTCGTTCACGATGGGCGGCCTCGGCTCGGGCTTCGCGTACGACGAGACCGACCTCCGCCGCATCGGCGGCGCGGGCCTGCACGACTCGCCGACGCACGAGGTCCTGCTCGAGGAGTCGATCCTCGGCTGGAAGGAGTACGAGCTCGAGCTCATGCGCGACACCCACGACAACACCGTGGTGGTCTGCTCGATCGAGAACGTCGATCCCGTGGGCGTGCACACCGGCGACTCGATCACCGTCGCGCCGGCGCTCACCCTCACCGACCGCGAGTACCAGAAGATGCGTGACATCGGCATCGACATCATCCGCGCGGTGGGAGTCGACACCGGCGGCTGCAACATCCAGTTCGCCGTCGACCCGGCGACCGGTCGCATCATCGTCATCGAGATGAACCCGCGCGTCTCGCGCTCCTCGGCGCTCGCGTCGAAGGCCACGGGCTTCCCGATCGCGAAGATCGCCGCGAAGCTCGCGATCGGCTACCGCCTCGACGAGATCCCGAACGACATCACGAAGGTGACCCCGGCGAGCTTCGAGCCCACGCTCGACTACGTCGTGGTGAAGGTGCCGCGCTTCAACTTCGAGAAGTTCCCCGCCGCCGACACGACCCTCACCACCACCATGAAGTCGGTGGGCGAGGCGATGGCGATCGGCCGCAACTACACGACGGCCCTGCAGAAGGCGCTGCGCTCGCTCGAGAAGCGCGGCTCCAGCTTCCACTGGGGCGAGGAGTCGCGGTCGGTCGAGGAGCTCCTCGAGATCTCGAAGACGCCGACCGACGGCCGCATCGTCGTGCTGCAGCAGGCGCTGCGCCTCGGCGCGACGCCCGAGCAGGCGTTCGAGGCGACCGCGATGGACCCCTGGTTCATCGACCAGATCGTCCTCATCAACGAGGTCGCCGAGATCATCCGCACGGCAGACGAACTGGATGCCGACACCCTCCGCCTCGCCAAGGAGCACGGCTTCAGCGACGTCCAGATCGCGCAGCTGCGGGGTCTCGACGAGGCCGAGGTGCGCGGCATCCGGTACGCGCTCGACGTGCGTCCGGTGTACAAGACGGTCGACACGTGCGCGGGGGAGTTCCCGGCGCTCACGCCGTACCACTACTCCAGCTACGACTGGGAGACCGAGGTCACGCCGTCCGACCGCACCAAGGTCGTCATCATCGGTTCGGGCCCGAACCGCATCGGCCAGGGCGTCGAATTCGACTACTCGTGCGTGCACGCCTCCTTCGCGCTGTCGGATGCCGGGTACGAGACGATCATGGTCAACTGCAACCCCGAGACCGTGTCGACCGACTACGACACCAGCGACCGCCTCTACTTCGAGCCGCTGACGCTCGAGGACGTGCTCGAGGTGCTGCACGCCGAGAGCCGGTCCGGCCAGATCCTCGGGGTCGTCTGCCAGCTCGGCGGACAGACGCCGCTCGGCCTGGCCAAGGGCATCGAGGCCGCGGGCTACACGATCCTCGGCACCAGCCCCGAGGCGATCGACCTCGCCGAGGAGCGCGAGCTGTTCTCGCGCCTGCTCGACGACGCCGGTCTGGTCGCGCCCCGCAACGGCACCGCGATCGACGTCGAGGGGGCCGTCCAGGTCGCCGAGGAGATCGGCTACCCGGTGCTCGTGCGCCCGAGCTTCGTGCTCGGCGGCCGCGGCATGGAGATCGTGTACTCGACCGAGGCGCTGCGCGACTACTTCGTCCGCGTCGCCGACCAGGCGATCATCGGCCCCGGCCTCCCGCTCCTGGTCGACCGCTTCCTCGACGACGCGATCGAGCTCGATGTGGACGCGCTGTTCGACGGCACCGACCTGTACATCGGCGGCGTCATGGAGCACCTCGAGGAGGCCGGCATCCACTCCGGCGACTCGTCCTGCACCCTGCCGCCCGTGAGTCTCGGCCGCACCGAAGTCGACCGCGTGCGCGAGGCGACCCTCGCGATCGCGCGAGGCGTCGGCGTCCGCGGCCTGCTGAACGTGCAGTTCGCGATCTCGGCCGGCGTGCTCTACGTCATCGAGGCGAACCCCCGCGCGAGCCGCACCGTGCCGTTCGTGTCCAAGGCACTCGGCATCCCGCTCGCCAAGGCCGCCAGCCGCATCATGGCCGGCAGCACGATCGCCGAGCTCATCGCCGAGGGCCTGCTGCCCGAGAGCGACGGCTCGCGCGTGCCGCTCGACGCGCCCGTCGCCGTCAAGGAGGCCGTGCTGCCGTTCAAGCGGTTCCGCACGGCCGACGGCCGCACCGTCGACTCGGTGCTCGGACCCGAGATGCGCTCGACCGGCGAGGTCATGGGCATCGACCGCGACTTCCCGACAGCGTTCGCGAAGTCGCAGGAGGCCGCGTACGGCGGCATGCCGACCTCCGGCACGGTGTTCATCTCCGTTGCCGACGCCGACAAGCGCGCGGTCATCCTTCCCGCCCACCGGCTGCAGGAGCTCGGCTTCGAGCTCATGGCCACCCAGGGCACGGCCGAGATCCTCGCCCGCAACGGCATCCGGGTCCAGGTCGTCGAGAAGTACTCGGAGACGCAGGCCTCGGGCGAGCAGAACGTGGTCGACCTCATCAACGACGGCAAGATCGACATGATCGTCAACACGCCGAGCGGGGGCACGGCGCGCGCGGACGGGTACGAGATCCGTGCCGCCGCCGTGGCCGCCGACAAGGCGCTGTTCACGACGATGGCCGTGCTCGGTGCCGCCGTGAGCGCGCTCGGCGCGATGAAGGACGGCTTCGAGGTGCGCAGCCTCCAGGAGTACGCCGTCGACCGCGCGGGTCGCCTGTGAGCGAGACGTTCGGCCAGCGGCTCGCGGCGGCCCTCGAGACCCGGGGTCCCCTGTGCGTCGGCATCGACCCCCACGCCGCACTGCTGTCGGCGTGGGGGCTGGATGCCACGCCCGAGGGCGTGCGGGATTTCGGCCTACGGGTGGTCGAGGCCGCCGCGGAGCGGGTCGGCATCGTCAAGCCGCAGGTCGCGTTCTACGAGCGCTACGGGTCGAGAGGCTTCGCCGCGCTGGAGGACGTGATGGCCGCGGCACGCGCCGCGGGGCTCCTCGTCATCGCCGACGCGAAGCGCGGTGACATCGGCACGACGATGGAGGGCTACGCCTCGGCGTGGCTCGAGCCCGGTTCGCCCCTGGAGGCGGATGCCGTGACCCTGACGCCCTACCTCGGCGCCGATTCGCTGCGCGCGGCCCTCTCGCTCGCGGTGCGCCACGGCAAG
>NZ_BADA01000527.1 GCF_000333395.1 Microbacterium sp. B19
GACGTGCTGCTCCCCGAGCACGTGGGCTCGCGTTTGCACGTGTGCCACCTGTCGACGGCCGGGTCGGTCGACATCATTCGCTGGGCAAAGAAGCGCGGCGTGAACGTCACCGCCGAGGTGACCCCGCACCACCTGCTGCTCACCGACGAGCTCGTGCGCGACTACGACGCGCGGTTCAAGGTGAACCCGCCGCTGCGCCGCGAGGAGGACGTGCTCGCGGTGCGCGAGGGTCTGGCCGACGGCACGATCGACATCGTCGCGACCGACCACGCGCCGCACCCGGCCGAGGCGAAGTCGTGCGAGTGGGCCGCCGCCGCGAACGGCATGGTGGGTCTGGAGAGCGCGCTGCGCGTCGTCCACCAGGCCATGGTCGAGACCGGGCTCCTCGAGTGGATCGACGTCGCCCGGGTGATGTCGCGCACGCCCGCCCGCATCGGCCGTCTCGACGGCCACGGCACCCCGCTCACCGCCGGCAACCCCGCGAGCTTCACGCTGTACGACCCGCGCCCCGCGCGCACGTTCGGGCTCGGCGACCTCCGCGGTCGCAGCAAGAACTCGCCGTACCTCGGTCGCGAGCTCCCGGGCGAGATCCGCTGGACCGTGCGCTCCGGCATCCCGACCGTCGTCGACGGCGCGGTGCTCGAGGCGCCGGGGGTGCTCGCGTGACGCGCGAAGGCGCCCTGCTGGTGATGGCGGGGGTCGCCGTCGTCCTGCTGGCGGTCTTCGCCGTGGCCTGGCTCCGACGAACGCGGCGCGATGCGCGCTACTCCGCCCCGGTGGGAGAGCTTCCCGACGGCGCCGTGGAGACGGGTGTGTTCCCGGGCCTGTACGTCGCGACCACGCGACACGACGAGCCCCTGGAGCGCCTCGCGATCCGCGGCCTCGCGTTCCGCTCCCGCGTGGACGTCACGGTCACCTCGGCCGGGATCGCCCTCGACCTGCCGGGCCAGCCCCGTATCGCGCTCACCCGTGACCGCCTCGTCGACGCAGCTCTTGCCACGGTCGCCATCGACCGCGTGGTGGAGCGCGACGGCCTGACGCGCGTCAGCTGGCGCATCGACGACGACACCGTCGTCGACACCTACCTCCGACCCCAGGATGCCTCGGCCCGATCCCTCGCCGACGCCATCCGTCCGCTCATCTCGACAGGAAGCGACGCATGACCGCCCTGATCTCCCCTCCGCGCATCTCGCGCGAACCCGCCGTCCTGGTGCTGGAAGACGGCACCCGTTACCCCGGCCGCGCGTACGGCGCACGCGGCGAGACCTTCGGCGAGGTCGTCTTCGCCACCGGCATGACCGGTTACCAGGAGACCCTCACCGACCCCTCGTACGCCGGTCAGATCGTGCTGCAGACCGCCCCGCACATCGGCAACACGGGCGTGAACGACGAAGACCCCGAGTCCCGCCGCATCTGGGTCGCCGGCTACGTGGTGCGCGACCCCTCGCGCGTCGTGTCGAACTGGCGCGCCAACCGCTCGCTCGACGACGCACTCGTGGAGGACGGCATCGTCGGTATCTCCGGCATCGACACCCGCGCGCTCACGCGCCGCATCCGTTCGTCGGGCAGCATGCGCGGCGGCGTCTTCTCCGGCGACGCGGTGAACCTCGACGCGGACGAGCAGCTGCGCCGCGTGCTCGCCGCCCCCCGCATGGCGGGCCGCAACCTGTCGCCGAGGTGTCGGTGACCGAGGTCGAGGTCCCCCGGGGGACGCCGAGCGCATCGG
>NZ_BADA01000526.1 GCF_000333395.1 Microbacterium sp. B19
TCGCGTACCGTGATCAGCTCGCCTTCACGTCGGCGGTCAGCGGCACGGTTTTCTCGGGTCAGGACGATGGGGCAACGCTCAAAGCAGCACGGGTGAGGCTGCAGAGGCGGCGGGGACGAGGGTACAGCCTACTCGCGGCCGAGGTCACGGTGAGTCACTCTGACCGCGACGCCGGGGAGCTCGCCGATGCGGGCCGCGAGCTCGCGGACCATCACGACGGACCGGTGCTTGCCCCCGGTGCAGCCGATCGCCACGACCGAATGCCGCTTGTTCTCGCGCTCGTAGCCCGCGAGCACGGGGCGCAGGACCGCGGAGTAGGCATCGAGGAACTCCCGCGCGCCCTCCTGGGCCAGGACGTACTCGCGCACCGCCGGATCCTCACCGGTGAGGGGGCGGAGTTCCTCGTTCCAGAACGGGTTCGGCAAGAACCTCATGTCGGCGACAAGGTCGACGTCGGTGGGCAGACCGTACTTGAAGCCGAAGCTCATGAGCGTCACGGTGTGCCGTGCCGCGCCCTCCTCGCCGAACAGTTCGACGGTGCGGAGGGACAGCTGGTGCACGTTGTACGCCGACGTGTCGATGACGACGTCGGCCGTCTCCCGGATGGGTGTCAGACGTTCCCGCTCGCGCCGGATGCCGTCGAGGATCGTGCCGTCGCCCTGCAGCGGATGCGGTCGCCGGACGGCCTCGAACCGGCGCACGAGCACCGCATCCGAGGCATCCAGGAACACCACGCGCACCTGGCCGTCGGCCTGCAGCGCGCGCATCGCCTCCGGGAGGTCACCGAAGAGCGAACGCCCGCGGACGTCGACGACGACGGCCACGCGCGGCACCGCGCCCGCGGCGCGCTCGGTCAGATCGAGCAGCGGACGCAGCATCCGCGGCGGGAGGTTGTCGACGACGTACCAGTCGAGGTCCTCCAGGGCGTTGGCGACCGTGGACCGACCCGCGCCCGACATTCCCGTGACGATGAGGATCTCGCCGGGCGTGTCCGGTCCCGCCTGCATGATGCGCCCTTTCGTCGGGTTCCCAGCCTACCGAGACAGACGTGCGTGAATGGCCTCGGCGAGGGTCGGTCCGATCCCCGGCAGCTCCATGATCTCCTCGGGCGAGGCGTTCTTCAATGCGGTCACCGAACCGAAGTGCCGCAGCAGCGCCTTGATGCGGGCGTCGCCCAGCCCCGGCACCTCGGTGAGCACGCTGGAGATGTCTCGCTTGCGTCGCTTGCGTTGGTGCGTGATGGCGAACCGGTGCGCCTCGTCGCGCAGGCGCTGCAGCAGGTACAGCGCCTCGGACGTGCGCGGAAGGATCACGGGATAGTCCTCCCCCGGCAGCCACACCTCCTCGAGCCGCTTGGCGATGCCGCACAGGGCAATCTCCTCGTGGCCCGCGTCCGCGAGGGCGCGCGCAGCCGCCGCCACCTGCGGCTGCCCGCCGTCGACCACGAGCAGCTGGGGCCGGTAGGCGAACCTCGGGCGTTTGCGCGTCGTCACGACCTCGCCGTCGGCGGTCGCCTCGGGGCTCTCGGCATCCGCGACGATCGCTCCGCCGAGCGTCTCGCGCTCGTCGTCCTCGGGGCGGTCGACGTAGGCCAGTCGGCGAGTGAGCACCTGGTACAGCGAGTCGGTGTCGTCGGTGGTCTCGGCGACGCCGAACGAGCGGTACTGATCCTTGCGCGGCAGACCGTCCTCGAACACGACCATGGATGCCACGACGTTCGTGCCCGCGAGGTGCGAGACGTCGTAGCACTCGATGCGCAGGGGCGCCTCCGCCAACCCCAGGGCCTCCTGGAGGTCGGTCAGCGCCTGCGAGCGGGCGACGTAATCGCTCGTACGGCGCGTCTTGTGGAGCATGAGCGCCTGCTGCGCGTTGAGCGTCGCGGTCTTGAGCAGGTCGGCCTTGGGCCCGCGCTGCGCGACCTGCAACGACACCGGCCGGCCGCGCCGATCGCGGAGCCACGCCTCGAGCTGCTCGGCGTCGTCCGGCAGCTCGGGCACGAGCACCTGCCGCGGGATGTCGGCGGCCGTGGCGTCGCCGTACGTGCGCTGCAGCACCTGGTCGACGAGGTCGGCGCCGGAGATGTCGATCTCCTTCTCGATCGTCGTCGCGCGCACACCGCGGACGCGGCCGCCGCGGACGACGAAGTGCTGCACGGTCGCCGCGAGCTCGTCCTCCGCGATACCGAAGAGATCGGCATCCGTGTCGGCAGGCAGGACGAGCGCGCTCTTGCCGAGCACCGCATCGATGGCCTGCAGCTTGTCGCGGTACCGAGCGGCGGCCTCGTAGTCCATGGCGGCCGAGGCCTCCATCATGCGAGCCGTGAGCGCCTTGGTGAACCTCTGATCGCCACCGGACATGAACGCCACGAAGTCGTCGACGATCGCGCGGTGCTCCTCGATCGTCACCTTCATCGAGCACGGTCCGCCGCAGCGCCCGATCTGCCCCGGGAAGCACGGACGCCCCGACTGCATCGCCTTCTTGTACGACGAGTCGCTGCACGTGCGGATCGGGAAGACCTTGATCATCAGGTCGATCGTGTCGTGGACCGCCCAGACCTTCGGGTACGGCCCGAAGTACTTGGCTCCGCGGATCTTGGGGTTGCGCGTGACGATCACCCGCGGCGCCTCATCGGCGAGGGTGATCGCCATGAACGGGTAGGACTTGTCGTCGCGGTACCGGACGTTGAACGGCGGATCGAACTCCTTGATCCACATGTACTCCAGCTGCAGCGAGTCGACGTCGCTCGGCACCACGGTCCACTCCACGGACGCCGCGGTGGTGACCATGCGCCGCGTGCGCTCGTGCAGCGAGTACAGCGGCGCGAAGTAGTTCGACAGCCGCGCGCGCAGGTTCTTCGCCTTGCCGACGTAGAGCACGCGCCCCTCGGCGTCGCGGAAGCGGTAGACCCCCGGGTTGGTGGGGATCTCCCCCGCTTTCGGACGGTAGGGCAGCTGCGACACCCGTTCCCGGGATGCCACGGCTCAGGCCCCCGCGCGGGCCAGTTCCGGCTCGCGCTCGGCGGTGTTGCGCTGCGTGCCGGTGCGACCCGTCTCGAGGAGTTCGGCCAGGAACGCGCCGGTGTGGCTTTCGGGGACCGTCGCCACCTGCTCGGGCGTCCCGGTGGCGACGATCGTGCCGCCGCCGGCACCGCCCTCGGGGCCAAGGTCGATGACCCAGTCCGAGCTCTTGATCACGTCGAGGTTGTGCTCGATGACGATCACGGTGTTGCCCTTGTCGACCAGGCCGTTGAGCACCTTGAGCAGCAGCGAGACGTCCTCGAAGTGCAGACCCGTCGTCGGCTCGTCGAGCACGTAGATCGAGCGGCCGTTGCTGCGACGCTGGAGCTCGGTCGCGAGCTTGACGCGCTGCGCCTCGCCGCCCGAGAGCGTCGTCGCAGACTGCCCCAGTCGCACGTACCCGAGGCCCACGTCGACGAGGGTCTTGAGGTAGCGGTGGATCGCCTGGATCGGCTCGAAGAACTCCGCGGCCTCCGAGATCGGCATCTCGAGCACCTCGGCGATGTTCTTGCCCTTGTAGTGCACGGACAGCGTGTCGCGGTTGTACCGCTTGCCGTGGCACACCTCGCAGTCGACGTACACGTCGGGCAGGAAGTTCATCTCGATCTTGAGTGTGCCGTCGCCCGAGCACGCCTCGCAGCGACCGCCCTTGACGTTGAAGCTGAAGCGCCCGGCCTGGTAGCCGCGCACCTTCGCCTCGGGCGTCTCGCTGAACAGCGTGCGGATGCGGTCGAACACACCGGTGTAGGTCGCCGGGTTCGAGCGCGGGGTGCGGCCGATCGGCGCCTGGTCGACGTGCACGACCTTGTCGAGGTTGTCGAGACCCGTGACGCGCGTGTGCTTGCCGGGCACGCGGCGCGCACCGTTGAGCTTCGAGGCGAGGACTTCGTACAGGATGCCGTTGACCAGCGTCGACTTGCCCGAACCGCTCACCCCGGTCACCGAGGTCAGCACACCGAGGGGGAAGTCCACGGTCACGTTCTGCAGGTTGTTCTCGCGGGCACCGACGACGGTGATCTGGCGCTTCTTGTCGATCTTCCGGCGCTTCTTCGGCGCTTCGATCGACCGGCGCCCCGACAGGTACGCACCCGTCAGTGAGCGATCGTCGTCGAGCAGTTCGGCGAGCGGTCCCGAGTGCACGACGTTGCCGCCGTCGACGCCGGCGCGGGGGCCGATGTCGACGACCCAGTCGGCCGCGTGGATGGTCTCTTCGTCGTGCTCGACGACGAT